>NZ_NOXY01000021.1:0-203387 GCF_002258735.1 Rhodococcus sp. WWJCD1
ACGCCTCGACGGCCTGAGCCCGGTGCGATACCGAGCTCAGGCCCTCGCCGCCTAGGCTTTGCATTGAGCAGTCCAACCCACGGGGTCCAGTGCAATGCAATGGACCATTCACGCGTTCAGGGGTCCGGCGGGGCAAGCGGGGAAGCTAGTCCTTGACCTTCGCCATGGCGAGGACGTCGAGGCGCTTGTCGAGTTCTGCCTCGCTGAGCTTGTCGCCGATCAGTCCGCGGTCGATGACCGTCTGACGGATCGTCTTCTTTTCCTTCAGTGCCTGCTTGGCGACGGCTGCCGCTTCCTCGTAGCCGATTGCCGAGTTCAGTGGCGTCACGATGGACGGCGAGGACTCGGCGAGAGTCTTGAGGTGATCGACGTTCGCAACCAAGCCGACGACGCACTTGTCGGCGAAGAGCACCGAGACGTTGGCGAGCAGCTTGAACGATTCGAGGACGTTGCGCGCCATCATCGGGATGTACACGTTGAGCTCGAATGCACCCGATGCGCCACCGAAGGCAACTGCGGCGTCGTTGCCGATGACCTGTGCGGCGACCTGCGTAACAGCTTCGGGCAGAACGGGATTGACCTTGCCGGGCATGATGGAGCTACCGGGCTGCAGGTCGGGGAGGGCGAGCTCGCCGAGTCCGGTGAGCGGTCCCGATCCCATCCAGCGAATGTCGTTGGCGATCTTGGTCAGTGACACCGCGATGGTGCGCAGTGCGCCCGATGCCTCGACGAGGCCGTCGCGTGCGGCCTGGGCCTCGAACGAATCCTTGGCTGCGGTGAGCGCATCGATGCCGGTCGACTTGACCAGTTCTGCAACAACTTTCGGGCCGAAGCCGTCGGGTGCGTTGAGGCCGGTGCCGACGGCGGTGCCGCCGATGGGGAGCTCACCCAGTCGGGGCAGGGTGGCCTCGACGCGCTCGATGCCGGCCTCGATCTGACGGGCGTAGCCGCCGAATTCCTGGCCGAGGGTGACCGGCACGGCATCCATGAGGTGGGTGCGGCCGGACTTCACGACGGTCTTCCACTCGACAGCCTTGGCGGCGAGTGCCTCGTGCAGGTGCTTCAGCGCAGGCACCAGTGAGGTGACTGCTGCCTCGGTCGCGGCAACGTGGGTGGCCGTCGGGAACGTGTCGTTGGAGGACTGCGACATGTTCACGTGATCGTTGGGGTGCACCTCGACGCCGTTCGCCTTGGCGATCGACGCGATGACCTCGTTTGCGTTCATGTTGGAGCTGGTGCCCGAGCCGGTCTGGAAGACGTCGATCGGGAACTGGTCGTCGTGCTTGCCGTCGGCGATCTCGGTGGCCGCTGCGATGATCGCGTCGGCCAAAGCGCCGTCGAGCAGGCCCAGGTCCTTGTTTACCTGTGCGCAGGCTGCCTTGAGCAGACCCATCGCGCGGATCTGGGTGCGCTCGAGCGGACGTCCCGAGATGGGGAAGTTCTCCACCGCACGCTGAGTCTGGGCACGCCAGAGTGCGTCGATGGGAACGCGAACCTCTCCCATGGTGTCGTGTTCGATCCGGAACTGCTGTTCGTCTGTCTGCGTCATGAGCCTTACTTTGCCAGTCGTGGTTTCAGGGATCAGAAGGACGGTGCTTGGCCGGATTCGTCGGCGTCGAAGTCGACCGAGGAGTATTCGCGCAGCTTCTCGAGGCGGTGGTAGGCGTCGATCATGCGCACGGTGCCGGACTTGGATCGCATGACGATGGACTGGGTGTGCGCACCGCCGCCTGCGTAGCGAACGCCGCGCAGCAGGTCACCGTCGGTGACGCCGGTGGCGGTGAAGAAGACGTTCTCACCCGAGACGAGGTCCTTGGTGTCGAGGACGCGGTCCAGGTCGTGGCCCGCGTCGATGGCCTTCTGCTTCTCGTCGTCGTCCGTGGGTGCCAGACGCCCCAGGATGGCACCGTCCATGCACCGCATCGCGGCGGCGGCGATGATGCCCTCGGGCGTGCCGCCGATTCCGATGAGCATGTCGGTGCCCGAGTCGGGACGAGCGGCGGCGATCGCACCGGCCACGTCACCGTCGGAGATCAACCGGATGCGGGATCCGGCGTCGCGCACCTGCTGGATCAGTTCGGCGTGCCGCGGGCGATCGAGGATGCACACCGTGACGTCCGACGCAGATCCCTTCTTGATCTTGGCGATCCGAGCGATGTTCTCGGCGACGGGGACGGTGATGTCGATGACGTCCGCGTAATCGGGACCGACGGCGATCTTCTCCATGTAGAAGACGGCGGACGGGTCGAACATCGCGCCACGCTCGGCGACGGCGAGGACCGAGATGGCGTTGGGCATGCCCTTGGCCATCAGCGTCGTTCCGTCGACGGGGTCGACGGCGAAGTCGACGTCCGGTCCGTTGCCGTTGCCGACCTCTTCGCCGTTGTAGAGCATCGGCGCTTCGTCCTTCTCGCCTTCACCGATGACGACGACGCCGCGCATCGAGACCGAGGCGACCAACTGACGCATGGCGTCGACCGCTGCTCCGTCGCCACCTTCCTTGTCGCCGCGACCGACCCAGCGGCCCGATGCGAGCGCACCGGCCTCGGTGACGCGTACGAGTTCGAGTGCGAGGTTGCGATCTGGCGCCATGGCGCGAGTGGACTCGGTGCTGGCCGTCATCGGTTTGTAGCCTCCTGGTTGGTGGGGTGTTACCCAGGCGCGATTATCTCACTTCTGTGATGCCTGCGGTGGGGTCGGGTCGACTGTGAGGTACGCGCCGACCGAGCACTGCCGCGCAGAGGGGATACTGGTGAAGTGGCGAACAGCAAACCTCGGATTCTCAACAACAACCGCGACATGGTCTGGTCGCTCATTCCGCTGGTCATTGCCTGTTTGCTGATCGCGGGTGTGGCCAGCCAGTGCTCGCTGAGCCCCGGTGGCCCCAAGCAGGGGCCCATCCCCAACTTCGACGTGAACACCGCGTTGCAGTACGACGCATCCGAAATCGGCTTCCCGGTGCGTAATCCGAGTGTTCCCGAGGGCTGGACGCCCAACTCGGGCAGTCGCGCGACCATCTCCGGCGACAACGGCGGAGCGGTATCGACTGTCGGATACATCACCGGTACCGGTGCCTACTTGCAACTGACCCAGTCTTCGGCGTCCGAGGAACAGCTGGTTCCGTTCGTGGCCGGAAGTGAAACTGCGTACGCGTCGGGCGCACAGAACGTGTCGGGTCGAGATTGGGTGGTCTACGGCGAGGAAGGTTCGCGAAACTACTGGGTCTCCGATTTCGGTGACGTCCGAATACTGCTGGGCGGCACCGCAACCACCGAGGACTTCACCACTCTCGCGTCGATCCTCGAGGCCACCGAACCGCTCGTTCCCTAGCCGTCCTTCTCGGTGCTCGCGAGCGCGGTCTCGATCCGCTTGCGGGCGCCTGCAAGCTGTTCCTCGCAGCGCGATGCCAGTTGCTCGCCGCGTTCCCACAGAGCCAGGGACGCATCGAGATCGAGCCCGCCCTGCTCGAGAATCCTCACCACTCCCACCAGTTCGTCACGGGCTTCCTCGTAGCCCAGTTCCGATACCGGCTTGTCTTCGTTCTCGCTCATCGAATCTCCTTCGTCATTTCACTCGGCCCATCACTGCGGCGGTGACGGCACCGTCGGCCACCCGCACTCTGATCTGTGTACCCGGCGGCGCGTCGTCCACCGAACGCAGCACTTCGGGGTCGGAGCCCGCCACCACCCGCTGCACGACGGCGTAGCCCCGAGCAAGTGTGGCAGCCGGTCCCAGCGTCGACAGCCGCGCCCGCAGATGTTCGACGAGCGTGTCCTGGGTGGTGAGTTCGCGCTGCACGTCGCGTCGTGCCGCGTCGGTCAGGCGTCGAATTTCCTCGCGTCGCTGCTCGAGTGAGGCGAGTGGATCTGCCAATACCGGTCGGTGCCGGAGCATATCGAGGCCACGTGCCTCGCGCTCGACCCAGTTACGCAGAGCTGCAGCGCTTCTGGACTTCAGCTCCGACACCAGCGCTTGCTCGGCGACGGCGTCGGGCACCACGAGTTTGGCGGCATCGGTGGGGGTTGCGGCGCGTAGGTCTGCGACGTGATCGCTGAGCGGACTGTCGGGCTCGTGACCGATCGCGCTGACGATCGGTGTGGTGGCCCGAGAGATGGCGCGGCACAGAGCCTCGTCCGAGAACGGCAGCAGATCCTCGACGCTGCCACCGCCGCGGGCCAGGATGATGACGTCGACAGCGGGGTCGTCGTTCAGGTCTTTCAGCGCGTCAAGAATCGCCGGCACCGCCTGAGGTCCTTGAACCGGGGTGTTGCGGACCTCGAATCGAACCGCAGGCCAACGCCTCTGGGCGACGGTGAGGACATCCTTCTCGGCTGCGCTGGCCCTGGCGGTGATGAGTCCGATGGTGCCGGGCAGAAACGGCAACGGTCGCTTGAGGCGCGGGTCGAACAACCCCTCTGCGGCGAGCAGAGCTCGGAGACGTTCGATGCGGGCGAGCAGTTCGCCGACGCCCACAGCGCGAATGTCGGTGGCGCGCAGCGAAATGGTTCCGCGGCCGGTGAAGAACGACAGTTTGCCGTAGAGAATGACGCGTGCGCCCTCCGTCAGCGGAACAGGCGAACGGTCGAGTAGCTGAGGCGAACACGTCACCAACAACGACATGTCGGCCGACGGATCACGCAGCGTCAGAAAGGCCGTGCGGGTGCCGGGTCTGGCGTTGATCTGGGTGAGTTGCCCCTCGACCCAGATGCTGCCGAGTTTGTCGATCCAGCCGGCGACCTTCATCGCGACGGTACGCACCGGCCATGGCTGTTCGGCGGTGCTCGCGCCTGGCTGGGTAGGACCGGACTGAGGTGGGGGAGTGCTCACTTGGCCTTGGCGGTGGTGATTCGGTTGGCCAGCATCGTCCGGAACGGCGCGCGGGCGAGCGTGTCGTTCTCGTAGTCCAGCAGAGTTTCGAGGTCCTCGACCGAGAGTGTGCGCAACCGTGCGCGCAGCTGCGCCAGCGCGAGGGTGTCGAAGTCGATCATCTCGACGATCTCGGGCTTGTCGATGGACGGAGCCCGCTTGGCCGAGGTGTCCTGGACGGGCTCGTCCAGCGGAGGCGTCGAGTACAGCGCAAAGCGGCCGTTGGCGGCGACCGGCTCGGCCACCGGCGCATCGGGTACATCGACGTCGTCGGTGATGACAGGGGTATCGAAAGCGTCGTCGTCCTCGTCGAATGAGGCCCACGCGGGCTGCTCCTCGCGCGGAGTGCCGACAACCGGCAGGGTCGCGATGATCAGATCGCCCTTGATGGCCAGCGCCGTCACCTGCTGTTGAAATCGCATACCGCGGGCCAGCGCTTCACTGACAACCGTCATCGGCAGCATCAGGGCGGAACCGGGAAGCTTGCGAGCCTCTTCTACCACGGTCACTGCGACGCCAGCGGCCACGCGAGCTGCAAAGGGGACTCGAGTCATGCCCACCAGACTGCCCGAAGTCGTGAACTTTGGGTAGCCGACAGGCTGGAGACGCAGCGTGGTTCCGACCTACACGTATCCTGGAGGTATGTCTTCGGCCGTTCCTCTGAATCTTGGTATCGCACAATCAGCCGGCGCGGGTAAGTCCGCGTACGCCGGGGGTAAGCGAGTGCTGCTCGCGGAGCCCCGTGGCTACTGCGCAGGTGTCGATCGTGCGGTCGAGACCGTCGAGAAAGCATTGGAACAACACGGTGCGCCGGTCTACGTGCGCAAGGAGATCGTGCACAACCGGCACGTCGTCGAGACGCTGTCCGATCGCGGCGCGGTGTTCGTCGAGGAGACCGACGAGGTGCCCGAGGGTTCCCTGCTCGTGTTCTCGGCGCACGGCGTATCCCCGGCCGTGCACACCTCCGCCGCGGAGCGGAACCTGCGCACCATCGACGCCACCTGCCCGTTGGTGACCAAGGTGCACCAGGAAGCGAAGCGGTTCGCTCGCGACGACTACGACATTCTCCTGATCGGTCACGAGGGTCACGAGGAGGTCGAGGGCACCGCAGGTGAGGCTCCCGAGCACATCCAGCTGGTGGACGGCCCCGAGTCGGTCGACAACGTCACCGTCCGCGACGAGAACAAGGTGATCTGGTTGTCGCAGACCACTCTGAGCGTCGACGAGACGATGATGACGGTCGCCAAGCTCCGCGAGCGATTCCCGACGCTGCAGGACCCGCCGAGCGACGACATCTGCTACGCCACCCAGAACCGTCAGGTCGCGGTGAAAGCAATGGCTCCGGAATGCGATCTGGTGATCGTCGTCGGCTCGAAGAACTCGTCGAACTCGGTGCGTCTGGTCGAGGTTGCGCTGAACGCCGGTGCGCGGGCCAGCTACCTCGTCGACTACGCCAAGGAGATCGACCTCGCCTGGCTCGACGGGGTCGAGACCATCGGCATCACCTCGGGTGCGTCGGTGCCGGAGATCCTGGTGCAGGGTGTCATCGACCTGTTCGCCGAGCACGGCTACGCAGACGTGCAGCCGGTCACCACGGCAAACGAGACGCTGGTGTTCTCACTTCCCCGCGAACTTCGTCCGGCTCGGTAGGTCTTCGACCCGATCGCCGACGCCCACGGGACTCGTTCAGTCCGTGTGGCGGTCGCGGTAGCGAACCTGCGGCACCGGATGCGGCGGAATGTCGTCCCGATGAGCGCCGGGCAGCGAGTGGTTGCCGGGAGCCTGATTCGCGTCGGTCGACGAGCTGGTCTGGCTCGACGAGGTGGTCTGTGGAGTCACGACGGGCCGGGAGCCGGTGGCGTACGGGCCGGGGACCTCACGGGGAGGCTGCACCTGGGTCGACCGCGGGCGGCGAGGCTCCGTCGAGTACCGAGGTTCGCCCGACTGCGGCCGCGGTGATTGCCGGGCCTGAGGCTGCTGAGGCTGAGCCTGTGGGTACTGCGGACGCTGGTAATCGGGCTTCTGGTGCTCCGACCTGGCGTGATCCTGCCGAGGTGAGTCGGTTCCGGAGTGTCGGCTCTGCGGCGCTGGTACCGCCCCGGACGAGCGGCGTGGGCTCGCACTCGGATCCACGACCCGTGACGTGCGCGGAGCCGGATTGGAACGGGAATCGGATGCTCTTCGGCCGACGTACGGCTCGGACACGATATCGGTGGCCTCCGTCGCGGAGACGGCGCTGCGATCGGCCGACGGGTTAGCCCGTCTCCGGGTGCGTTCGGGACGCTCTTCCTGCGCACGTCGCTGCGCACGGGTGGGCTTGTCGTCACCGGTCTTCGGAGTGCGGCGTACTGCACTCTCGGACCTCGAGCTTCGACGAGCGGTGCCCTCGGCCTTCTGGCTTCGCCGAACGGCGGGGGCATGTGTGTTCTGCCGCTTGAGCACGATGCGCAGTGCTCCGAGTCCGACGGCCACGACGGTACCGAGCAGCATCAACGGAAAGCGATTGACCAGCGGAATCGCGACGTTGAGAATGATGTCCTTGAGGCTGGTACCTGCGTTGTCGGTGAAGTACTGGTACGACAGCGGTACGGCGACGAACAGGATCAGCGGAGCTTGCACCATCGCGGTGAACAGCCCGCGGTAACGAACGAGCACCACGGCAGCGATGCAGCCGAGGATGTAGAAGAACGCGAACGCGCCGGTCAGCTCGGTGCCGCGGGCGGCATCGATGAGAAACCCGAGGAAAGTCAGGCCTGCGGCGATCGCGACGGCACCCCACGCGGGCACACCGGGCAGAGTCGCGAGGATGGATCGGTGATCCAGCGGTACCCCGGATCGGGCACGTTGGGAGGTAGACACCCCTCGAGGTTAGCCGTAGTTCAGCCGACTGCATCGTCGACATGACCGAAGTCGTGCCGGTAGCGGGACGAATCGGACAGTGTGGGGCGCCCGTCCACCCGACCGATCGATACCGGCTCGGCGTCGAACAGCTCGAGTTCGTGCAGTTTTCTCGCCGTCACGCTCACCCTGGAGTCCACCGATCCGACGGTGGAGTTGAAGGAGTCCACGGCCTTGCCCAGATTGGCCCCGAGCTTGTCCAAGTGCGTCGACACGACGCCGATGCGGGTGTACAACTCGCGCCCCAACTGCTGGATGCGCGCCGCGTCCTCGGCCAACGACTCCTGCTTCCAGGTGTATGCCACCGTGCGCAACAGCGCGACCAGGGTGGTGGGGGTGGCCAGGATCACGTTCCTTCCGAAGGCGTACTCGAGCAGGCCGGTATCGGACGTCAGTGCTGCATCCAGAAACGGGTCGCCGGGAACGAACAGCACGACGAATTCCGGCGTCGGCTCGAACGCCTCCCAGTACGCCTTGTCGGCCAACTGATCGATGTGGGTCCGCAGCTGTTTGGCGTGACGTCGCAGGTTCTTCTCGCGAGCGCCCGGGGCATCGTCCTGAGCAGCATCGAGGTAGGCCGCGAACGGCACCTTGGCGTCGACGACGATCTGACGACCGCCGGCGAGACGGACGATCATGTCCGGTCTGATGCCGTCCTTGCTGACCTGAGTGTCGAAATCGCAGTGCTTGAGCATGCCCGCGAGCTCGACGACCCGCTCGAGCTGGATCTCTCCCCACCGTCCTCTGATCTGCGGGGCGCGCAGCGCCGTCACCAACTGGCTGGTCTGGGTGGACAGATGCATCGACGCTCGATGCATGCCGGTGACCTGCTCGGACAATCCTGCGTAGGCCCTGATTCGATTGTGTTCGACTTGCCGGACGTGCTCGGACAGTGCATCGACGGCATCGTGCAACGGCTCGACCAGGTGCGAGACCTGTTGCCCGATCACGGTGGAGTGTCGCCGAGCGGAATCCTCGTTGACCGCGCTCAGCGACTGCCGAAGCATGCCTTCGTGCTCGCGCAGCGCAGCCAGTTGCGCCTCGGCCCGCACAGCTCTGTCGCCCATCCGCGAGGCGTGCAGCAACCAGCCCACCACCGCACCGATGCCGAGGGCCACGAGCAGGCCGAACGCCGTGAGAATGTTCATGGAAACAGATGATGCAGGAAGGTACCGACAGACTTCGTTGCGCGGAGTTCGTTGACCGTCCTCAGTTCCCGACAGGCCGACGCGCCTCGAATAGTTTGTCGGTGCTTGCCGATAGCGTCGAACGCATGAGAATCCTGCACACCTCGGACTGGCACATAGGTCGCACCTTTCACGGTGTCGACCTGTTGGCCGATCAAGGCGCTGTGCTGGGGTCCATCGCGGAACTGGTTGCGGCACAATCGATCGATGTGGTGGTGGTACCGGGCGATATCTACGATCGTGCTGTGCCCAGCGCCGACGCCGTGCTGGTCTGCAATCGCGGGCTGGAAGCAATTCGAGCAGCGGGTGCCGTCATCGTCGCGACGTCGGGCAACCACGACTCCCCGGCTCGGCTGGGAGCCGGTGCTGCGTTCGCTTCGGCGGGAGGCCTGCACCTGATGACTCGGGTGGGCGATGTCGCCACACCGGTCGTCATCGACGACGAGCACGGCGGCGTTGCGTTCTACGGCATTCCGTATCTCGAGCCGGAGACCACCCGCCTGGAACTCGATGTTCCTGCAGCGCGTACCCACGCCGAGGTGCTCGGAGCCGCGATGGATCGTGTTCGCGGCGACCTCGATGCGAGAGCCGCTGCAGGAGAACATGTTCGGTCGGTCGTGCTGGCGCATGCGTTCATCGTCGGTGGTGAGGCGACCGGATCGGAGCGGTCCATTTCCTCCGGTGGCATCGAAACCGCACCGGCGTCGGCGTTCGACGGAGTCGACTACGTCGCGCTCGGTCATCTGCATTCTCCGCAGATTCTCACCGACCGAGTGCGGTACTCCGGGTCTCCTCTGCCGTATTCGTTCGGCGAGCGATCGCACCGCAAGGCCGTGTGGATTCTCGAACTCGACGCGAACGGACTCGGCAGCGTCGAGCGAGTGGACCTGCCGGTGGTGCGCGGGCTCGCCCGCATCGAAGGTACGGTCGAGGAATTGCTCTCGGACGCAACCTATTCCGATGTCGAGGACCACTACGTCTCTGCCGTGCTCACCGACGACGTCCGTCCGGTGGACGCAATGCGGTTGCTGCAGCAGCGGTTTCGGCACGCGATACACCTCGAGTGGCGTCGCCCCGAGGGGTCGGGAGAGCTTCGCTACCGCGACCGGGTGCGCGGTCGCAGTGATCTCGCCATTGCCACCTCGTTCCTGACGGACATGCGTAGCGAACCCACCGCAGCGGAGTCCGCATTGCTGGCCCGCGCTCTGGCGTCGGTACAGCGCGAGGACGAGGTCACCGACGGAGCTACCGCAGACCGCGGTGCTGCATGAGGCTGCACTCGCTCGAGATCACCGCCTTCGGACCCTTCGCGGGTACCGAGACGGTCGATTTCGATGCGCTCGGAGCCGATGGGCTCTTCTTGTTGCACGGGCACACGGGGGCCGGCAAGACGACGGTTCTCGACGCCGTGGCGTTTGCCCTGTACGGAACCGTGCCAGGGGCGCGCCGCGAGGGTAAGCGACTGCTGTCCGACCACGCGGCCGTGGGAGCGGTACCGAAGGTGACCCTCGAGGCGACCCTCGGCGGACGGCGCATCCGAATCGTGCGCAGTCCGGAGTTCTTGCGCCCCAAGCTCAGAAGCACCGGAACCACCAAGCAACACGCCAAAGCCAGTCTCACCTGGCTCGACGGTAGCGGGCAGAACCTCACCCGGCTGAGCGAGATCGGCGACGCCGTCAACGCGTTGCTGGGAATGAGCGCCGACCAGTTCTTTCAGGTGGTGCTGTTACCGCAGGGCGAATTCGCGCGATTCCTGCGAGCCGACAGTGACGAGCGCGGGAGCCTGCTCGAAAGGCTCTTCGACACAGGCCGATTCGGTGACGTCGAAGAGTGGTTCGCGCAGCGCCGCCGAGAATTGGCGGCCGATCTCGCCGATGCCCACCACAACATCGACATCATGCTCGGGCGGGTGTCGCAGGCATCGGGAGTGCCCGACCCCGTCACCGACGACCGCCAACAACAGGACCCGCTCGACTGGGCGGCCGACGTCCTGACCGACGCTCGCCAGAATCGGACCCTTGCTCAGGGGCGCGCGGTGCTGGTCGACGCGGCAGCTCGGCGGGCGTCCGAGGCGCTGGCTCAGGCCACGATCGTTCTGGATCTGCAGCGCAGGCGTGCTCTCGCCGAGGAGCAACTCGCTCAGCACCACGAGGGGGAGGCGGCACGAGCAGCGCGCAGAACCGAGCTGGCAGATTCCGCGGCCGCAGGACCGATCGCCGACGCCGCTGCGGATCTGTCTCTGGCACGTGCGGCGGGCGAGGCGGCTACCGCCGCGCTGGCCGCAGCCGAACGCGAGCTACCGACGTCGCTGGAGGGGCAGCGGTTTCACGACGCCCTGCATTGGCCACCCGTGCCGGGCGATCCTGCGGACGAGCGCACCGTCGTCGCGCAGTTCGTGCGCGACTGGACCACCGACGTCGCACGTATGCAGTCGTTGCTCGGGGTCGTACGCGAAGCAGACAAGCTCGACGGTGCCCTGGTCGACTATCGAGCACAACAACGCAGCATTGCAGCGCAGATCGAGCGCACCGAGCAGCGGCAGGCGTCGATGCCCGAGAAGATCGCGGCCGCCGAATCTCGGGTAGCGCGAGCCGATGCCGCCGCGACACAGCTTCCGGGCCTCGACGAGCGCTGCGAACGGGCTCGCGTGGCCGCCGAATCCGCCATCGAATTGGTACGCAAGCGCGCCGCGCTTCTCGAGAGCGAACGTTCCCGCGACACTGCCGCCGCCGCACACAACACCGCGTGGGAGCACCTGCTCGATCTTCGTGAGCGCCGCATCGACGGGATGGCAGCAGAGCTGGCGGCCCGCTTGAAAGTCGGCGAGCCGTGCCAGGTGTGTGGATCGGCCGCGCATCCTCACCCCGCTGCGGCCTCGACGTCGACGGTGACCAAGGCGCAGGAAGACAAGGCAGCCGCTGCCGAACGTAAGGCAGCTGCCGCCCTCGATCAGGCGGTCGGGGCTGTCGCGGAGGCCAGACTCGCAGTGGACCTGCTGCACGATCGCACCGGGGGAGCGACTCTTGCGGAGCTGACCCAGGCCCTCGATACCGCAACGAGTTCGGTGCAGGATGCCCGTGTGAGCGCCGCGGATGCCGATCCGGCGCGGGCGGAACTGAGCCGACTGCGCCGTGAGACGGACGAACTGACGGTCACACTCAACAACCTCGTCGCGTCCCGCGTGGCCGTGGACGAGCGAATATCGGCCACCGAGGAATCGCTGACGCAGATGCGTGCGTCGGTGTCGCAGGAAGTGGGCGAGGGCGAGTCGCTGATCGATCGAATTGCCGAACGTGAGGCCCTGATAGACGGTGCGCGGAGAATCCAGGAGGCACGGATCGTCTGGCTCGACGCCACCGCACAGTCCGATGCGCTGCGCGCCAAGCTGGATCGACGAGTTACCGCATCGAGTTTCGCCTCCGTCGAGGCCGCTGCCGGGGCCGTTCTGACCGCCGATCGCGTCGAGCGAATCGAGGCCGAACTCCGCGCCGCCGACGAGCGTCGGGCGCATGCCGAACACGTACTACGTGAGCCCACCATCGTTGCCGTCGACGGGCATGCGCCGGTGGACCTGGATCCGCTGCGTCAGGCCTGTACCGAGCTGGACCGGCAGGTCAGATCCGCCGCCGCCACGGTAGCGGAATGCCGAAGGCGCGCAGACGATCTGGAACGGCTGATCGCCGAACTGTCGACTGCGGCCGAGGCCATCGCGCCGCAACGCGCGGAATTCGACGAGCTCGCCAACCTGGCGGACGTGGTGGCCGGGCGCGGTCAGAATGCCAGGAAGATGTCGCTGCGGTCCTATGTTCTTGCGTCCCGGCTCGAGGACGTCGCCGAGTCGGCCTCGGCGCGACTGCGTCGGATGTCCTCGGGGCGATACGAATTCGTCCATTCCGACGAGGCGGGTGCGAGGGGCAAGCGCGGTGGTCTCGGCCTCGACATCCGTGACGATTACACCGGTGTCGTGCGCTCGGCGAAGACTCTCTCGGGCGGCGAGGCGTTCCTCGCCTCGCTCGCCCTCGCGCTCGGACTCGCAGATGTGGTGGCCGCCGAATCCGGTGGCGTCGTACTCGACACCATGTTCATCGACGAGGGGTTCGGCACGCTCGATGCCGACACTCTCGAGCAGGTGATGGCCGTCCTCGACGAACTACGCGCAGGCGGACGCGTCGTCGGCGTAGTCAGTCACGTCGACGAGATGCGCCAGCGCATTCCCAGTCGCCTCTACGTCAAACGGGAGCGCACCGGTTCGACGCTTCAGGTCGTCGCGTCCTGACCTGACGCAGTCTTGTCGGGCTTCGACTCGCCCTCGTCGTCCAGACCGGCCTGCTCGTCGGTCAGTCCCTCGGGCGGCGGGATCTCGTCTTCCAGTTCGTCCTGGTCCGGTTCGTTCGAGCGTGCGTCGATCTGTTCGGACAGGTATCGGATCAGCACTGCGGCAACAGCAGCGGCCGGAACTGCGAGGAATGCACCGATGATGCCGAACAACGAGCTGCCGCCCGTCACCGCGAGGAGCACGATCGCCGGATGCAGGTTCATGCTTCGACTCTGCAGAATCGGCTGCAGCACATTGCCTTCCAACTGCTGCACCGCGACGATGATGGCGAGCACGATCAGCGCCGTGGTCAGCCCGTTCGCCACCAGGGCCACGAGAACTGCGAGCGCACCCGCGACGAAAGCACCGACAATCGGGATGAACCCACCGAGGAATGTCAGCGTTGCGAGTACCAGTGCCAGCGGAACGCCGAGAATGACGAGTCCGAGGCCGATGAAGAAGGCGTCGATGAAACTGACGATGGCCTGAGTTCGGATGAATCCGCCCAGCGTCGCCCACATCCGCGAGAGCACCTCGCCCAGATGGCGTCCGGCGCGGCCACCGGAGAACCCGTGCAGCCACGGCAGGAACTTCGGACCGTCCTTGACGAAGAAGAACGACAGAACCAGCACCAACGCGAGAGTGACCAGCAGCGAGCCGGCGGCGGAGACGCCGGTGAACACGCCGGTGGCGATGACCTCGCCGCTGTCCTGTAGACGCGACACGATCGCCGACACGGCCGAGTCGATCTGGTCGTCGCCGATGTTCAGCGGCGGGCCCTTCAGCCAGTCCTGAACCTGCGCGATTCCGCCCGACGCCTGGTCCACCAACTCGGGAGCCTGCTCGGCCACCGACGGAATGATCAGGGTGATGACGCCGCCGATGACGACGAAGAACACCACGAGCGAGACCGACGCGGCCAGCGCGGGAGGAAATCCGAGCCGCATCATCAGTTTCGCCGGCGGCCACAACACCGTCGCGACGATGACTGCGAGCAGGACCGGCAACAGGATCACCCACAGATGACCGATCAGCCAACCGAACACCCAGGCTCCGGCCGCGATCGACACCAGGATGAGCGACCACTTGGCGAGCCACAGGCCGCCGACCCCGATGAGGTCCCCGCGGTCCTTGTCGGGCTTGGCGGATGCCGTGGATTTTCCTGGCACTGCCGATTCGGTCACTGGGGCTTCCTCACATTCGGCGGATGGCGGATCGTGAAGAACCATAACGCCCGGGACCGTTAGGCCGCGGGCCACCGCCACCCGACGCGGCAGCGGTCAGGCGCTCTCGTGTGCCAACAGCCATTTCTTGGCGGGCAATCCCCAACGGAATCCGCCGAGGGCACCGCCGATACGGACTACCCGGTGACACGGCACGAACAGCGCAGCCGCATTGCGCGCACAGGCGGACGCCGCACCGCGGATAGCGGCGGGTCGGCCAGACAGCTCCGCGAATCGGGAGTAGGTCACCGGAGCGCCGGGTTCGACGGTGCGCAGCACATCCCAGGCGTGCATCAGGAATTCACCGGACCGTTGCGCGACGGGCACATCGTCGATCCGATCGAGTTCGCCGCGGTGGTAGGCGTCGACGGCGTCGGTGACCGTGCCGAGGTCGGCGGCACTGCGAACGGTGTCGGGTCGCATCGTCGGGTGAATCAGGATTCGCAGCTCCTCGATGTCATCGGTCCAGCCCGACGCGAGTACGCGCTGATCGGCGTCGACGATGGTGGTGAACGGGCCGATCGGGGTGTCTCGGGTGGCTGAGGTAGCGGTCATGGTTGTCTTCTTTCCAGTGCGGTGATCCACAGGTGCATCGAGACGTACGAGCGCCACGGTGCCCAGCGGGCGGAGTTCTTCAACGAGATGTCCAGCGCAGCAGCGCCTTGGCGGACGACGAGATCGGTGTCGAGGAGAACATCGGGGTCGCCGAGCAGCCGCATCACGACGTAGCGAGCGGTCCACGGTCCGATGCCCTTGAGCGCCAGTAGTTCTCGCTCCAGTTCGGGACCCTCGCGCGCGGGATGCAGCTCGACGGTTCCCGACGCGATGGCGTCGGCGACGCGGATGACGGTCTGGACGCGGGCCGCAGGGCCGGTGAGAACCTCGTGACCGCGTTCGGCGATGACGGCGGCCTCGGGAAACAACCTGGTGACGGTGTTGTTGCCGAGGTCGAGTGGTGCGCCGAGCGCGTCGACGAGCCGGGCAGTGTGGGTGGCCGCCGCCTTCAACGAGATCTGTTGTCCGATCACGGTGCGCAGCACCATCTCTGCGCCGTCGACCACCCCGAGGGCCCGAATTCCTGGATGGGCCTCGACACTCGGTGCCAACTGCGGGTCGGCGTGCAGGGCGTCGTCGACGGCAAGTGGATCGGCGTCGAGGTCGAGGAGATGTCGGATTCGGGCGACGGCGGGAGCGAGGTCGCGCATGTCCTGCAATGTCACTGCGGCACTGACGAATCCGTCCATCACCCGCAGAGCCACCAGTCCGCCGGCGTGCGGCAGGCGCAGTGATCGGACGTATTCCCCGTCCTCGGAGAACGATTCGATGCCCTCGACCACGTGACCACGAAGGAACCACTCGATCCAGCCGCGGTCCAACGGCTGGCGGTAGGGCAGTCGCAACGTGACCGTTCCACCCGCGGTTGTCACCGCGGTGCGGTGTGCCTCCCGCCGCAGCGTCGATGGATCGACGGCGAACACTTCCTTGACGGTGTCGTTGAACTGCCGAACGCTGGAAAAGCCTGCTGCGAAGGCGATGTCGGACATCGACATGTCCGTAGTCTGAATCAGTGTGCGGGCGGTGTGTGCTCGGTGCGCGCGGGCCAATGCCAGCGGGCCTGCACCGACCTCGGCGGTCAACACCCGAGTCAGTTGTCGGCTCGAGTAACCGAGGGTGCTGGCGAGGCCGTCGACGCCGCCGCGCTCGACGGCCCCGTCGGAGATCAGTCGCATAGCGCGAGAGCTGAGGTCGGAGTGGATGTTCCACCGCGGGGAACCGGGGGTGGCGTCGGGCTGGCAGCGGCGGCACGCACGATAGCCGGATTGTTGAGCTGCGGCGGCCGTGGCCAGGAACGAGACGTTGCCCGGCTTGGGTGTGCGCGCCGGGCAGGACGGGCGGCAGTAGATGCCGGTGGTGCGAACGGCGGTGAAGAACTGGCCGTCGAACCGTGCGTCACGCGAGGAGACCGCGCGATAACACCGATCGAAGTCCAGTTCTTGCACCTGCCGTTCGCTGCTCATGTACCTACTGTGTCAGCGCGATCCCGCCAGTGCTAGCGGAAATCGGACAGCACCGTGTCAGCAGCACCGTGCCCCCGGATTTCGGTCCGCTTCCGCGTGCCGGTCCTTCCAGTACTGACGCACGGTCGGCGGTTCCTGACCCGGGTGGTGCCGAGCCAGGTGGGCGACGTACCGGTCGTAATCGTGGTCGCCCATCACCGAGGTGATCCACCACCACAGCCCGCGCATCTAGTGCGCCGATCCGGGTCTACGGACGGTGCCCGCGTCGATCAGCTCGTCCCACTCGGCCTGCACTTGCTTCTCGGCCGGAGTGAGCACGAAGCCGCTGGGACCGAAGATCTTCGACGGCACCTCCGGCTCTTCGTTGTCGGGCAGATCAGCTCCGCGAACGGCCTTGATACACACCCACACTCCGGCGATCACGACCACCAGGACGAGTACCGCGAAGACGATCGACAGCGTGCCCTGGATGAAGGTGTTACGGATGACGGCGTCGATGGCCTCGGGTGTCTTGGCGCTGCCGAACTCGCTCAGACCCTGCGCCTTGGCGTCGCGGAACTGCGAGTGCTGAGTCCAGTAGCCGATGGCCGGGGTCGAGGAGAAGATCTTCTGGTACGACGCCGTCATGGTGACGATGAGGTCCCAGGCCAGCGGGACCCCGGGAATCCAGGCCCACTTGTAGAGGCCACGCTTGACGACGATGACCATCACCACTGTCAACGCGATCGCCGCGAGCAACTGGTTGGCGATACCGAACAGCGGGAACAGGGTGTTGATGCCGCCCAGTGGATCGGTGACGCCCATGAGAAGGATTGCGCCCCAGGCTGCGACGACGATCAGCGAGCAGATCCAGGCTCCGGGACGCCAGGACGGGTCCTTGAACTTCTTGGCCGAGGCTCCGGGCAGGTTGCCGATGCTGTCGGAGAGCATGAAGCGCGCGACGCGGGTGCCTGCATCGACCGTGGTGAGGATGAACAGGGCCTCGAACATGATCGCGAAGTGGTACCAGAACGACTTGAGCGATTCGCCGCCGAATACCTGGTGCAGTACCTCGGACATACCGAACGCGAGTGTCGGTGCGCCGCCGGTACGGGAGATGATCGATTCCTCGCCCACATCGGCTGCCGCCTGGCTCAATTCGGCCGGGGTGATGTCGCCGCCACTCAGGCCCAATCCGTTGACGTACGTTGCCGCAGTCTCCGGAGTGCCGCCGGTCAACGTTGCCGGTGCGTTCAATGCGAAGTAGATGTGCTGATCGAGAACGCAGGCGGTGATGAGCGCCATGATGGCGACGAACGACTCGGTGAGCATGCCGCCGTAGCCGATCATCCGCATCTGCTTTTCCTTCTCGAGCAACTTCGGCGTGGTGCCGGAGGAGATCAGAGCGTGGAAACCGGAGAGTGCACCGCAGGCGATGGTGATGAACAGGAACGGGAACAGCGATCCCGCGAATGCCGGGCCGTTGCCCTCGGTGGCGAAGCTCGTCATGGCGGGCATCTGGATCTCGGGACGAGCGATGAGAATACCGACGGCCAGCAGCGCGATGGTGCCGACCTTCATGAACGTCGACAGGTAATCGCGCGGTGCGAGCAACAGCCACACCGGCAGGATGCAGGCGAGCAGGCCGTAGCCGATCAGCAACCAGGCGACGGTCACCTTGGAGAGGGTGAACCAGTCGGTGCCCCACTCTGTTTCGGCAACCCAGCCGCCGGCGACGATGGCGAACAGCAGCAGGACGACACCGATGAGCGAGACCTCGGTGACGTTGCCCGGTCGCAGGTAGCGCAGGTACACGCCCATGAACAGTGCGATCGGGATGGTCAGCGCGATGGAGAAGACGCCCCATGGGCTTTCGGCGAGCGCGTTGACGACGACGAGTGCCAGCACCGCGATCAGGATGATCATGATGACGAACACCGCGATCAGCGCCGCGGTACCACCGACGACGCCGAGTTCGTCGCGGGCCATCTGGCCGAGGCTGCGGCCGTTGCGGCGCGTCGAGATCCACAGCACCAGGAAGTCCTGGACGGCACCGGCGAACACGACGCCGATGATGATCCACATCGTGCCGGGTAGGTAGCCCATCTGGGCGGCGAGAACGGGTCCGACGAGGGGGCCGGCTCCGGCGATCGCGGCGAAGTGGTGGCCGAACAGCACCCGACGATCGGTCGGCATGTAGTCCTTGCCGTTTTCCAGAATCTCGGCCGGTGTGGCTCTGTCGTCTCGAGGAAAGACGATCTTGCGTTCGATCAACCTGGCGTAGAAGCGAAACGCGAAGATGTAGGTGCAGACGGCGGCGATGACGAACCAGACGGCGTTGGGGTTCTCCCCGCGCACGATGGCGATGATCGTCCAGGCGACACCGCCGAGGAGGCCGATCGCGACGAGCATCAGACGCTTGATCGGCGTCATCGGATGTGACTCGACGACGCCGACGGGTGGTAGGTCGGGATCTGTCTTCAGCAGTTCGACGTGTGGATCGTCGGGTGCTTTCAGTGACATGTGTGGGGTCTCCAGGATCGCAGGTGTGACTGCGATCACCCTATGTGGGCAGCCGGTGCTCGTCCTCGAATCGACGCATCGCGTTGCGCCCGGCGGTCGCTGGAGTGCGACGAACGGAAATGTCTCCGGGGCCGTCAGCTACCGAGAGCGTCGTCGACGGCCCGGGCACTGAGTACCTGATCCAGCACCAGTGCTGCGCTACCGATGACCCCGGAGAGGTCGCCGTGGGTGGTGGCCTGGATGGTGAGAGCCTTGGTGGCCAGCGCAGTCGCGTTTCCGTAGACGGTCTCGCGCAGTCCTGCAACGAAGATGTCGTACGCATTGGCCATGTCGCCGCCGACGATGAGGACCTCGGGGTTGAGCAGATTGACGGCTCCGGCCAGGGTTTCGCCGATGTGGCGTCCACTGTCGCGGATGAGTCTGCGTGCTTCGGGGTCACCGCTGACCGCGAGGTCGACAACACCGCGGATGTGTCCCACTTCTCGGCCCTGCTCGTTCAACGCGCGCACCAATGCCCAGCCGCCGGCAATGGCCTCGAGGCAACCACTGTCGCCGCACCGACACGCGACGCCCGCTGCGGCTGCGGTCTTGGTGTGGCCGAATTCGCCTGCTGCGCCCAGTGATCCACGCTGTAGTGCGCCGCCCGCGACGATCCCGGCACCGAGACCCGTCGAGGCCTTGACCAAGAGGGCGTTCTGGAAGCGATCTCGATTGTCCCGGCGTTCGGCGAGGACCATCGCGTTGGCGTCGTTGTCGAGAAAGACCGGAGCAGATGTGGTGTCGGCGAAGAACGGGGCCAGTGGCACTCCGTCCCAGCCGTGCATGATCGGTGAGTCCAGGCTGCACCCGCGCGCGGTGTCGGCGGTGCCGGGGATGGACAGGCCGACGCCGAGAATGCGATGTTCGGTTCGGTGCGATTCGTCGAGCAATGCCTGCAATCGCTTGGTGATCTGCGGCATCAGCTCGTCCGGCCCGATGCCGATTTCCTGATCGACGGTATCGCCGGCGAGGAACTCCCCACCGAGAGTGAAGACGCCCAGTTGCGAGCGGCTTCGTCCGATCGCGGCCGCGAGTACGGCACCCGCGTCGACGTCGAAGGACAAGCGCGCAGGGGGGCGTCCACCCGTCGACTGAGTGTCCTCGGTTTCGATGATCAAGCCGAGTCCGGCGAGTGCAGCGACCCGGGAGGCGACGGCCGAGCGAGACAGTCCGGTGATCCGGCCCAATTCGGCGCGGGTGTCGGCTTCGCCGTCGCGAACCAGAGCAAAGATCTCACCTGCGGTCGCAGGTGGAGCGCTCAGGCGCGGCATCGACATATACGCCATTCAACCAACTGGCAACTTTTACGGCAACACCCTAAGAATTGCTACTTAGAACTTTTAAAAACATATGTTGGGTTGCTGATCGACTTAACCGGCTCTAGGCTGAGTCGTGAGAGACCGAACATCGGAGATGCTCATGGACACACTTCACCCGGTTCTGCGTCAGGTCACCGACCGCATCGCAGACCGCAGCCAGTCCGACCGCACGAAATATCTCGCTCGAATCGCTGCTGCCGGGGCTCGAGGCCCGGCGCGTGGCCGACTCGCCTGCGCCAATATCGCCCACGGATTCGCGGCCTCAGGGAAGGCCGACAAGCAAGCGCTGCGCGGCATGGTCAAGCCCAACATCGCGATCGTCTCCGCCTACAACGACTTGCTCTCGGCGCACAAGCCGTTCGAGACATACCCGGCCGTACTGAAGAAGTCGGTCATCGACGCCGGTGGCATCGCGCAGTTCGCCGGTGGCGTCCCAGCGATGTGCGACGGCATCACGCAGGGCCGCGACGGCATGCAGCTGTCCCTGTTCAGTCGGGACATCATCGCGATGTCGACGGCAATTGCGTTGTCCCACGACATGTTCGACGCCACCCTGATGCTCGGCGTGTGCGACAAGATCGTCCCCGGAATGCTCATCGGCGCACTGAGTTTCGGCCATCTGCCTGCGGTGTTCGTGCCCGCGGGCCCGATGACATCCGGACTTCCCAACGGCGAGAAGGCAAAAGCTCGTCAGTTGTATGCCGAGGGCAAGGTGGGCCGTGAGGCACTGCTGGACGCCGAGGCCGCGTCGTATCACGGCAGTGGCACGTGCACGTTCTTCGGAACGGCCAATTCCAACCAGCTGCTCATGGAGGTCATGGGTCTGCATCTGCCGGGCTCGTCGTTCGTCAACCCCGGAACCGCGATGCGCGACGCGCTCACCCGCGAGGCCGCGCACGTCGTCACCGGTCTGACGTCCCTCGGAGACAACTACACCCCGGTGGGGGAGGTCGTCGACGTCAAGTCGATCGTCAACGGCTGCGTTGCACTGCTGGCCACCGGCGGCTCGACCAACCACACGATGCACCTCGTCGCCATCGCGAGAGCTGCCGGCATCACGCTGACGTGGCAGGACCTGTCCGATCTGTCGGCCGTGGTGCCGCTGATGGCCAGGATTTACCCCAACGGCAAAGCCGACGTCAACCACTTCCACGCGGCCGGTGGACTCGGGTTCGTCATCGGGTCTCTACTCGACGCCGGATTGATGCACGAGGATGTGAAAACCGTTGCCGGACAGGGCCTGCGGCGCTACACACAGGAACCGAAGCTCGACGGCGACGGGGTGATGTGGCAGGACGGTACTCGGATGAGCCACGACGACACCGTGTTACGTGGCGCGGACGAGCCGTTCAGCGCCGACGGCGGACTGAAGATGCTGACCGGGCCGATCGGAAAGTGTGTCATCAAGACGTCTGCATTGGCACCCGAACATCGGGTGGTCACCGGACCGGCGCGAGTGTTCGACGACCAAGCGGACTTCCTCGAGGCATTCGATGCAGGGCTCCTCGACGGCGACTTCGTTGCGGTACTGCGTTATCAGGGCCCGCAGGCCAACGGCATGCCCGAGTTGCACAAGCTGACCCCGGCTCTGGGAATCCTGCAGGACAAGGGTCGGTCCGTAGCGCTGATCACGGACGGCCGGATGTCCGGGGCCTCCGGAAAGGTTGCTGCAGCAATCCATCTCACTCCCGAAGCTGCGAGTGGGGGACCGATCGCGAAAATTCTCGACGGTGACATCATCACCCTCGACTCTCTCGACGGCACATTGTCGATCGACGTTCCGCTCGACGAGTTCGAGGCTCGACCGGTCACCGGACGAGTCCTGGACAAGGACGAATGGTCCAGCACCGGTCGTGACCTGTTCTCGGGCATGCGTGCGCTCGTCGGCCCTGCCGACGAGGGCGCAATGTTCGTCATGCGCTGAGTCCCTGTAACTCCACAAGAAGGTAAGAACGTGACTGCATCTCTGCTCGACCGCGTACCCGTCATCCCCGTCGTCGTCATCGAGAACCTCGATCATGCTGTTCCGATCGCACGTGCCCTGGTGGCGGGCGGAGTGCCCGTCATCGAGCTGACGTTGCGGACTCCGGTGGCACTCGACGCCATCGAGCGCATCGCGGCGGAGGTCCCCGAGATCCTCGTCGGCGCGGGCACGATCGTCACTCCCGGCCAGGCCAAGCAGGCCGCCGACGCGGGTGCTCAGTTCCTGGTCTCGCCCGGCTGCACGCCTTCACTGACGAAGGCCATGCGTGATACCGGACTACCGCATCTGCCCGGTGCCGCAACGGTATCCGAGGTGCTCACGCTGCTCGAAGCCGGTTACACCGAGCTCAAGTTCTTCCCGGCCGAAGCATCCGGTGGTGCGAATTTCTTGAAGTCGATCCACTCGCCGATCCCGGCCGCACGCTTCTGCCCGACGGGTGGAATCTCCACCGCCAATGCGTCGACGTACCTGGCGCTGCCGAACGTCGGATGCGTCGGGGGATCGTGGCTCACTCCGGCCGCGGCTGTCGCAGAACAAGATTGGGATGCAATCGTCGCTCTTGCGGCAGCCACAGCCGAATTGGTCTGAGATTCCCCGTCCTCCGATGGAACCAGACGTGACGGTGCGGCGTCCTACTGGTTGTCCGTCATCGAACAATCGGGGGAAATTCTCATGTCAGGTCCGTACGAGCAACCGTTCCCAGCCGCACAGTCGTTTCCAGCGGGGCAGTCCTTTCCGGCCGCGCAGCCGTATCCGCAGCCGTATCCGCAGCCAGCTGCTCTGCCGTCCTCCAATGCAGGCTGGGCCGTCGTGGCCGTCATCTTCTTCTGGCCGCTGGCCATTCCCGCGTTCAACCACGCACTGAAGGTGCACCCGCTGTGGATGATGGGAGACGTTCAGGGAGCAGAGTATTCGTCGAATCGGGCCGGGTTCTTCGGGAAGCTGTCGCTGATCATCTTCGGTGCCTTCATCGTTCTCTACCTTGCGTTCATCGGCTTGGTCGTCTCGACCATGTGACCGGTCGACGGCGGTGTGCTGCTCACCCGCGGGTCACCGAGATGCCGCCGTCGACGTAGAGGGTCGTCCCGTGGACCATCGCCGCGTTGTCCGAGACCAGGAACAGAACGCCGTCGGCGATGTCCTGCGGAGAGAGCACTGTGCCTGCCGGCGTGCCGGCCGTCATCGCGTCGAGGACTTGACGAGCATCCTCGTTGCCCGGAGTCAGAGTCGCTCCGGGCGCGAGGGAGTTCACTCGCACGCCGCGTGGGCCGAATTCTGCAGCCCAACTGCGGGTCAGTTGCTCGTCGGCTGCCTTGGTGGCGGAATACATAGCGGCAAAGGGGCTGCCCATCGTGGCCATCCACGACCCGATGTTGACGATGACTCCGCTACCGCGCTCGGCCATGGCCGGGGCCAGCTCGCCGACGAGCACGTGTGGAGCTCGGACGTTGACGGCAAGCATCGCGTCGAGCTGATCATCGGGCAGGTCCGCGGTGGCGGTGGCTGGATAGATGCCGGCGTTGTTGACGAGAATGTCGACGCGGCCGCCGAGAGCGTCGGTGCTGCGGGCGGCGAATTCGCGGAGCTCCTGGTAGCTGCCCGAGAGATCGACGTCGATGAAGGCCGCAGTGCCGCCTGTCTCGGAAATGCTGTGCGCCAGGGCCTTGCCGCGCTCGGCGTCGCGGCCGCTGACGACCACCGATGCCCCCTGGGCGGCGAGGGTCAGCGCGATGGCAGCACCGATCCCACTGGTCGATCCGGTGACGACGGCGGTGCGTCCGAGGAGCTGCGGAGAAGTAGAAGAAGTCATGACGCTATGTCTACGGTCGGTCGAGGCAGTCAACCAGGCGTCGTTCTGCCTAGGTCTGTCATGACCAGGTTGGCAATCGCCCATGTCGCTACTGTGGAATTCGTGAACAAGGACAGGTCCGCCCTCAGCGCGTTTCTGCGTGATCGGCGCGACCGCATGACCCCGATCGAGGCGGGGATTCGTACGTATCCCGGTGCCCGACGGGTGCCGGGGCTGCGGCGCGAAGAGCTGGCAGCGTTGGCCGGAGTGAGTCCGGATTACTACAGCAAACTCGAACAGGGTCGTCAGGCCAACGTGTCGACCGAGGTGCTGCGGGCAATCGCCGGCGCGTTGAAGCTCGATGAGGTCGAGTCCGCACATCTACTCGATCTCGCGTCCCCGGCGATGCCCACCGAGGATGTTGCGCAGCTACCGAATCCGGGGCTGCTACAGGTCATGAAGGCGCTCGACCATGTGCCGGTGATTCTGCTCGGGCGTAGCGGGGCCGTCCTGGCCAGCAACTCGCTGGTTCGATCCGTACTGAGTCTGCAACCGCCCGCTGATCACTCGTTGTTCCACTATCTGTTTCGCAATCCCATCGCCCGCGAGCGAATCGTCAATTGGTCGCAGTTCGCGGCGGCCTCGGTCGCGGCGCTTCGCCGCGATCTTGCCCGTCGACCGGGAGACCCGACCCTGACGGCGTTGATCGACGAATTGCGTTCGTCGGAGACATGTTTCGAGCAATGGTGGAGCGATCACGAGGTCGCCGAATTTGCAGGTGCAACCAAGATCATTCAGCACCCGGCGGCGGGCACCCTCCAATTCGGGATCGAGTTTCTGACGTCGCCGAGCGAGCCGGATCAAAGTCTGATCGTCTACACGGTCGAGGAAGGGTCGAGTACGGCGAAAGTACTGCCGATCCTGGCGAGCTGGGACCCGAGTTCGGCGATCACCTCTTGACCTGAACAACACTCGAGGTTTTAGCGTCGTAGCCATGGACACACTCGGTCTCGGCACAATCGGCATTTCCATCGACGTGTCACCGTCGCACCTCGACGACGCACGCGAGTTGGAATCACTCGGATTCACCTCGGTCTGGTTGCCGGGTGGGCAGCTCGATCGACTCGGCAGGCTGGCCGATCTGGTCCACGCGACCGAGACTGCGACCATCGTTCCGGGGATCGTGCCGGTCGATGTGTACTCGCCTGCGCAGACCGGTGAACTGTTCGACGAGCTCTCGGGCACCGGTCGATTCGTCCTCGGCCTCGGTGGGCCGCAGAGTGCTCGGCCTTTGGCTGGGTTGAGGAAGTACCTCGACGAGCTCGAGGTGCCCGCCGATCACCTTCTGCTTGCGGCGCTCGGTCCGAAGAAGTTAGAGATGGCGCGGGACCGCGCTGCCGGCGCAATCGCGTTGCTGGTGACGCCGGAGTGGACGGCGCAGGCGCGCAGTGCACTCGGCTGGTCGACGTTGGTGGTCGACCAGTTCGTCGTGGTCGAGTCCGATCCGGATCGGGCGCGCGCTGCAGCTCGGGAACCGCTGAGCTTTCTCGCCACGGTCCCTGGGTATCGGCAGAACTTCCTGCGCATGGGGTTCACCGAGGCGGATGTCGACGATCTCAGCGACCGTCTGGTCGACGGCTTGGCGGTGTGGGGGAGTGTCGACGACATCGCCGAGCGAGTGTCCGCGCACCACGCTGCCGGCGCAGATCACGTCGTTCTGGCACCGCTGGGTGCGTCGAGTATCGAGGCTGGCCGGGCACTGTCCGAGCTGGTGGTGTTGTCAAAGTAGACTCCATAGATCGTGAGCCTCACCCTCGGAATCGTCGGACTGCCCAACGTCGGCAAGTCCACCCTCTTCAACGCGCTGACCAACAACGATGTGCTGGCCGCGAACTATCCGTTCGCCACCATCGAGCCCAACGTCGGTGTGGTCGCGCTGCCGGATCCCCGGCTCGAGAAGCTGGCCGAGGTGTTCGGTTCGGAGAAGCTCGTGCCTGCGCTGGTGTCGTTCGTCGACATCGCCGGCATCGTCAAGGGTGCGTCCGAGGGCGCAGGCCTGGGCAACAAGTTCCTCGCCAACATTCGTGAGGCCGACGCCATCTGCCAGGTCGTTCGTGTCTTCGCCGACGACGACGTGGTGCACGTCGATGGTCGCGTCGACCCGACCGCAGACATCGAGGTCATCGAAACCGAGCTCGCGATCGCCGATCTGCAGACTCTCGAGAAGGCCATCCCGCGCCTCGAGAAAGAGGTGCGGATCAAGAAGGATCGCAAGCCCGCGCTCGACGCGGCGCTGGCAGCACAGGCGGTTCTGAACGACGGCAAGACCTTGTTCTCGGCGAAGGCGAAGTTGGACTTCGAGCTGCTCGGTGAATTCCAGCTGCTCACCACCAAGCCTTTCCTCTACGTCTTCAACGCCGACGAGTCGGTGCTGACCGACGACGCGAAGATCGGCGAACTGGCTCGTCTCGTTGCCCCCGCCGACGCGGTGTTCCTCGACGCCAAGATCGAATCCGAATTGCTCGAACTCGACAAAGAATCGGCAGCGGAACTGCTCGAATCCGTCGGACAGACGGAGCCCGGTCTCGACGCATTGGCTCGCGCCGGCTTCCACACTCTGGGCCTGCAGACCTACCTCACCGCAGGCCCGAAAGAGGCCCGCGCGTGGACGATTCATCGAGGCGACACGGCTCCGCAGGCTGCGGGAGTCATTCACACCGACTTCGAGCGCGGTTTCATCAAGGCCGAAATCGTTTCCTTCGACGACCTCGTAGCCGCAGGGTCGATGGCCTCGGCCAAGGCTGCCGGCAAGGTGCGCATCGAGGGCAAGGACTACGTCATGTCCGACGGCGACGTGGTGGAGTTCCGCTTCAACGTCTAGCTTGACGCGCGACATCAGTAGGTCACCCAGCATGTCACTGGTCGGCAGCACACTGGCTGCTCGCGGCCTCGGTACGTACTGAACTGTTCCCATCGGCGAGGCACAAAACAGGCTGAATGCCGGATTTTTCACAATTTGCTGACGATCAGTCCGATTCTTGCCCCTCCTTCGTGCAAAACTGCCCCGACAACAGCGGTCGCACAGCGCCGCGGGCAGTGGGGGTCCTATGTTCGGCGTGCGGCCGGTTCTGGTGGTGATCGCAGTTCTGCTCACCTTCGTGGCGGGCGTGCCCGCCGCTGCTCAAGACATCGACACTGAAAATCCTGCACCGAGCCAGCCGGCGCGGATCGAGAACCGAATCGATACCGGCCCGACGCTGACGTGGCTGTCGGTGTACTCGCCGAGCATGGATCGGACCATCGAGGTGCAGGTTCTGACCCCCGCGGAGCGTAAAGGCACGCGCCCGACGTTGTACATGCTCAGCGGATCCGGGGAGAACGAACCGTCGAGCAGCATCTGGCTTCGCAAGGGCAACGCGGCGGAGTTCTTTCGTGACAAGAACGTCAACGTGGTTCTCCCGCTTGCCGGTCCAGCGAGCTTCTACACCGACTGGGAGAACGACGACCCCCGACTCGGCCGCTACCGCTTCGAAACCTTTCTGACGCAGGAGCTTCCGCCGTTGATCGACGCGGAGTTCGAGGGCAACGGCAATGACGGTGTGGCGGGCCTGTCGATGGGCGCTCAGTCGGCGATGATGCTTGCCGCCCGGAACCCGGACAGGTACTCGGCCGTCGCGGCGTACAGCGGGTGCTTTCTATCCGAGGGCATACTCGGGCAAACCCTCATGCGAACCATTGTCGCCGGTTACGGCGGCAACGCCAACAATATGCTCGGTGGCCCCCTCAACGCGGGCTGGGCCGCCCACGATCTGCTGGTGAACGCAGAAGCGCTGCGCGGAATGTCCATCTACCTCTTTTCCGCCAGTGGCCTCCCCGGTCCGCACGAGCGGTACGAGACGCTCGAAGACCTCGACACGCTGGTGATCGGCGGGGCGATCGAAGTAGGCACCGATTCCTGCACGCGCCTGCTGCGCGACAAACTCGTCGAGCTGAACATCCCGGCCACGTTCGATCTGGGCAGCCCTGGTACGCACTCGTGGCCGTACTGGGCCGACCAGCTTGCAAAGAGCTGGCCGACGCTGGCCGCGGGGCTCGAGCCGTGAGCTTGCTCGCGGAGCGGTAGGTACCCCGCGCAAGTCCAGCAGGTTCACGCGGATTGATTCCGTTCACACTCCGCAAGTTCCGCCACACCTGGTCGTATTCCTGGCTCAACATGGCATCGGCGAGACGCCTATCGGTAACTTACCGTTGAGCGCAGTCGTCTGCGCCGCCCATCGAACTTGGCTACGCTCCGAATCAGACGATAGGAGAACGTGGATGGGTCTGCAGGAACTCGAGGCATTGGTACACCAAACGGCCACTGCTGGGGAACCTTTCGAGCGTGGAGCCGATGAGGCGGAGCAGGCATACTTGTCTTCGCTCGCCGCCCGGCCGGGTACGAAGCTGATCTGTGAGGTCGGGTTCAATGCAGGCTTCTCGAGTTGGGCTTTTCTGTCCGCGTCACCCGACGTGACCGTCGTGTCCTTCGACTTGGCCGCGTACACATACAGTGCCGCCGCGAAAGCCCATATCGATGAACACTTTCCGGGCCGCCACACCCTGATACAAGGTGATTCGCACACCACCATCACCGCATACGCGAAGGAACACCCGGACGTGCGATTCGATGTCATCTTCGTCGACGGCGACCATTCGGTGGAGGGTGCTCGCGCAGACCTCGACGATTTACGTGCGCTCGCTACCGTCGAGTCGGTGGTCGTGATGGACGACATCACCCCGTGGCTCTGGTTCGGTGAAGGACCGACCCAAGCGTGGCAGGAAGCAGTCGACGAGGGTCGAATCCTGCACACCAGCTACTTCCGCGACGGTGAACCTGTCGATGCGGTGACACCGCCGGCAGCCCGTGCCTGGGCCGAGGGACGCTACGTCTTCTGATTCACTTCTTTCCCCGTAGCATTTTCTCCAACGGTGTCGGGAATGACGGGACCACCGCGGTGCCGTCGAGCAGGGTGGTGAGGCGGTCAGTCTCTGCTGCAACGGCTTTCGACACCGTCGAGCCGACGTCTTCGAGCAACTCGGTCGCCACTTCTCCGGATCCGGTCACGGCCCAACCTCCGACGATACGACCCCCGGACCAAATGGTCGGGCCAATGTTGCCGAAGGTATCGAACAGCGGGGCCTTGTGTTCGCCGAGATACCAGGCGCGGTGCTTCCAGCCCATCGGCGTGGGATCGAGTGCGGGCAGCAGCATGACGCTTGTGCCGGCGGGCTTGTCGAAGGTAGTGCCGGTCAACATGATTCCGTCGCCTTCGGTCAGTTCGACCGCCACTGTGTCCAGGCCGGAAACTGCACCACGAGTCTGCGTCTTGTTCCACCCCGTCCACCATTGGAGGTCGTCGAGCGTCGCCGGTCCGAATACTTCGAGCCAGCGTCGGGCAAGTTCGGCGCGTGCCTCGGTTTCATCGAGATCAGGAATCCCGTCCGGCCACCAGTGGTCGATCGGTGCCCACGCATGCCGCCGAGAAGTCCATGCTCCCCGTGGCTCGACCCGCACCAATTTTCCTTCGGCGGCCATCATGACCAACACCTCGGAGGTGACGTATCGCCTGACGTCGTACACCTTGTCGGTGGTCGGTAGCAGCGCCGTCTTGAGGCCGGGGACCACTGTCGACAGCTCGGCTCCGGTCGCTGTACCCATCGAGCGAAGCGCCGCCTCGGCTTCTTTTTCCGTTGCGGCAAGCCAGGATTCGACATCGACGATCACCGGTTCGGTGGGCAGCGTCGAGACCTGTTTGACCAGGCGTGCCCGCATGGTGCGTGCAACCCCGAGACTCGCCGCGGCATGAATCACCGGGACGTCGTCGTGAGCGACGACGAACATCGTGCGCCGCATCGCCATCAGGCGGATCAGACTTCGGCGCTCGTACATCGCGTCACGAACATCGGACAGTCCCAGCGATCGAGCACGCGCCAACACCGAGAGATACACAGTCGCCGGGTCGGTCGCGTGCAACGCGAGCAGGGACGACACCACGGCTTCGACGGTCGAAGGATCGGAGAAGTGTTGCGCGACGAGCCGGTGTCGCCGCTGGGCGTCGGTAATCTTCACGCGATCAGTGTGACGGCATTTGTGGCGCAGGGCCGACAAAACCGGTGAGGAGGGCGTCGGCGATGGCGTTCATGCCGTGCGCGCGGGCATCGGCGGCAGCACCGATGCGGTCGTAGTCGACCAGCTCGAAAGACACAGACCAGCTGCCTGTGCCGCGATCGTCGAGTACTGCGTAACGCGCATGCGGCGACCCGGATTCCATGACGTGAGGGTAGGGCTGATTGTCGTCGTACGCGGGGGTGCCGACGCTGCCCGGGTTGACCACGAGTGTGCCACTGGGAAGAGTCCACTGGCGCTGTAGGTGGGTGTGTCCACAGGCGATGACAGATCGGTCCGTGAAACCTGCTGCCCGTTCGAGGATTTCGGCTTCGGTCGCCTCGCGCGAACCGTTGGCGTCCACCGAGTGCAGGAAGTATTGCTGATCGTCGGTGGGTGTTCCGTGTACTGCCAGGATTCCGTGATCCAGCGCGAGTGAGAACGGCAGCGAGCCCAGCCACTGTCGGTGCTCGTCGTCGAGTCGATCATGGGCGTGCCGATCCCAACTACCCATGGACTCGGGATCCTGCTCGAGCAGGTAGCGATCGTGATTTCCGGCGATGGTGGGAAAATTCAGCGCCATGAGCCGATCGGCAGTCCGACGCGGATGCAGTCCGCCGGACAGCAGATCACCGAGGTTCACCACCGAGTCGACGCCTTGCCGTTCGATGTCGTCGAGGACGGCGTCGAGCGCCGCGATGTTGCCGTGAATATCGGCTATGAGAGCTATCCGCACAACCACAGGATCGCAGCGTGGGCATTCGACTGCAACAGGGCAGCCCTCGGCGAGCGTTGGAGACTTCGCCCTCGAATCTCCGCCTTGGGTGGGTGATATCTCCATAGACCCGTGCCCGATAGGTCCATAGTGTGGTCCAGGTCACTTTCGCTCTAGGGAAAGCCGAGCCCATGCCTGCAGTCATTTCGAAGCCCGAGATCGAAACGCGGGTGGTCAAGAAGGTCGCCCGACGCATCATCCCGTTTCTCGGGTTGGCCTACTTCGTCAACTATCTCGATCGCACCAACATCGGTCTCGCCAAGCTGACCATGAGCGACGAATTGGGCCTCACCGAAACGATGTTCGGTCTGGCGTCGGGACTGTTCTTCATCGGGTATCTGCTGTTCGAGGTGCCCAGCAATTTGGCGCTGCACAAATTCGGTGCCCGACGGTGGATCGCCCGCATCATGGTGTCGTGGGGAATTGTGGCCGCCGCCATGGCATTCGTACCGACAGCAGGGTGGCTGTACGGGCTACGGATTCTGCTCGGCATCGCCGAGGCCGGCTTCTTCCCCGGTGTGCTGCTGTACATGACGATGTGGTTTCCGCGCGCCTACCGAGTCCGTTTGATGGGCCTGTTCATGCTGGCGCTACCGGTGTCGTCGGCGCTCGGTGCGCCCCTTTCGAGTGCGATCATTCAGTACATGGACGGGCTGTTCGGACTGTCGGGTTGGCGGGTGATGTTCCTCCTCGAGGGCATTCCTGCGATCCTGCTCGGAGTGGTCACCTGGTTCTATCTCACGGATCGACCGTCCCAGGCGAAGTGGCTCACTGTGGACGAGAAGAATTGGCTTACTAACGAATTGGAGTCCGAGGACGCTGTGAGGGACGGGCACATCAGCGGCTCGGTCAAGCGCGCTCTCGGTGACGTCCGGGTCTGGATGCTCGGCCTGGTGTACTTCGGCATCACCTACGGTCTCTACTCTCTGAGTTTTTTCCTGCCCAGCATTGTCGCGGGATTCAAGCAGACGTTCGACACCGACTTTTCTCTCGTGACGACGGGTCTCATCGTGGCCGTGCCGTTCGCAGTGGGCGCAGTGGCGATGGTGCTCTGGAGTCGACACTCGGACCGGACCGGTGAGCGCACCTGGCATGTCGCGATCCCCACCCTGATCGGTGCGATCTCTATTCCGTTTGCGCTGTATATGGATTCACCGTTCACCACCATGATCGCGGTGACGGTCAACGCCGTCGGCGTGTTCTGCGCGCTCCCCGTGTTTTGGTATCTGCCCAGTACGTTCCTCACCGGCGCGGGTGCAGCGGCTGGAATCGCGATCATCAACTCGGTCGGCAACACCTCGGGCTTCGGTGCCCCGTACGTGACGGGGTGGCTTCTCGACGCTACCGGCAACGCCAAGGCCGGTTTGTGGGTCGTCGGTGGTGTCATGCTGATGGCGGTGGTGCTGGTGATCGTGCTGCGGGGCCGGATGGGTGTCCGCTCCGAGACCAATACGGAAGTGCCGGTGGCACACTGACGAACGGCTGCGCATTCACGGAGCGGTGTATCTCCACGCAACCGGATCCAGCTCTTCCACCGAACACCGGACATACTCGACAGATGACGAGTCGCGGGCGGGTCCGGAGCTGGGAGATTCTCGGCATGGAGGGCGTGATCGATTCCGAGGACACCCCGGGCGGCAGTTGGACGCCGTCGGCATCCGTCGCTGTTCGCGGATTGCCTGTTCTGGCTCCAGGCGAGGAGGTGGAGTTCGAGTGGCAGCACCAGGCAGAACCTCTGTACGGGTACAGCTTCTTCACAGTTCGCGCCTGGCCGCTGGGTACCGAGCCGGTCGCACAGTCGGATCGTCCGACATCCGGTGCTTGGGATATTGCCCCTGACGGCACCGTCACCGAAGTGACAGATCTGGATTGGGAAGAACCGATTCGGATTGGAACGTGGTCCGTCGGAGTGGTGTCCGTGTGGAACGGCGAAGAGAGTTGGGGTGTGATCGATTCCGAGGACACTCCGGGTGGGTGCTGGACTTTCTTCAGTGCCCTTCATCCAGACGAAGTCATCGACTCGCGCTCGGTCGGAGGTTTCAGCATCGGTGGGGGTGAGTCCAACCTCGAAGTAGGCGAGCAGGTCGACTTCGAGTGGGAGCCTGCTATCGATCAGGACAGCTATCGGTTTCGCGCGATCAAGGTGCGACCGCGTCGCGAGATTCCGCCGTGGCGGATCGAGCGATTCGAGGGCTGACGCATCGATCGAAAACAATGATGCTCTGATCTCACGGCGGCCTCCGACGGCTATTGAGCCGTAACCTGTTCGCCGTCGACGCGGATCGTGGGAAGCCATGTCGCCAAGGTGCGGCCGAGCGTGGCGACCATGCGCGGTCCGAAGACACACAAGGTGCGTTCCCACGGGTGGCCGAAGGTCCCTTCGGTGAATCCGTCGCGGGCGAAAATGTAGTAATCGCCGTCCGGGTGGACGGGGACCCGCCACTCGCCGTTCTCGGCCGCGTCGGCGTGCGCTTCCGCGTCGAAGCTGTAGCCGGGGTGTTGCCAGTCCAGGACGACGAAGGTCGGGTTGTCCGAAAACTCGGTGACGAAGCAGCGCAAAGCTTCCGCGTTGACGGCGTCGACCCGGGCAGACCACGAGGCCGTCGTGCGGACGGTATGGGCGTCCAGGTCGAATGTCATGGAGGGTGCAGGCTCGGCAATGGCCGGCCACGACTCAGGTGTGGTCCCGGGCCGAAACCCGAACTTACTGTTGAACACCGACCAGTGCTGCGTTTGCGCAGTTCGGTCGAGTTCGGTCCACCCGATGGGTAGCGTAGATCCGAAGTCCATGGTCAGCTTGGTCGTCATCGGTCTATCGTTCCAGTCCCGTGAGACTGCGCGTAGACAGCAGTCGGAAGGGGAGATGACTGTATGTCGCTTGCGTTGTGTGCCATCACGTTCGCTGTACTGCTCCACGTCGTGGCGGCTCGAATCGCATCTCGTGAAAATTATGGCCGTAGGTTGCCAGCCGTGAACGGCTCGTATCCGGTCAGACCTGCCCAGCGTGCCCGACGTGCCCAGGCTGCCGGATGGATGCTGAGTATCGTCGGTGCGCTACAGCTCGGCAATCATTTCTGGCTGACCGAGCCGTGGTTGGCGATATGCCTCATGGTGGCCGTTCTCTTGTTGGTCAACGGCCTGCCGAGTCTGCTGGTGACCGCGCTGCACAACGGCAATCTGCGCACTCAACCGTAGGATCTCAGCGCTGTCAGGACGCGAACACCTTGCCCGGGTTCAGGATCCCGTATGGATCCAGTGCCTTTTTCACCGCGCGGTGCATGTCCAACACCACCGGATCCAGTTCCTGCACCAAGCCGTCCATCTTGAGTAGCCCCACTCCGTGTTCGCCGGTCACGGTGCCGCCGAGTTCCAAAGCAGCGTCGATGATCTCGGCAAAGGCGGCCTGAGCGCGCTCGCGGGCCGGAAGGTCGTCGTGCGGAGTGATGAGCAACGGATGCAGGTTTCCATCACCGGCGTGTGCGATGTTGGCGATCGTGGTCTCGTACCGCAGGCCGATCTGCTCGATACGCGAAAGCATCTCGGGCACATGCTTCTTCGGCACACATACGTCCTCGGTCAACACCGGACCCAGGCGCTCCATCGCCGGATACGCCAACCGGCGAGCCGAGAACAGTGCATCGGCCTCCTCCTGATCGGTCGAGACCGCAGACCACGTGGCCCCGGCCTCGTCGAAGCACGAGAGCATCTTCTCGGCTTCCTGGTCTCCGATGAGCCCTGGATCGTCGATCCGCCCGAGCAACACCACATTTGCCTCGACCGACAGGCCCATGTTCTTCCAGGCGTCGACGGCGATGAGGCATTGCTTGTCGATCAGTTCCAACGCGGAGGGAGTCAATCCGGCGGCGGCGACCGCGGCCACGGCACGGCCGGCGTCGACGATCGAATCGAAATAGCCGGCAACGGTCCGCTGCGGATCCTGGAGCGGGCGCAGCTTGAGGGTCACCTCGGTGATGATGCCCAGCGTGCCTTCCGATCCGACCATCAGACCCGCAAGGTCGTATCCGGCAACGCCCTTGGCGGTTTTACGGCCGAGCCTCACCAGTTCTCCGGTTCCGGTGACCACCTGCATTCCCATGACGTAATCGCGGGTGACGCCGTACTTCACGCAACACAGTCCGCCTGCGTTGGTGGCGACGTTGCCGCCGATGGTCGACCACGGTGCGCTGGCGGGATCCGGTGGGTACCAGAGACCCTGCTCGGCGACCGCCGCTCGCAGGTGATCGTTGACCACTCCTGGCTCGACCACGGCGTATCGCTCGAGCTGGTCGATTTCCTTGATCGCATCCATGCCGTCGAGGGCGAGTACAACGCATCCCTCGGTGGCGTTCGCTCCGCCGGACAGCCCGGTGCCCGCCCCGCGAGTGACGACGGGTGCGCCATGGGCCAGGCAGGCGCGAACGACAGCCTGCACTTCTTCGGCGCTACGGGGCCGCACGACGGCAACAGGCACCGCAAACGGTGCCCATTCCGCCTCGTCGTGCTGGTACGACGCGATGACGTCGGGATCGACGACGACGCGGTCCGCGGGGAGAGAATTCGACAACTGTTCGACGAGCGACATATCTCGACTCTAGCTGTGACCTGGGTCTCGGCCAATGTAGGTTTTCTCTATGTCGCCCGTGAAGTCATGGATGGAATTGCTGCTGGCCGATGCTTCCATCGACGAACTGGAAGCCCACCGTCGAACACATCCAGGTGCCGAGGCGCACGCGGCCTCGAGGTTGCGCGCATTGCTCGATCAGCGCAAACAGCGCAGCACCGAACTGTCGGCGCTGAACGACATCGCGGTGCGCCTGACGACCGTGCGAGACAACCGGATTCTGCTGCAGGAGGTGGTGGACCAGGCGCGCACACTTCTGGGCGTGGATCTGGCCTACATGGGTTCGGTGTACGGGAACGAGTTCGTCATCGAGGTCACCAGCGGTGCACTGACGCCGAAGCTCGTGGGCATCAGGCTCGCGCAGGACGAGGGGCTGGTCGGCCTCATCGTGCGCGGAGCCTCACCGTCGTGGACTCCCGACTATCAGAACGAACCTGCCTTTCGGCACATCACCGGCGCAGACAGCGCAGCGCGATCGGAGAACATGCGCGGCTTGTTGGGCGTACCGCTGCGGGTGGGCGACCGTGTGATCGGCGCACTGTTCGCGTGCAAACGGTCGGAGCGGGACTTCGCAGACAGTGAGATCGCTCTGCTGTCGGCACTGGCCGCACATGCGGCCATCGCCATCGAGAACGTGCGGGCGATCGACAAACTCGAAACTCTCAACGCCGAGTTATCCCTTCGCACTGCGGAATTGGAACAAACTCTGCAATGGGACCGCACGTTGACTCAGGTCGTGCTCCAAGGGGGCGGTGTGCGGAGTCTGGTTCGGGAGGTCGCTGCGGCCACCGAACGCCCGGCGTATTTCGTGGCGGATGTTGGGTCCGTGCCGGCCGCTCTGGAGTACACGGCAACCACGGTCGAAACCCTCGTCGACCGCTGTAGGGCGGGCGCGGAAACGGCCGTCGACGACGCGATGACCGCTCATCGGGTGGTGGCTGCTGGTCACTTCCTGGGTGTGTTGATCTCCGTCGGACCCGAGGACCATCAAACCCGTTTGCTTCTCGATCGGGCCGCGCCGGCCATTGCGTTGTCGCTGGCCGAGGAGCGTGCAGCAGCGGAATCTGCACGCCGCGCGCAGGACGCCTTTCTGGTGGATCTGCTCCTTCATCCCACCTCGTCACCCGATGACGAACGCAGGCAGTTCCACCGTGCCGGACTGACGCCGGACGTGACGTACTGCGTCGCAGTGGGGCAAGGGAATGCGTCGAGATCTGAGTTCGAGGCTATTGCACTACCTCCGGGTTCGGTTGTGGCGGAGCAGGGTTCGAGGGTTCTACTGGTCGTGCCGGCCCGAGAGGCGGCTGCCGTTCGCCGCATGATCTCCACCCGTGCGACGGTGGGAATCTCCGAGCCCGCCCGGGGTGCCGACGCCCTGGCAACAGCGTTCCGTGAGGCGCAACAGACCGTCGATGTTCTGACGACTCTGGGCAGGGACGGGGAAGTGTCCTCGGCCCGCGGTCTGGGGATCTATCGAATCCTGCTCAGCCACATGGCCCGTGAGCACTTGGACGAGCTCACCGAGGAACTGCTCGGCCCCTTGATGGCGGAGCAGAACAAGCGCGGGGTCCCGCTGATGGAGACGCTGTCGGTGTATCTCGCACACGGACGGCACCATTCGGCTACGGCGTCGAGCCTGGGTGTACACGTCAACACGCTCTATCAACGACTCGAGGCGATCGACCGACTCATCGGTACACAGTGGCGCGACCCGGACGATGCCCTCGATCTTCAGGTGCTGATGCGGTTGCGCAGATCGGCCGACCTACTCGGTCTGTGAGTCACCGGCCGCGGGTTCGATCTCGATTCCCGTTGCCTCGACCACGCTGGCCCACAATGCCTCTCGCACGCGAGGTGAATCTCCACGCCAGGAGGGGTAATGAGTCGGGCGCGGCGCACGGTCGTGCCAAAATGTGCCGGTGCTGGTCAACGCGGGATCGGCTGCCACGAGCCAGACGATGGTATCGGCCCCGTCGTCGGCGCTGCGAAGAATCGGCTTCATCACCGAACCGAACAGAGGCATCGATCCGGTGACGCCGGGAGTCGACGCCCAGCCGGGGTGCATGCTGTGCACCACCGGATCGTCTTCGAGTGAAAAGCGTTCGGCCAGTTGCTCGGCCACCACCACCTGCATGCGCTTGGTGCGAGCGTAGGCGGTCATACCGGAGTACTTGCCGTTCTCGTACTCGAAGTCCGAGTTCTGCAGCGGCACCGCATACATGCCGCCGCTCGAGACGAACACAACTCGCGATCCGGCGTCGAAGAGCTCGCGCAATCCCACGGTCAACGCGACCGGCCCGAGAACGTGGGTAGCGAAAGCGGATTCGTGTCCCTGCGCAGAGAGTTGCCGTCCATCCGGCATCACCCCGGCGCAATGTACGAGCGCGTGCACGGCCGTGAGCTCGGAGGCCAACGTCGCGATCAACGCCGCCACGGAATCGAGATCGCTGATGTCGCACTCGTGCACTACGAGAGAGGCGTCGGGCACCTCGGTTCTGATGGCCGCGGCGGCGGACTCGAGTCGGTCGGCGGATCGGCCGACCATGTGCACCCGAGCCCCGAGCCGTGCGAGTTCTTTCGCGGTGGCGGCTCCCAAACCGGACGACGCGCCGGTCACCACCATGTCGATGGGGGAGGGGAACGGCGTCGGATCCGCGGCCCAGAATCGTCGACGCACCGTGGCACCGATGCGGGAGTATCCGGGAACGATTGCTCTGTCGAGGATCGTGTCGACCGAGCGGCTCAGCAATGACATGCCGCTCTGATACCCCGCGGTAACCGGATGTATGCGCGTCCGCACGCTGGGGTCGATGCCAGAATGAGTCCATGGTTCACCCCGCCGTCTCCGACGTCACCCGCGAGATACTCGCCGAACTTCCCGCACACCGACGCGAGACGTTCGAGTTGCGTCTCGAGCAGTGGTTTCCCGATCTGCACGACGCGGTCACTGCGGTCTATCCCGATCCCGACGCCGTGGCGGCCGGACTGGTGGACATCGCCGCTCGCGCCTATGCCGCCCGAGCCGAGGATCTGCACAGGCTGGATCAGCGTCGACTGCTCGAGCCCGACTGGTTTCAGCAGCCCGACATGTTCGGCTACGCCTGTTACGTCGACCGGTACGGACAGACGCTGCGCGGGGTCGGCGAGCGGCTCGACCATCTGACCGACCTCGGTGTCACCTACCTGCACCTGATGCCGTTGCTGCAGCCAAGGCCCGGCGACAACGACGGCGGATACGCGGTGATGGACTACCGCGCCGTGCGAGAAGACTTGGGCACCAACGAGGATCTGCGCACCCTCGCGCAGACGCTGCGTCAACGCGGTATCAGCCTGGTGGTCGACCTGGTTCTCAATCACGTTGCTCGCGAGCACGAGTGGGCAGCCAAGGCGCGTGCCGGTGATCCGAAATACCGTGACTACTTCCTGATCTATCCCGATCGGACCACTCCGGACTCGTACGAGCGCACTCTCCCCGAGGTATTTCCCGACTTCGCTCCCGGCAGCTTCACGTTCGACGACGAGCTCGGCGAATGGGTGTGGACGACGTTCAACGAATGGCAGTGGGATCTGAACTGGGCCAATCCTGCTGTGCTGCAGGAGTTCGCGAGCGTGGTGCTGCATCTGGCCAACCTGGGGGTGGAGGTGCTGCGCCTCGACGCGATCGCGTTCCTCTGGAAGCGGCTCGGCACCAACTGCCAGAATCAACCCGAGGTGCATGCGGTCACCCAGGCCCTGCGCGCCACCGCTCGACTCGCCGCTCCGGCCACGTTGTTCAAGGCCGAGGCGATCGTCGGACCCCGCGATCTGCTGCCGTACCTGGGCCAGGGGCGGCACACCGGACGAGTCTCGGACATCGCCTACCACAACTCGTTGATGGTGCAGGTCTGGTCGATGTTGGCTACGGGCAGTACGGCTTTGGCGCGTCACGCGTTGGCGTCGCTGCCCCCGACACCGCCGAGTGGAACCTGGGTGACCTACGTTCGCTGCCACGACGACATCGGCTGGGCCATCGACGACGGCGACGCAGCGTCACTCGGACTTTCGGGCGCAGGGCATCGGCACTTTCTGGCCGACTGGTACTCCGGTGAATTCGAGGGCTCCTGGGCCGAAGGTCTCGTGTTCCAGTACAACCCCGACACCGGCGACCGCCGGATCAGTGGAACCGCGGCCGCGCTCACCGGCCTGGGCCCGTCACGCCTGGATCCCGACGGCGCGTTCGGGCGAATCTTTCTGTCGCACGCCATCATTGCCGGTTGGGGCGGTATTCCCGTCGTGTGGAGCGGGGACGAGCTCGGCTCCCCGGGAGACCCGAACTGGGCGGACGAACCGGCTCATGCCGAGGACAACAGGTGGGTGCATCGCCCCCGCGTCACCGACGCCGACCGCGCCGGTCGGTTCGAGCAGGGAAGCGACGCGCAGCGGGTGTTCGACGGTATCGCTCGAATCGCGAAGGTACGCGCCGGTCTGCCGATGCTGCACGCCGAGGCACCGGTGGACGTGCAGACCGAATCGGACGAGGGTCTGCTCGTCGTGCGCAGGCGTCATCCGAGCGGCACCCTGGTCGGCCTGTACAACGTGACGGCCGACCATCGACCCTTTCCCCACGCGCAGCTGATCGAGCTCGGCATCCCGGCTCCGACCGAGGTGCTCTCGCAACACGATCTGCACGTCGACGACTCCGGATCGGTGTGGTTGCCCCCGTACGCGGCGTGGTGGATCGTCGACAGCCCTCTGCGCTAGAAGGAGCGTTACCGTGACCGGGCTGTTACCCTCCCCGAGACGGTCGGTCGATACGAACAAGGGGACAATCTCCATGCTGCATGCTCGGATACGAAGTCTGGTGCTCGCTGTGGTGGCGGTATTGGTAGCCACGATGGCAACGGTGCTGATGGGGACCGGTGTGGCAAGGGCCGATTCCGAGCTCGTCTACGTCTACTCGCCGTCGATGGACAAGGACATCCCGATCAAGGTGCTCAAAGCTGCCGGTGGGGGACCCGCGCCCACCCTGTATCTGCTCGACGGGCTGCGCGCGCCCGAGGACAACAGCGGTTGGCTGATCGAGACCGACGTCGAGAGCTTCTTCGCCGACAAGCACGTCAACGTGGTCATTCCGTTCGGTGGCGGCGGAACCTTCTACTCCGACTGGCAGCGCGACGACCCCAAGCTCGGACGAGTGAAGTGGGAAACCTTCCTCACTCAGGAACTGCCGCCCGTCATGGCCGATCGTTTCGGCAGTGACAACGTCAACAATGCCGTCGCAGGACTGTCGATGAGCGGAACCTCCGCGCTCAACCTGGCCGCGCATCGTCCGGATTTCTACAAGGCGGTGGCATCGTTCAGCGGCTACCCGACCGCGAGCAGCCCCGGATTTGCGCAGGGCATCTCGGTGGCCGTCGGCGAGATGGGCGGCAACGCTCGCAACATGTGGGGCAGCTGGCCGTCCGCGGACTGGATCCGCAACGACCCGTCCCTCAACGTCGGCGCATTGCGCAACACGGCAGTCTTCGTCTCTTCGGGGAGCGGCTCACCGGCTACGGACCCTGTGTTCAACCCGGCCAGCAGCAGCTTCGACCCGGTCAAGTTCGCGCAGATGGTTCCGCTGGAGACCGCCGCCGGCATGAGCAGCCGTGCATTCGTTCCGTTGCTGCAGGCCGCAGGCGGGCGACCCAACGTGAAGATCACCGGTACCGGTGTGCATTGGTGGAACCACTGGGAGCAGCATCTGCACGAGGCATGGTTCGAGACAATTGCCCCTGCGCTCGGCGGCTGATAGCTACTCTGTCGCCATGACGCCCCCGAGAATCACCGTCGACTACACGGTGCTGGACTGCCCGGAACCCGCTGAGCTGGCTCGCTTCTACAGCACCATCCTCGGCTGGGGATCGGTGGACGACGACGGCGACTGGGTGGTCGTCCATGGTCCCGGTGAACTCCGCCTGGCGTTTCAGCGGGCACCGGACTTCACCCCGATCGACTGGCCGAGCGAGGGCATCAAGATCCATCTCGACCTGGTGGTCGACGACATGGAACAAGCACGGGACTTCGTCGTCGACGCGGGGGCGACACTCATCGACCACGCGCAGTCCTCGTTCTGGGTGTACCGCGATCCCGCGGGGCACATCTTCTGCTTGTGCAAAAGAAAATGAAGGAACCGTCATGGCCAGCGAAACCCACCCGGTACTCGTCGAGCGATCGGCCCTCGTCCGGGCCGACGCCGCAACCGTGCACGGACTGATCGACAACTTTCACGAGTGGGTGAAGTGGTCGCCCTACGAGGGACTCGACCCTGGTCTACAGCGCACCTACACCGGTCCCGACGCTGGGGTGGGGGCGTCGTACTCATGGTCGGGTAACCGCAAGGCCGGTGCCGGGACGATGACCATCACCGAGTCGATTCCGGCTGAACGAGTGGTGCTCGATCTTGCGTTCACCAAGCCGTTCAAGAACCGGAACGTCACGGCGTTCCTGCTCGAGCCTGACACCGAGGGAACCCGAGTGACCTGGCGAATGTCGGGAAAGCAGAACAAGCTCTTCGCTCTGATCGGAAAAGTCTTCTCGATGGACAAGCTCGTCGGACCGGATTTCGAGAAGGGCCTCAGGCAGCTCGCGGCTGTGGCCGAGAAGGGCTGAGTTCGTCCTCGAGACGGTCTGCCTGCTCGCTCAGCCAGCGCGCGAGTACCTGGCATCCGGTGAGTTCGCCGTCGTACGGTTCACGCGCGTAGGCGATGTGGCGGCCGCCGCCGGGGTTGGCCCATTCGAATCGGTGCCAGCGCATCGACTGCGGCAGATAGCCGGCCACCTCGGTGGCCGCGGTGCGGAGGCGTCGAACATCCTTCACCCACTGGGAGGGTCGCAGGCGAGTTCGGGTCGCATTCTGGAAACTGTTGCTGCGCAGCAAGGTCCACAGTTCGCGAAGCCAGATTCTCGGGGTGCGAAACGACATCCAGCGGGTGAGGTCGGCGATGTCGCGAATCAGGCTGTCGTCGCTGGCGTTACAGATCATGTCGGTCTCGAGGCCGATCCACCGAACCGGAATCGACTCGGGCAGAGCCGGACCCGGGCCTGCGACCCCTCGTCCAGCGCATCCGCTCACCGCGCCGGCCGGTTGCTGGGGGTCGGACACCAAGCCCGCAGCGACGATTCGGGTGCCGTCGATCGTTCCGTCGGCGACGAGTCCGAGCACCTCGCGCACAACGGTCGCACCTTGGGAATAGCCGATCAGTGCGATCGGCCCGGTGGTGCCTTCGACTGCGCGACGGAGGCGTCGGACGCCGATGTCGGCACTGTGCCGGAAGCACAGTCCGCCGAGTGAGACGGGACCGTACGACGCCGGGTAGCCGACCCATCGGCCGACGAAACGGTCGTCGAGTTCACCGACCACACAGGCGAGCAGTCCGGTCACCGACGTCCGGTGGTCGGACGGATGCGATTCTCCGGTACCCCCGACGGCGAGGACGGTGACCTGATCGTGGTTCATGGTGTCGAGTCTGGCGGTCGAACCTGAGCTCGTCGCCCGGCAAATGCTGAGAACTGTCTGGCAGTTCGGTCCCGATCAGGTCAAGGCAGCGCGCATCTGTTCGAGGGCGTCGCGTAGCAGCGCCTCGTAGCGGTCCGGGTCGGGTACGGCGGCGCTGTTGGACGTGATTCCGATGGTGACGGTAGTGCCGATGCCGTGTATTCCGTGGGTCAGGCTCATGGCGGGGGAGAGGGCGGGAAAGCCTGTGGTGAACCGGACGGCACCGCCGCAGAGCGTCAGATCCGCGGCACCACGCGAGACGCTGGACACGACGGTGTTGCCGGTGACCGTCGGTGGCGTCGCGGTCGGATCGAACTGCGCGACTCCCCATTCGGCCAGAAACGCCGGCACGTGTACTTCGACCTCGTCTTGGGAGGCGCGGGCCGCCTCCGTCAGTGGATGACTGGCGCGAACTCTCCGTGCGGCCAAGTCGTCCGAGATGAGGCGCATGCGTGTGCGAATATCCGGCTCTGCGGTGAACAGCCCGACTCCCACGTTGCCGAAGTTGTTGCGCGCGGATCCACGCGTCTGTCGCGCGAGAGTCACCTCTGCGGCCAGATCGCCTGGAGTGTCGAGAAAGGCTCGCAGTGCAATCGATATGGCGGTGAGTGCGAACGCGGTGACCGTGGTGCCCTCGGCGTGCAGATCGGACTTCGGAAGAACGATGGTCCGCACGGACGTCCGGCCGGTGGGGGGTACGTCGAGGGTTGTCAGGGCCCGCGACCGAGCAGGCGGCGGGATCGAACCCGAGTCGGTGGCTCGCCCGAGGGCCAGCGCGTCCCGTCGAGCGCGTAGACCGCCGCGAACCATCAGCGCCATGCGCAGCGGAAGGACTGCAGCGGCACGCACTGCGGAGGCCAGTTCGGTCCCGGTGGAACGCGAGGTGCTCTCGGTTGCGGGCGGGAGTCGATGTGTGCCGAATAGGTCGCGGGCGGTCTTCGATGCCAGGGCCCCGTCGGCCGCTGCGTGCGAAAGTTGAAGTACAGCAACGATAGCCGGTCCTGCTCCGCCAGGAGCGTCGGAGACCTGCGAATGCAGCTGCAGACACCACACCGATACTCGGGGGTCCACCTGATGCTCGAACGACGACGAGATCGCATCGAGGCATTCCGACCAGGTGCGCGGTGCCCGGTGCACGATGATCGCGTCGGTGCACGGATTCGCGGACGTCCACCGGGGATAGTCGAGGGCGAGAGGCGCATCGGTGACGTGTCGGCTCAGTACGTCGATGCGAGCGCTACGTTCGAGCAGTCGGACCACCTCGGCATCGAGGTCGTCGGGCCCGGTGTCGAAGCAGTACAGCAGAAACTGGTCGCTGGGGATCTTCGACGCCATCCAGTACGCCCGTGCATCGGCCGGGTGCAGACGCATCGGCCCGGGGCGATTGGCGTCGGGGCGATCGTGGGGCACACGGTAGAGCCTAAGCGCCGCGGCCGGACCGGACCGGTTACGAACTGACCAGTTCGGTTCTGTGAACTCTCACCACCACGGGCCGAGGACTTCTTCGATTGCCTCGGCGATTACTCGCCGAATCCCCGTTAGCCTGGGTCGATGCATCGCCTAGCCCTCCGTACGCAACGCCGCGAACCGGCATGGTCGGTGTCGTGACGCCCAGAGTTGCTTCGGGCTATCGGGCGGGTCTGCGTTCCTCGACCAACGCCGCCGCCTCGGCCGACTACGTCACCGACATCTCCTACACGGAGTACGGCTCGGCGGCGTGCACCCTCGGGGTCGCGTCGGACAACACCGTCTTTCTCGCCCCTGCATTCACCGTCGACGGGATCGGTGTGTTGCGGTCGTCGGACTTCGGAAAGTCATGGCGCGCATCGGTTCCGGAGGGCATGCAGAACGGTGGACGTCGGCCGTACCTGTACTTCGACGATGTCGACGACCGACTGTTTCTCCATGCCGGCACATTCGGCGCGGCACCGCAGCGCCTGTTTCGGACGGGATTCGCTCTCGGGGTCAGTGACGACCGAGGTGAGACCTGGCGCATCCGAAAGGTGGCGTCCAAAGCCAGAACGAACGCGAAAATCTTTGCCGGCCCACGTAATTCGAGCAGTACGAGGGTGACGTACCTGTCTGCTCCGACGCCGTTCGTACTACGTGTACGACCGCTGATCAACGTGACCCGTCAGGTGATCTGGCGGTCCTACGACGGCGGCGTGAAGTGGGAAGTGGCCGGCGGATTCGACATCGATCCGAAGAACATCCCCGGTCTACCGAGCCGCGAGTACGTCACGTTCGGCAAGGGCGTCGTCGGCCCGGATGGAACGGTCTACATCGGCGGCCGTTACGGTCGACGGTTCGCCGTGGCAGTCAGTCACGACGAGGGTCTGACCTGGGATGTCCGCATGGTCCCCGGGTCGGCACTGGCGCGGTACCACAACCCACTGCATTTTCTGCTGCGCGGTTCGCGCTATCGGCTGCCGGAGTCGACGGCCGTCGACGACGAGGGCAACGTCTACGTGGTGTGGCCGGACCGCGACGGAGTGCTCCATGCCGCCTGGTCCTTCGACGGAACGGTGACCTGGTCGAGGCCGGTGGTCGTCTCCGCGCCCGGAGTGCGCGATGCCCGCCTCGCCGCCATCACCGCCACCGGGTCCGGGCGAGTGGGCATCGCCTATTACGGGCGTGAGCGAGGGCGCGCATTCCACGGGTTCATCGCACAGTGTCGTGACTTTCGCACCGGCCGCCCGGTGTTCGTCGGCGGCAAGTACAACGAACCCGACGCACCACTGTTTCCGCACGGCTTCCGCGGTGGCGTCAAGGATTTCGCGTTGGGACGCTCACTCGACGACATCGTTCGGGTGCACTTCGCCCCCAACGGTGACCTGCTCACGGGAGCCGCGATGCAGATGCGAGGAAGGAACCGGCAGCGTCCCTGGGCGGTGCGCTCGGAACGCACCGAGATGCAGGCAGTAGTGGGGAGGCTGGGCCGAGCAGTCGGAGCATGAGCAGCGAAAGGCCCTGCAGCGCACGCGCTGCAGGGCCTTCGCTTTCGATATCAGGCGACGTTGACCAGACCCACGGTGGGGAAGAAGAAGCAGCTCTTGTCGGCGCCGTCGATTCCCTTGTGGTTCACCGTGCCGAACACCGCCGCAAGGACGGTTCCCGATCCGGTTTCCACGGGCACGGCGCGCGCACCGGCAGCGGGCAATGCATTGAGTGCGTTGACCACGAGAGGCCGGGCCAATTCCTTCAACTCTGCCGGGATGCCGGAGTTGTCGAGGATCGACTGGGCGAGAGTGGTGGCCAGCCCACCGAAGTCGGCGAAGCCGCCCTGCAGGGTGTTGACGTTGAACCACGCCACCTGCATGCCGGACTTGTCGGCCGAGTCGTTCACGATGCCGGCCGGAACGAATGCGAACATCGTCTCGCCCTTGTTCACCGCGTTGAGTTCGGGCACGGCGATGGAGGGCAGGCCGGGCAGAGTGGCGATCGGCGGCACGGTCAGCTGGGGCCACGGTCCGCCGGCGCCACCGGCGACGCCCGGGACGATGCCGAGGGGTGAGGCACCCGTCGCCGCGCAGTTGACGGCCGCAGTCGGGTAGAAGAACGGGGTGATGCCGAAATCGGTCAACGCCTTGTTGGCTGCGTTCAGCGCGGCGAACGGATCGGTGCTCGCATCCTCGGCGACCGGGGTGCGTGAGTCGGCGATGGCATTCGCGGCCTCGAGAGATGCACCGCCCTGACCCTGCAGTGCGGCAATTGCCTGAGCCAGCGGATCTACCGGTGCCGGCTCCGCTGTCGCGGTAGCGGGGACTGCGAGCAATGCTGCGCAGGAGAGCGCGAGCGCGCCCGCCAGACGGCTGAGGCGTCGAGACATGTGTGACTCCTGTGACTGATGTGGCTTATGTTGCGGTTGCGCTGATATCAACACACATCATCTCGACGTCACAAGTTCTGTCGGAATCCGTTGTTCAATCGAGACGGTCCGATCGAGACTGTCCACGAACGGATCAGCCCACGTCGATGCCGAAGTCCCGAACGATTCCTTCCAGGCCCGATGCGTAGCCCTGGCCGATGGCGCGGAATTTCCATTCGGCACCGCGGCGGTAGAGCTCACCGAACACCATGGCGGTTTCGGTGGAGGCATCCTCGCTGAGGTCGAAGCGGGCGAGTTCGCGTCCGTCGGACTTGTCGACGACGCGGATGAAGGCGTTGACGACCTGACCGAAGTTCTGCCCCAGCGCGTCTGCGTTGTGAATGGACACCGGAAAGACGATGGAGTCGACCTCCGGGGTCAGGGCCACCAGGTCCACATCGATGCTCTCGTCGTCGCCCTCGCCTTCACCGGTGCGGTTGTCGCCGGTGTGCTCGATGGCACCGTCGGGGGAGCGCAGGTTGTTGTAGAAGACGAAGTAGAGGTCGCTCAGCGCCTTCTTGGTGGTGCCGAGGCCGATGGCGCTGGCATCGAGATCGAAGTCGCCGCCCGTGGTTGCACGGACGTCCCAGCCCAGTCCGACGGAGACAGCGGTCAGGTTCGGTGCTTCCTTCGTCAGTGAGACATTTCCACCCTTGGCGAGAGTTACGCCCATGTCCATCCACTCCTTCGCAGGTTCGTCCGTGCATCGTCGTACCCACCCTATTCATGCCTGCCGTCGCGGTGCCCGAGTTGCCGGTGTGAACCACGGGAGGAGCGTGAGGGGTGTGAACAGTGGGGCTGGCGGTACCGATGGGTTTGTGGTGGGATACGACAAAAGATCACAAATTATCAGTGGTGGTGCAGTTCTGTGAGTAGGCGCGCCGCGGCGATCGATCGAACGATGGAGATTTCTGTGCAGGTTTCGCGACGTGAACTGTTCAAATACGCCGCCGCAGGGTCCGCTGCCGCCGTCGGTCTGGTTGCGCTGGGGACGGCGACCGCGCACGCGGACGCCGGACTGGGAACACTCGTCGACTATTCGGGCGGGGTGCCGTCGGCCTCGGCGATCAAGCAGGCCGGTCACCTCGGGGCGGTGCGGTACGTCTCCGATCGCAGACCCGACGCGAACTGGATGATCGGCAAGCCGATGCGTAAGTCCGAGGCCGACTCGCTGACCTCAGCCGGACTGGAGGTGGTCTCGAACTACCAGTTCGGAAAAGGAGCGACGTCGGATTGGCGCGGTGGGTACGCAGCGGGGGTGAAGCATGCCAAGCGCGGCCTCGAACTCCACACAGCTGCCGGAGGTCCCGCGGACCGCCCGATCTACGCGTCGATCGACGACAATCCTTCCGCGGTGGAGTTCGCGACTCTGATCGCGCCGTACATCCTGGGTTGGCAGTCGGTGATCGGGGCCGAGAACACCGGCATCTATGCCAATTCGCCCACCATTGAATTGGCCTCGGTAGCCGGTCTCGGCCAGTGGTATTGGCAGCACAATTGGGGGACACCCAAGGGCTTCGTTCACCCGGCGGCGCATATTCATCAGATCCGAATCGACAAGGATTCTGTCGGCGGAGTCAAAGTGGACATCAACAATATTCTCAAAGCCGATTACGGGCAGTGGTCGAAATCCGCCGCCGATATCACCTGAATTACATCGATGTAATTCCACGGTGTTTGTTGCATTCCATTATGTAAGTCGACTGTCCGAAACATCTTCGAAAGGATTTCGCCCCCGGCTGACGAGCAGCCGGGGGCGAAATGCGTCGTGCGCAGGAACTACGGAACGTAGACCGTTCCGATGGTGGGCAGGAAGGTGCAGCTGCGGGGAGCGGCCGCGGGATCTTCCTTCGACTGCGTGGTGATCGAGCCGGAGACCACCGACAGAACGCGTCCGGGACCGGTATCGGCAATGGCCGACAACGTAGCCGGGCCGTCGGCGTTGATCTTCGCCGCGCCGGTCAGGTCCTGTGTTCCCGAGCGGCGGTTGTCGATGTTGAGCCAGGTGACGGTGAGCGGAGCCGACTGCTCGGCGGCGATGGGGGCGGTGCCGAGCGCAGTGAACACGAAACCTGCCTGGCCCGCGGCCGGTCCGGGAGGAGGCAACGTGGCCGGGCCCGGTACGGCGAGAGCAGTTCCGACGGAATCGGCGGTGTCGGAGATGCACCCCTTGCCGAGCGTCGGGTAGAGGAATTGAGCGATGGCCGGTCCGTCGGCGGGCAGTTCCGGACCACCGCCGCCTGATCCGTCCAGGAAGGTGATGACGGACTCGAGCAGCGACTTGACCTGCTCTGGCAGCTGCGCCGTTTCGAGCAGAGCGCGAGCCTGGCTCAGCAGATCTGCGGCCGGAGCGGCTCCGACATCGGCGGGTCCAGCGGCAGCACCGACGATCGCGGGCGCGAACGAGGCGAGCGCCTCGATGTCGGCCAGGTTGGGCATGGGCTCACCGGGAGCGGGAAGGAACTGAGCGATCAATGCGGCGGGATCGGCCGGTGCAGCAGGCAGATCGGCGGGCGCCATGGGCACCAGAGGCTGCGCGGATGCGCTGGTCGGCACGACGAGTGCGGCGGCTGCTGCAACGGCAAATGCCGTCACTACGCGACGCGTTCCGCGGGTACGAAGCACGGTGATAATCCCCATTCTGATCATGACGCGGGCTCCGGCGACAGCCGGTGCTCGAGGGGTCACTCTATGTAGCGCGATCCCCGATGTACAGCCGTTGACGTCGAACCCTCCCCGTCGCAACTGTGCCAGGGCAGTCTATGTGGTCCACGCTGCGAATTCTCCGCAGGGACAAACAATAGCCTGTTACTGGAGTTATCAGTGTTAAAGGTGATGCAAATGTTACTCGTCTACCCACGTGGTTAGGGAAGGCCTGTGACGACCTATAAGCTTCGTTATCGATATACAGCACCGATACCGAACGGAACCGCACGCACAGTGAACCGACTCGTTCGGCTGGCCCCCGTTCTGTTGGCGATGTCGGTGATCAGCCGCTTCGTCTGGGCCTTCGTGACACCGAACGGCATGAACCTCGTCGATCTGCACGTGTACGTAGAGGGCTCGGCGGCGCTGCTGGGCGACAACCTGTACGACTACACCTACTCGGTGCAGACCCCGGACTTTCCGCTTCCGTTCACGTACCCACCGTTCGCAGCCCTGGTGTTCTTCCCACTGCATTACCTGCCGTTCACGGTGGTCGGCGTCGTCTGGCAGGCCGCGACCATGGCCGCGTTGTTCGCGGTGGTTCGGCTGGCGCTGTCGATGGTGCTGGGTGACGGGCGTGCCGCAGAACCGCGCTGGGTGCGGATCGCGATGCTGTGGACCGCGCTGGGGCTGTGGTCCGAACCCGTACGGACAACTCTCGACTACGGCCAGGTCAACGTTTTCCTGGTGCTGCTGGCGCTACTGGCCGTACGCAGCTCGCGGTGGTGGGTCGCAGGCGGCCTGGTCGGCTTCGCCGCGGGAATCAAGCTGACCCCGGCCATCACCGGCCTGTACTTCCTGGCCACGCGCAGGTGGAAGGCCGCAGCATTCTCGGCCGTGGCCTTCGCTCTGACGGTCGCGGTCAGTTACGCGGTGCTCGGGCATCAGGCCGCCACCTACTTCACCACGTTGCTCGGCGACGCCGACCGCATCGGGCCCGTCGGTTCGGTCTGGAATCAGTCTCTGCGCGGAGCGCTGAGCCGGATCGTGGGCGAGGACGTCGGCCAGGGCCCGCTGTGGATCGCCGCCGCAGTGATCGCCACGGTCCTTGCCGTGTCGGCATGGCGAGCACTCGATCGCCGCGACTACCTGGGAACCCTTGTCATCGTCCAACTCCTCGGCCTGTTGGTGTCGCCCATCTCGTGGTCGCACCACTGGATCTGGGTGATTCCGATGGTGATCTGGCTGGTGCACGGTCCACTGCGCAACATCGCCGGTGCCAAGCTCGTCGCGGGATACTGGCTGGTGACGGTCACGGTGGGGGTGCCGTGGTTGCTGAGCTTCTTCCAGGAATCGATCTGGACCATCCCTCGTCCCGGGTTCGAGGCATGGGCGGGTGCCGTCGATGTGATCGGCTCTGCTCTCTTCCTCGGCTGGGTCGTCTATGCGGGACGCATCAGTGCGCGATCAGCTCGTCGATCCGACGCGCCAGATCCACATCCTTCTGCGTGAGACCGCCGGCAGAGTGCGTCGAGAGCGTGAAGGTGAGCGTCCGCCACCTGATGTCGATATCGGGGTGATGGTCCGCCTCCTCCGCGGCGTCGGCCACGCGGTTCACCGCCTCGATGGCTGCTGGGAACGAGCCCAGTTCGACGGTTCGCGTCAGGGATTTTTCCACCACCGTCCAGTCGGTGAGCCGGGCGTCCTCGATGTCGCGGTCGGTCAGCAGTTCGGTCATAGAAAGATGGTGGCATGTCCGGTACCCCTACCGCCGTGGTTGTCGCTGCCGCGTTGATCGAGAACGGCCGACTCCTGCTCGCGCAACGAACCCGTCCGCCGGAGCTGGCCGGCCGCTGGGAACTGCCGGGCGGCAAGGTGGAGCCGGGGGAGTCCGAGGACGCAGCGCTCGCGCGTGAGCTTCGCGAGGAATTGGGAGTCGAGTGCTCCATCGGTGCCGCGCTGAACGGCGATGTCGATCTCCCCGGCGGACTGGTGCTTCGCACCTACCGCGCGGCGCTCGTCTCGGGAACCCCTGCGGCGCTGGAACATTCGGCTCTGCGGTGGGTGGACGCCGAGACGCTGCCGACGATGGATCTGGTCGATGCCGACCGACTCTGGCTACCCGAGCTCCTGGACATCCTGCTCACTTCGCCCGAGCGGTCTTCAGGCCCTTCTTGAGGTCTTTCTTGGTTGCACCCGCCGATTCGAGCTTCTTCATTCGCATGATGACGACCGGGCATTTGATGCACCGAACCTTCTTGCGGCAGCATTTTTTCTTGGGCTTCATCCCCGAGACATCTGCGGCCTTTATCTTGCCCATGAGCACCAAGACTAATGGGTGGCGCAGGTCACAGACCTGAGGGTGGCGCGGGGCACGGTCGAACTACGGGTAAACTCGATCAGTCGCGAGAACCTCGCGGTGCAGCGCGCTTCTCTAGCGACATAAGCCCGCTAGCGAACAAGAGCCCGCATTCGACTCCAGGAGAATTTTTCGCGTGAGCGCCCCAAGCAGTGCAGACAACATCGACAGCACCACTACATTTCGCAACGTCGCCATCGTTGCACACGTCGACCATGGCAAGACCACCCTGGTCGACGCCATGCTTCGGCAGTCCGGCGCGTTCGAGGAACGTGCCGAAGCGATCGACCGCGTCATGGACTCGGGTGACCTCGAAAAAGAAAAAGGCATCACGATCCTGGCCAAGAACACGGCCGTTCACAAGCGCAATGCCGACGGCACCATCACCGTCATCAACGTGATCGACACCCCCGGCCACGCCGACTTCGGCGGAGAGGTCGAGCGCGGCCTGTCCATGGTCGACGGCGTCGTCCTTCTCGTCGACGCATCGGAGGGCCCGCTGCCGCAGACCCGTTTCGTGCTGCGCAAGGCGCTCGCCGCGTCGTTGCCGGTGATCCTGGTCGTGAACAAGACCGACCGTCCCGACGCGCGTATCGAAGAGGTCGTCTCGGAGAGCCACGACCTGCTTCTCGATCTGGCGTCAGATCTCGACGACGAAGCGTCCGAGGCAGCCGAGCTCGCACTCGACCTCCCCGTCCTCTACGCCTCCGGTCGTGAGGGCAAGGCCTCGAAGGTCCAGCCCCAGAACGGACACGCTCCCGACGCCGAGAACCTCGACGAGCTGTTCGAGGTTCTGCTCAGCTACGTTCCAGCGCCCAAGGGCAACGTCGACGCGCCACTGCAGGCGCACGTCACCAACCTCGACGCATCTGCGTTCCTCGGCCGTCTCGCCCTGGTCCGCATCCACAACGGTCAGCTCTCCAAGGGCCAGACCGTGAGCTGGATGCGTGAGGTCGACGGCGAGCCCGTCGTCCAGAAGGCCAAGATCACCGAGCTGCTCAACACGATCGGCGTCGAGCGCGTTCCCGGCGAGAAGGGTGTCGCAGGAGACATCGTCGCCGTCGCGGGCTTCCCGGACATCATGATCGGTGACACGCTCGCCGACCTGGAGAACCCGGTCGCTCTCCCGCGTATCACCGTCGACCAGCCCGCCATCTCGGTCACCATCGGCACCAACACGAGCCCGCTCGTCGGACGCGTCAGCGGCCACAAGCTCACCTCGCGCATGGTCAAGAGCCGCCTCGATCAGGAGCTCATCGGCAACGTCTCGCTCAAGGTCCTCGACATCGGTCGCCCCGATGCCTGGGAGGTTCAGGGTCGTGGCGAGCTCGCACTCGCCATCCTCGTCGAGCAGATGCGTCGTGAAGGCTTCGAGCTCACTGTCGGCAAGCCCCAGGTGGTCACCCAGCAGGTCGACGGCAAGCTGCACGAGCCCTTCGAAGAGCTCATGGTCGACACACCGGAGGAGTACCTCGGTGCCGTCACTCAGCTGCTCGCCGCACGCAAGGGCAAAATGGTCCAGATGACGAACCACGGCGCAGGCTGGGTTCGCATGGAATTCATCGTTCCCTCTCGTGGCCTGATCGGCTTCCGCACCGAGTTCCTCACGGACACTCGCGGTACCGGCATCGCCAACGCCGTCTTCCACGGCTACGCGCCGTGGGCCGGCGAGATCCGCGCCCGCCACACCGGTTCGCTCGTCTCGGACCGTCACGGCACCGTCACCCCGTTCGCGATGATCCAGCTGGCCGACCGCGGCACGTTCTTCGTCGAGCCGGGCGCAGACACCTACGAGGGAATGGTCGTGGGCATCAACCCGCGTCAGGAAGACCTCGACATCAACGTCACCCGCGAGAAGAAGCTGACCAACATGCGTCAGTCCTCGGCAGACGTCATGGAGACCCTGGCCAAGCCCAAGAAGCTGGACCTGGAAATGGCCATGGAGTTCTGTGCAGGCGACGAGTGCGTCGAGGTGACCCCCGAGGTCGTCCGCGTCCGCAAGGTGCACCTCGATTCCAACGAGCGCGCCCGTGAGCGTTCACGCAGCAAGACTCGCGACAAGGCTGCTCTGTAAGACTCATCTCGTGCGGGAGAAGCGACGTGTCACTTTTGTGGGGCGTCGCTTCTCCTGTACCGGTAGCCGATCACGAAGGAGATCCTCGTTGCGCAACGTGCTGATGCCGGCGGTTCTGGTTTCTGCCATCGCACTGGTACTCACTGCGTGCACCGCGGATCCGCCACCTCCCATCGAGAGCGTGGAGACGCCGGTCAGCACGACGATGGTTCCGGCCAAGACCGGTGATCCGGTGGTCGTCGCCATCGACGACGTCGGAATCGGATTCAACCCGCACTTGCTGGCAGACCAATCGCCCGCAACGGCCGCGGTGAGTTCCCTGGTGCTACCCAGCCCGTTTCGGCCGATTCGAAACGCCGACACCGGGGTGACCACCTGGGAACCCGACCTGTCGCTGATGATCTCGGCCGAGGTGACCTCGCAGTCGCCGTTCACCATTCGTTATCAGCTGCGCAACGAGGCGCAGTGGTCCGACAGCGCACCGATCGCCGCCGAGGATTTCCGCTACCTGTGGCAGCAGATGATCACCCAACCCGGTGTGGTCGATTCCGCCGGGTATGCCCTGATCAGCGACGTCGCATCCTCGGGCGGTGGCAAGACGGTCGACGTGACTCTCGAATCGCCGTACCCGGCGTGGCAGCGCTTGTTCACGGACCTGGTGCCCTCGCACTTGCTCAAGGACTCGCCCGGCGGTTTCCAAGGTGGTCTCACCGACAACGTGCCGGTCTCCGGATCCCGGTTCAACATCAAAACCGTCGACCAGGGTCGTGACGAGATTCTGCTCGAGCGCAACGACCGCTTCTGGGGCGAGCCCGCGTCGCCCGATCAGATCCTCATCCGCCGCGGCGGTACCCCCGCGCAACTGGCCGATTCTCTGCGGTCGGCCGACGCCCAGATCGCCCAGGTTCGTGGTGACGCGGCCTTGCGAGCCCAGCTCTCGGCAATTCCCGGCGTCCGCACCGACACGATCCGGCAATCACGGGTGCTGTCGATGACGGTCAACGGGCGAGCGGCCAATATGTCGGATTCCATTGTGCGTCAGGGTATTTTCGGCTTGCTCGATCCCAATCTGCTCGCCACCGTCGGGGCAGGTGGTGGCGCGACGGATCGTCGAGCTGCAGCGCAGCTCCTCTCTCCCTCCGACCCCGGATACACCGCGACGTCGCCCGCTCCCATCGGCAGAACCGCGGCCCTCGACCTGCTGCGACGCGCGGGCTTCGTTCCGACGCCCGACGCGGTGGTGACATCGACACCGAATGCAACCGCACCGACCACTGCAACCGCGCCGACGTCAACCGCCCCGGCAACCGGTACCCCGACCGCCGACCCGGCGACCACGAGTGCTCCGGTTCCGGGGGTGACCCGTCTTGCCGACGCGACCGGTACCGCGTTGCGGTTCGTGATCGGCGCCGTCGAGAACGACGACATCGCGCTCGCTGTCGCGGGGACGGCTGCGGACGAGCTCGTCAGCGCAGGAATCGATGCGACCGTCACCCCACTGCCCGCCGACGAGTTGTATTCGACGGCGTTGACCGAGGGCACCGTCGATGCGGTGGTGGGCTGGAACAGCGCAGGAGTGGACCCGGCGACGGCGCTCGCATCACGGTTCGGCTGTGTCCAGGAGCCTGCAGCAGGCAGCGGCGACCGCGCGGCGGCCCCGCGAAATCTGTCCGGCCTGTGTGTTCCCGAACTCGGGCCGACCATCGACAGGGCTCTCGTGAACGGACTCGATCCGTCCGTCGCCACCAACGACGTCGAGCCCAAGCTGTGGTCGCTGGCGTCGACGCTGCCGATCATGCAGGACTCGTCGGTGGTGGCCGCAGTTCCCGGCATCACCGGCGTCTCCCTGACCGGCCCGATCGAGGTCGGCATCTTCGCCGACGCCGCGCAGTGGATACGGACGCCCTCGTGACCGATCGCCGCGGCGACACCGCGACCAATGACGAAGTGAGCACTGGATCGATGACAGAAGCAGTGACGGAGCAGGCGATGACGGAGCCGCAGCGGCTGCTTCTCGTGCACGCGCATCCGGACGACGAGACCATCACCACCGGCGGCACCATTGCCCACTACGTTCGCGCCGGGGCCGACGTCACGGTACTCACCTGCTCGCTCGGCGAGGAGGGCGAGGTGATCGGCGAGACGTGGGCCGATCTGGTCGTCGATCGTGCCGATCAGCTGGGCGGCTATCGGATTCTCGAATTGCACCGTGCTCTCGCGGCGCTGGGCTGCAATCCGCCGCGCTTTCTCGGCGGAGCCGGCCGCTGGCGGGATTCCGGAATGGCCGGGACGTCTGCTGCCCGCAAGCCGCGTGCGTTCGTCAACGCGGACCGCGACGAGGCTCTCGGAGCGCTCGTGGCGGTGATGCGTGAGCTTCGGCCGCAGGTCGTCATCGGATACGACCCCGAGGGCGGTTACGGCCATCCCGATCATCAGCAGGTGCACTCGTTGGTGACCGAGGCCGTGGAGGTCTGCGGAACGGATTCCTACCCCCGGGCCGGGTCGCCATGGGAGGTGTCGAAGTTCTACTGGACCGTCACCGGTCAGGACCAACTGCAGTCGGGACTCGCCGCGATCGACGACATTCCGGCCGGATGGCGACTGCCCCTCGACGGTGAGCTACCCAGCGTGCCCGAGAGCACGATCACGACCAGCATCGACATTCGCGGTGTGCTCGACGCCAAGCGGGACGCGTTGCGCGCACACGCCACTCAGGTGACCGTCGCACCGTCGGGACGTGACTACGCACTCTCCAACGACATCGCCCAGCCGATCCTGCTGGACGAGCAGTACGTGCTGGTTCGGGGCACACTCGGCGTCGATGGGACGGGCAGGGAGACCGACCTGTTCGCCGGCGTACTAGGCTGTGCTTCGCATCACTGAATGACCACAGGGTCGATCTCATCACAGCAGGGGCGGAACACATATGTACAACTGGGTAGTGCAGGACGCCATCGTCGCGTTCGTCGATTCTCTCAAGCCGCAGTTCGGCGCGCAGGCAGATCTGTACCAGTACGTTCTGGGTCAGATCGCCATGGGTGCGAGCAACTTGCTCACCTCGCTGGGCTATCCGCCGGTTTCCTGAGTGCCGGTGCCCGGTTTTTGAATGCGATGCACTGAAACAACCCGGGTCAAGGCAGTATTGGGCGCATGATCTCGAAGGCCGCATCCAATACTGTCGCCCTGGTGTCCTGGGCGACCGTCGCAGTACTGGTATTCGACGGCTTTCTCTCCGGAATTCTGTCGGTCTTTTTCTTGCCGACCTACCTCGGTTCGGTGCAATTCCCCATCAGCGCACTACTCGGCGGCATCGCCAACGTCGCGCTGATCCTGGCCGCGCGTAAGGTTGCCGAGCGGTCGATCTGGGTGGCGTCACCCCTGATCGGTTGGTTCGTCGCGGTGGTGCTGTGCATGCTGGGCGGCCCGGGCAACGATGTGCTGCTGCTCGCCGACTGGCGCACGATGCTGCTCATCATTGCAGGGGCGGGCCCGGCCGGTGTTCTGCTGTTCACGTTCCGGATGAAGGCGATCACAGCAAGCGTGCATGCCGACCCGCATCCCGAAGGACATCCTCGATCATCGTCGGCGTCAACAGTCCGGTGAAGGTGTTTCGCTGACTGACGTGGTAGCTGGCGAACACCGTGATCGAGCCCAGCTCCAGTCGAACTCCATGGCCGAATTTCGGTGCAGGCCTGGGTATTTCCCATCCGTTGGCGGCCAGTATCGGAAGCAGGGACTGCCAGCCGAAGGCGCCGAGAACGAGCACCGATCGCAACGTCGGACGAAGCAACCGCAGTTCGTCTTCCAACCACGGTGTGCACCTGTCTCGTTCGGCCGGAGTCGGCTTGTTCTGCGGCGGCGCGCAATGCACCGGGGCCGTGATGCGAACTCCGTTGAGCGTCAACCCGTCGCCGATATGTGTCGCGGTGGGTTGGCTTGCCAGCCCGACGGCATGCATGGCTCGGTACAGCACGTCACCACTTCGATCGCCGGTGAACATTCGGCCGGTGCGGTTCGCCCCGTGTGCCGCCGGAGCGAGCCCAACTATCAGCATCGCTGCATCGGCCGGTCCGAACCCGGGAACCGCCTTGCCCCAATAAGTTTCGTCCGAAAATGCCGCACGCTTCTCGGCGGCGACCTGTTCGCGCCACCGCACCAGGCGCGGGCAGGCGCGACATTGCGATACCGCGATGTCGAGTTGTTCGATGCTCTGCGGGCGTGCCTTCTTCATAGCGGGTCAGGTGCGCTGCAGCCAGATGTCTCCGGCTCCCGGGGTGACGGCGTCGATCATGGCCCACGCGTTCTCCACCGGGATGTCGATCACCTCGTAGTGGCCGACGCCTGCCGGAGTTGCCGCGACGATGGTCGCCACCCCGGCGCGGCGCTGGAAGAACGTCTGCCGCACCGTCCAGCCGATGATGCCCGCGGCCTCGAGGCTGTGCCGAGTTCTGTCCAGCGAGCCGTGTTGGGTGATGAGCCAGCCGGGCAGCACTGCATGGCCGAGGCCTCGGTAGCGATCGTGAGCCAGGCCGACCGCGGCGACGAACAACACCCCGATCGCCGTCCACGCGAGGATCGGAATCGGCGCGCCGAAATACTGCGCAGCTCCCAGGCCGGCGGCGACGACCAGCAGCGGCAGCGCTGCCCGGGTGTAACGGCGACGTCGCGCTGCGGGGCCGTGTTGCAGCAGTGGCCGGTCGGCGCCGCCATGCAGACCGGCGTCGCCGAGCACCGTTGTCATCATGCGTAGAGCCTCGGCCTGCGGGGCCTGGGGGAGCAGCAGAGACGATTCCTTCTTCTCGGCGCTGACACCGGTCATGATGGCGTCCAGGCGGGCACCGCTGACAGCACGCAGCAGCAGCGGTTGCGACAGGGAGGTGCCGCGCAGCCGCTTCCGGTCGAGTGTCGACTGACGGGTGCGGAGCAGTCCGTGGCTGACGTGCAAGGTGCGACCCTGGTCGGTGACAGTGAGATTGGCGTAGGTCAACAGGTAGCGGACACACGCGAAGATGCTCGACACGACGAGCAGGGCGATCAGGGCTACGACGACGAACACGGCGATTCCGAATTGCTCGGCGGAGTCGATGCTGTTCGAGACCACCGACGACTCGGCCAGCGTCTGCCCCAGTCCGTACTGGAACAGCACGCCGACGGCAGCGGCGATGGTGACGATGCCGGTGATCGAGAACGGGGCGAATCGCACCCACGAGAACTGCCAGTGGGCAATCTCCACTTCGGGATTCGGTGCTGCGGTGGGGGTACCGTCGGCTGCCGGAATCTGTCCCGACACTCGCTGCAGCAGATCGACACGCAGTGCGGGGACCAGGGAGGTGTCGAGGGCGTTGAGCTCGAAGGCCTCGCCCTTGCCCGCCTGCTGGCCGGTTCCGATCCGCAGGATCGACAATCCGAGCATCCGGTGCAGCACGTTCGCTTCCACGTCGACCGAACGAATCCTGTTGCGCGGGATGGACAGAACCTTCTTCTGCAGCACTCCGGTGCGCAGTTGCACATGTACCGGGCCGATCCGGTAGCTGGTGGTGAACCAGCGCAGAATTGCGAACACCACCACGACCGCGAGGATGCCGAGACTCCAGTAGTGATTACCGCTCTGGCTGCCGACGAAGAAGGACAACAGCAGCACCGGCAGGATCTTGATGCCCTCGTTCACCGGGTGCACCAACAACATTCGCTTGTCCAGGCGTAGCCACGGTTGCTCTTCCTCGACGGCGAGGAGCTCCTGATCTGTCACGTGGCGTCTCCGACGGTGCGGCCGGCGATATCGGTGAGTCTGGCCACTGTCTTGTCTGCGACGTCTCGATCGAGTGCCGTGATCTTCACTGCTCCGGCCGACGACGCCGTCGTGACGGTGACCGTGGCCAATCCGAGCAGCCGGTCGAGTGGTCCGCGCTCGGTGTCGACCGTTTGTACTCGCGAGATCGGCGCGATGCGGCGCTCCTGACTGAGCCAGCCGGTGCGGGTGTACACCGCCGTGTCGCTGATCTCCCAACGATGGACGCGGTACCTCCACTGCGGCACGATCGCGATGTGCAGGGCCGCCAGCACTATCGATGCCACAAGGACGGCGACATGCGGCCACGAGGTCCACGTCGAGTCGACGACGGCCCAGACGATCTGGGCGACGAAGACCGGTAGCCACAGCAGACCGGCACTCAGAGCCCAGAGAAGACGTGCACGTGGAGACGGTTGCCACTGGGGGTCGGTCATCGTTGTCACGGCTACAAACCTAGTGGTGTCTTTTGGTATCCACCACCCCGAGTCGGAGTGGGGGCGGCAGCCCGAAGACCCTGCAGTGGCACGGGCGTACCGGGAAGGCGCATGATCGAGGGGTGACTTCTCTACCGGATCCCGTACCAGCCCCCTCTGCGATGCGACGAGTGTTGCGTCGTGCCCGCGATGGAGTGTCTCTCAACGTCGACGAGGCCACGGTACTGCTGCACGCTCGCGGTGACGATCTGACCGATCTGATGGCGTCGGCGTCCCGGGTACGCGATGCCGGGCTCGAATCCGCGGGCCGGCCGAAGACGGTGTCGTACTCCCGCAAGGTATTCGTACCCATCACGCGGTTGTGCCGCGACAAGTGCCACTACTGCACGTTCGTCACGGTGCCGGGCAAGCTCAACGCCGCCGGGCACGGGATGTTCATGGACCCCGACGAGATCATCGACGTCGCCCGCAAGGGTGCCGCGCTCGGATGCAAGGAAGCGCTGTTCACTCTCGGCGACCGACCGGAGGAGCGGTGGCCCGAGGCCAAGGCGTGGCTCGATTCCCGCGGCTACGACTCGACCTTGGACTACGTGCGGGCCATGTCGATCCGGGTACTCGAAGAGACCGGCTTGCTACCGCACCTCAACCCGGGAGTGATGTCGTGGCAGGAACTCTCGCGACTCAAGCCGGTCGCCCCGTCGATGGGCATGATGCTCGAGACCACCTCGCGTCGGTTGTTCGAGGAGAAGGGGCAGGCGCACTACGGCAGCCCTGACAAGGATCCCGAGGTTCGGCTGCGCACCCTGACCGACGCGGGCCGGCTCAATATCCCGTTCACCACCGGCATTCTGGTGGGCATCGGCGAGACGTTGCGCGACCGCGCCGAGTCGATCATGGCAATTCGCAAGGTGCACAAGTCTTTCGGACACGTTCAGGAAATTATCGTGCAGAACTTCCTGGCCAAGTCCGATACCGCGATGCGGTCGGTGCCCGACGCCGGTCTCGAAGAATTCCTGGCGACCATCGCGGTGACGCGCATGGTGCTGGGCCCCTCGATGCGGATTCAGGCTCCGCCGAATCTGGTCGCACCGGAAGAGACTGCCGCGTTGCTGGGGGCAGGGGTCGACGATTGGGGCGGGGTCTCGCCCCTGACGCCCGATCACGTCAATCCCGAGCGGCCGTGGCCGAACCTCGACACTCTCGCCGAGCTGTCGGCAACGGCCGGATACCGGTTGGTCGAGCGCACCGCCGCGCAGCCGCAGTACGTTCTCGCCGGTGCACCGTGGATCGATCCGCGGATCTCGGCGCACGTGCGGGCGGTGGCCGATCCGGAGACCGGCATGGCTCGCGAGGGTGTGAACCCGACGGGTCTGCCGTGGCAGGAGCCGGACGAGGAGTGGGAGTCCTCGGGTCGGGTGGATCTGAACACCGAGATCGACACCCAGGGCCGCAACACCGAGACCCGCTCGGATCTGGCGAATGCGTTCGGCGACTGGGAATCGATCCGCGAGCAGGTCCGTGATCTCGCCGGGCTCGAGCGGGTGGACCGCGACCTGGTCTCAGCGCTGACGGCAGCGGAGAAGGACCCGGCCGGATTGTCCGACGAGCAGTACCTCGCGCTGGCCACAGCCGAGGGCCCGGGAATGGATGCCGTCGCTGCGCTCGCCGACGATCTGCGCAAGCAGGTCAACGGGGACACCGTCACCTACGTGGTGAACCGGAACATCAACTTCACCAACATCTGCTACACCGGGTGCCGTTTCTGTGCGTTCGCGCAGCGCAAGGGCGACGCCGACGCGTTCACCCTGTCCACCGCAGAGGTAGCCGATCGGGCGTGGGAAGCGCATGTCGTCGGAGCCACCGAGGTGTGCATGCAGGGCGGAATCGACCCCGAACTGCCGGTGACGGGATATGCCGATCTGGTACGGGCGGTCAAGGCCAAGGTGCCCTCGATGCACGTGCATGCGTTCTCGCCGATGGAGATCGTCAACGGGGCCTCGCGCGGTGGTCAGTCGATCCGCGAGTGGCTCACCGAGCTCCGGGCCGCCGGCCTGGACTCGATTCCGGGTACCGCCGCGGAAATCCTCGACGACGAGGTCCGCTGGGTGCTCACCAAGGGCAAGCTTCCTGCCGCCGAGTGGATCGAAGTGATCACCACCGCGCACGAGGTGGGGCTGCGGTCGAGCTCGACGATGATGTACGGGCACGTCGACAACCCGTCGCACTGGGTCGGTCACCTGAACGTGCTCAAGAAGATCCAGGACAAGACCGGTGGATTCACCGAGTTCGTGCCGCTGCCGTTCGTGCACCAGTCCTCACCGTTGTATCTGGCCGGGGCGTCGCGGCCAGGTCCGACGAACCGGGACAACCGCGCGGTGCATGCTCTGGGCAGGATCATGCTGCACGGCCGGATCGACAACATCCAGACATCGTGGGTGAAATTGGGAATCACGGGTACACAGGCGATGCTGAACGGAGGCGCGAACGATCTGGGCGGGACCCTGATGGAAGAGACGATCTCGCGGATGGCGGGTTCGCAGAACGGTTCGGAGAAGACCGTCGCGGAACTGCACGAGATCGCCGACGGCATCGGACGACCGGTTCGTCAGCGCACCACCACGTACGGCCCGGCACCAGAGGTGTCGGTCGCCGGCCTGATCTGACCCTGGGTCCTGATTTTCGAAATGGAGCTTGTCTGACATGGACGACCGTCGAGTCGCCGCGGTGCTGAGCAGCGCCGTCGCCATCATTCATCCTGTGCTCGACATCCTTGCCACACGTGATCCGATCGGTCTCAAGGGTCGGACGTTCCGCGAGTCCTCTGCGGACGATTCGACCCTCGACAACGTCATCGACTTTCTCGCGAAAGCCTTCGACACCACCGACTTCCCGGGCACCGCCGGCTGGGAAAAGCTCGACAGCGACGCTCGTTCGCAGTGGTGGGTCAATCGCATCGGAGCTCTCAACACCGTTGCCGTCGCATTCCCCGGTGTATTCGGCATCCTGGTCAACCGTCTGCCGATCCAGGATCTGCTCGGGTTCGCCAACCAGGCGATGGTGCTCGTGGCGGTGGCCCGCGAATCCGGAGTGACCGACCGCGAGACGCACGTGGCGCTACTCGGCTCGGTGCTGTGCAAGCGCGACCTGACGTCCTTGGCCGACAGCGCTCCCGCGAAGAAGGAAGAAACCCCGAAATCCGGCCCGTTCGCACTGCTGCGCGGAATGTGGCAGATCGCCAACGTGCTGCGCGACGTTGCCGGCGAACTGGAGAAGCGCCCGCATCCCCGTGGGTTCTACCGCGTACTCGGAGCCATTCCGCTCATCGGCGGCGTCGCCGGATACCTCGGTGAGCGGGGCGCGCTCTCGCGCGCCGCCAAGCAGGGCCGCAAGTGGCTCGCGGCGCACAAGAAGGCGTCCGCACTCGGTGCAGACGTGCCCGCGAAGCAGCTGCGGCGATAGCCGTTCGGGGCAGGTGAGGCCACCCTGGTCGATTTGCCCCATGTTCGGACGGCGATACTAGGATGCTCAGGGCGCGCGAGCGCCCACGATCGATACAGGAGGGGAGAGCAGCAGTGACCTACTCGATTGCAGAACCGTGCGTAGATGTACTGGACAAAGCGTGCATCGAAGAGTGCCCGGTGGATTGCATCTACGAGGGTAACCGAATGCTGTACATCCACCCCGACGAATGCGTCGACTGCGGGGCCTGCGAGCCCGTGTGCCCCGTCGAGGCCATTTTCTACGAGGACGACGTTCCCGAGCAGTGGAGCGCCTACGTCGGTGCCAATGTCGACTTCTTCGACGACCTGGGATCTCCCGGCGGTGCCGCGAAGCTCGGCAAGACCGACTACGACCCGCCGTTCATCAAGGCTCTGCCTCCCATGGGCGAGAACTGACGCCTTGGCACGTAGAGCGGTGGCAGCGACGCTGCCCGATTTTCCCTGGGACTCGTTGACCGCTGCCAAGGAGAAGGCGTCGGCGCACCCGGACGGCATCGTCAACCTGTCGGTCGGTACGCCGGTCGATCCGGTTGCCGAGGTCATCCGCACCGCACTGAATTCGGTTGCGGGCGAACCCGGATACCCGACGACCGTCGGTACCGTTGCGCTGCGGGAGGCCGCGGTGGCTGCGCTCGAGCGCCGCTACTCGATCACCGGCATCGGGCTCGACGCGGTGCTGCCGGCCATCGGCACCAAGGAAATGATCGCCTGGTTGCCGACTCTGTTGGGTCTGGGTGCCGACGACCTGGTCGTCATCCCCGAATTGGCCTATCCCACTTACGAAGTGGGTGCTCTGCTGGCCGGCGCTCGTATTTTGCGGGCAGACGGCCTGTCGCGGCTCGGGCCGGAGCGGGCGTCGTTGGTCTTCGTCAACTCTCCGTCCAACCCGACGGGCAAGGTGCTCGGTGTCGATCACCTGCGCAAGGTCGTCGACTGGGCCCGCGAGCGCGACGCCATTGTCGTCTCCGACGAGTGCTATCTGGGACTGACCTGGGATGCTGACGCCGTGTCCGTGTTGGATCCTCGCGTGTGCGACGGCGATCATACCAATCTGCTTGCCGTGCACTCACTCTCGAAGACCTCGAACCTGGCGAGTTATCGCGCCGGCTTCGTCACCGGCGACGCGTCCCTCGTGGCCGAGTTGCTCGAGGTGCGCAAGCACGCCGGCATGATGGTGCCGCTGCCGATCCAGGCTGCCACGACCGCAGCACTGGCCGACGACGAGCACGAGAGCATTCAACGCGAGCGATACCGCGCCCGGCGAACGGTGCTCAAAGCTGCCGTCGAAGCAGCAGGATTCGCCGTCGATCATTCCGAGGCCGGGCTCTACCTGTGGGCCACTCGGGGCGAACCGTGCCGCGACACCGTCGACTGGCTCGCCGAACGCGGCATCCTCGCCGCTCCGGGAGAGTTCTACGGGCCGGGCGGCGGACAGCACGTGCGTATCGCACTGACGGCTACGGACGAGCGCATCGAGGCTGCGGCTACTCGCTTGCGCGGGTAGTCGGGTTTCTCCAGCGCGCTGAGCGTCCACAATTCGGTTCGGCGCACGGGATCCCGTTTCTCGACCCAAATTGTGGACACTCGAGTCAGTTGGCTCCGGCTCCGCCTGGGTGTTCTCATGTACGCATGACCCTCACCCTGCTGCTCAGTTTCGCCGGCGTGTGTTTTCTGTTGGCGATCCTGCCCGGGCCCGATTCGTTTCTGGTGCTGCGGTACAGCATCGGCGGCCTCAAGCCCGGGATAGCCGCGGCGATGGGCGTCGCGATCGGCGGACTGTTCTGGGCCGTGCTGGTAGCCGTTGGGCTGGCGGCGATCGTCGAGCAGTCGGCGACGGCGTATCGCGTGGTCAAGATCCTCGGCGGGCTGTATCTGCTGTACCTGGGCGTGAAGGCGTTTCGGGCACGCCGAAAGAACAAGGTGGCCGGTGAGCCGCTGGTGCCGGTCGCGGCGGCCGCATGGTCGGCGTTCGGTGCCGGAGTTCTCTCGTGCGCGCTCAATCCCAAGGTCGGACTGTTCTACCTGGCCGTGGTGCCGCAGTTCCTCACCGTGGTCACGTTCACCGGTGCAATGACGCTCGGTCTGGTCGAGGTGGTGGTGGCAGCCCTGGTGATGGGAGTGTTCTCCGTCGTCGCCTCACGCGCGGTCGCGTTGCTGCGCAAGCCCGCGGTGACCGACTGGCTGGACCGCATCAGTGCCGGATTCCTGGTCGCCCTCGGCGTCGGAACCGTCGCGTCCTCGGCCTAGCGGCGACAGCGGTCAATCGAGGTCGGGCTCGCCCACGTCCCAGCCGCCGCGTCTGATGCGCAGGATGTAGACCAGTTCATTGCTGCCGAACGCTTCGACGGTGGTGAAGCGCTTCGGCTCGGTGTTGACCTCGGGATTGCGTGCGTGGGCTTCCTCGTAGAGCTGAGTGGCTCGCAGATCGGCCAGTTCCACCCGCGTCCAGAAATCGTCCGATTGGACCGAGTAGACCAGCCTCGGCGCACCGTCGGTGACGTGCGCGATGTCGATGGCGTCGTCGTCCGAATCCTCGTCTTCGAGATCCAGGTCGAGTTCGTCCTCGGAATCGGTGTCCTGCTCGGCGTCGGTTCCGATCAGATAGACGCCCGCCTGCAGGTCACCGGCGGCGACCGTCATGTACTCGGCGTAATCGCCGGTGTCGATTCCGTCCACGTCCATGTATGTACGGTAGCCATGTGCTGCTTCGTTCACTGAACCCACTCGCCGTTGCGCGGGGAGACGATATTCCCGACGCCATCACCATCGACGGAGTCTCGCTTTCTCGCGCCGACATCCTGGGTGCTGCGACCTCGGTTGCCGAACGCATCGCGCGGGCAGATCGGCTCGCGATCTACGCAACGCCGTCGGTCAAGACGGTGCTCGCGGTCGTCGGTGCCCTGATCGCCGGAGTCACCGTGGTCCCGGTACCGCCGGACGCGGGCGTGGCCGAACGCGAGCACATTCTCCGAGACTCGGGTGCGCAGGCGTGGCTCGGCGAAGCTCCGCCCGATACCGCCGGGCTCGAGGTTCTACCGGTGCGTCAGCACGCGCGGTCGTGGCACAGCTACGCCGAACCGCAGCCGTCTTCCGTTGCGTTCGTGCTCTACACCTCCGGTACCACCGGCCCGCCGAAGGGCGTCCTGATCTCTCGCAGCGCCATCGCGGCCGGCCTCGACGCGTTGGCCGATGCGTGGAGCTGGACGTGGAAAGACACTGTGGTGCACGGGCTTCCGCTGTTCCATGTGCACGGTCTCATCCTCGGGGTCCTCGGTCCGCTGCGGGTCGGCAGCCCACTGATTCACACCGGTAAGCCGACTCCGGAGCTCTACGCGGAAGCGCGTGGTTCCCTCTACTTCGGGGTGCCGACGGTGTGGTCGCGGGTCGCCGCCGACGAGACGTCCGCCCGAGCTCTCGCGGACGCCCGGTTGCTGGTCTCCGGCAGTGCGCCGCTTCCGGTACCGGTGTTCGAGAAGCTGCGCGAGCTCACCGGCCAGGCCCCGATCGAGCGGTACGGCATGAGCGAAACCCTCATCACCATCAGCACCCGCGCCGACGGTGAGCGTCGCCCGGGCTCGGTGGGACTACCGGTCGCAGGCGTCGAAACCCGACTGCGCGGCGAGCAGGGCGAAATCCTGCCCCACGACGGTGAATCGATCGGAGCACTGCAGATCCGTTGCCCCATGCTGTTCGACGGCTACCTGAACAACCCGGAGGCGACAGCGAAGACCTTCACCGAGGACGGCTGGTTCGACACCGGAGATGTCGCTCTGATCGAGCCGGACGGCTTTCATCGCATCGTCGGGCGCGCGTCGACGGACCTGATCAAATCCGGTGGCTATCGCGTCGGCGCGGGGGAGATCGAGACGGTGCTGCTGGGGCATCCGAGCGTGGACGAGGTCGCTGTCGTCGGCTTGCCGGACGACGACCTGGGCCAGCGCATCGTGGCCTTCGTCGTGGGTACCGATGTCGAGGATAGGGTGCTCATCGATCTGGTGGCCACCGAGCTGTCGATTCACAAGCGGCCCCGCGAGATTCGCGTGGTCGACTCGCTGCCGCGCAATGCGATGGGCAAGGTACAGAAGAAGTTGTTGAGCTAGTCGTCGCGGGAGTGGAGCCTGCGGAATGACCCAAAATGGCTCAACGTCAGCGCGGGGTACGAGGCGGCGATTAAGTTCGTGGTATGACCTCTCTCGACGGCGCACGCATTCTCGTATTCGGTGCCAGTGGTGGGCTGGGGTCCCCGATAGTCGACCAGCTCGCAGAAGCCGGTGCGCGGTTGACCGTCAGCGGTCGCAGCCTCGAGTCCTCGGATCATCACGTGGTGAATGCCGATCTGACGCTTCCGGATTCGGCTCGCTCGGTGATCGCAGAGGCCGTCGAACACCACGGCGGTCTGGACGGGATCGTGATCGCCGCCGGTGTCGTGGCGTTCGGGCCGGTGACCGAAGTGGACGACGACACCGTCGACGAACTGCTGCTGCTCAACTACCTCGCGCCGCTGCGCATCATGCGCGAAGCGTTGACCACACTCGATCAGGGCGGCTTCGTCCTCAACATCAGTGCGGTGGTGGCCGACAAGCCGATGCCGAATATGGGTGCCTACTCTGCGAGCAAGGCCGCGGTGAGTGCGCTGCTGAAAAGTGTTCGCACAGAAGCCCGTAAGTCGAAGATCAGGATCGTCGATGTGCGGCCACCGCACACCGAGACCGGCTTGGCCACTAGGCCGATCGCCGGGCAGGCACCGAAACTGCCACAGGGGCTGACCCCGGAGTCGGTGGCAGCGCGCATCGTCGCGGCCATCACCGACGACGAGACCGACGTCGGCGCGGACCAGTTCTCGTAGGCGAGACGTTCCTAGGCTATTGTCGGCTTCGTGACCGAGACACATGTGACCGACGCAGCCAGAAGGCTCGTTCGTCGTCGCACCATCGACTTCGGTCTCGTCTGCACCTCCTCCTGTTCGTAACAGTCGATCGAACCCATTCCCGACGGGCTTTTGCGCTCCTCGGGTAGTTCCGGCAACCCTCGAATCGAACAGGAATTCTCATGACCACATCCGTCTCTCATCTCGGCGGCGTCATCGCTGCCACCGATGACGCCGTACAGGCCGACGCGAAGAACGCCCAGGTCGTCTTTCGTGGTTCGGCCACCGCACACGACGCCGTCGCCAGCACCGTCACACTCGGCAAATACAGCGTCGAGGTGGACGAGCCGCCGGCCCTCGGCGGGGAGAACAAGGCCGCCAATCCCGTGGAGTACTACCTCGCGTCGCTGCTGTCCTGCCAGGTGGTCACCTATCGTGTCTGGGCCGAGAAGCTGGGCATCGTCGTCGACGACATCAGCGCAAAGGCCGAGGGAGATCTCGACGTGCGCGGATTCTTCGGGTTCGACGACGCGGTGCGCCCGGGGTTCGGTGAGGTGCGTGTTGTCGTCACGGTCACGGGGCCGGAGACGCGGGAACGGTACGAGGAGCTGCAACAGGCCGTCGACGATCACTGCCCCGTGCTGGATCTGACGCGCAATCCCACCCCGATCCACACCGTTCTCGAAACGGCCTGAGGTCATGAGCGAACGGACATTCGGCCTACGTACCAGAGCAATTCACGCCGGAGCAAGGCCTGATCCTTCCACCGGTTCGCGTGCTGTGCCGATCTATCAGACGGCGAGCTACGTGTTCGAGAATTCCTCTGACGCAGGCGATCTGTTCGCTCTGCAGAAGTACGGCAACGTCTACAGCCGTATCGGCAATCCGACCGTCGCCGCCTTCGAGGAGCGCATCGCGAGCCTCGAAGGCGGCATCGGAGCGGTCGCGTTCGCCAGTGGGTTGTCGGCCGAGTTCGCGGTGTTCGCTGCTCTCGCGGGCACCGGGGACCACATCGTCGCGGCGGCTGGTCTCTACGGCGGCACGGTGACCCAACTCGACGTCACACTCCGCCGGTTCGGTGTCGAGACCACGTTCGTTCCGGGCACCGATCCGGCGGATTACGCTGCTGCGGTCACGGATTCGACCAAACTCATGTACGCCGAGATCATCGGGAACCCGTCGGGGGAGATCGCCGACCTCGACGGTCTCGCGGCCGTTGCGCACGAGCACGGAATTCCGTTGGTGATCGACGCGACGATGGCGACCCCGTGGCTGAGCCGGCCCATCGAGTTCGGTGCCGACATCGTGATCCACTCGGCGACGAAGTTTCTCGGTGGGCACGGTTCGACGCTGGGTGGAGTGGTGGTCGAATCCGGTCGATTCGACTGGGGCTCTGGCAAATTCCCGCAGATGACCGAGCCGGTGGCCTCGTACGGGGGCCTGTCGTGGTGGGGAAACTTCGGCGAGTACGGCTTTCTGACCAAGCTGCGCAGCGAGCAACTGCGCGACATCGGTGGTGCGTTGGCACCACAGTCGGCCTTCACCCTGATCCAGGGTGTCGAGACGTTGCCGCAGCGTATGGACGCACATGTTGCCAATGCCCGAGCGGTCGCCGAGTGGCTGGAACAGGATCCGCGCATCGACTACGTGAGATGGGCTGGGCTGGAGAGTCATTCGCATCACGACCGCGCCTTGAAATATCTGCCCGCCGGACCCGGTGCGGTGTTCGCCTTCGGAATCGACGGGGGTCGCGACGCTGGGCAGACGTTCGTCGAAAGTGTCCGAGTTGCCAGCCATGTCGCCAACATCGGCGACGTGCGTACGCTCGTGATTCACCCGGCCAGCACCACCCACCGGCAGCTGACCGACGATCAACTTCGCGGAGCGGGTGTCGGCCCGGAATTGATCCGCATCAGCGTCGGACTCGAAGACGTCGAGGACATTCTCTGGGATCTGGATCAGGCCCTGAAGCTGGCAACCGGAAAGGCACGCTCGTGACCGAACGCACCTGGCAGGGCCCGTCCGCCCAAGAGCGCCAGCGCATTCTGCGGGAAACCAGGACGGTAGCAATCGTCGGTGCGTCCAAGAATCCCTCGCGGGCATCCTATTTCGTCAACCGATATCTGTCGTCGACGAGCAACTACGAGATCTTTCTCGTCAATCCGACGATCACCGAGATCGAAGGAACAACGGTTTATCCGACGCTCGCAGACCTGCCGAAGCCGCCGGATCTGGTCGACGTCTTCCGCAAGTACGACGACCTTCCTGCGGTTCTCACCGAAACCATTGCAGTGCAGGCGAAGACGATCTGGCTGCAGCTGGGGCTGTGGCACGAGCAGGTGGCCCACGACGCCGAAGCATCCGGATTGAACGTTGTCATGGACCGTTGCCTCAAGATCGAACACGCGCGATTCCACGGTGGATTGCATCTGGCCGGATTCGATACGGGAGTGATCGATTCGCGTCGTACACGGGGGTAGGCGCGCCGCACGCCTCACCACGTCAGGACGGCGTTGTCCTCGAACACCAGTCCGGTGGGTCCATCGGCGTCGAGGGCGGCGAGGCGAATCGCGACGGCCGCACCCTCGTCCGGCGATCGTGTTCCGCGGAATCCGTTGAAGTCGGTGGCGACGTGCCCGGGGGCTGCTCCGTTGACCTTGATCGGGGTATCGGCAAGGTCTCGGGCGTAGTGAACAGTGAGGGCGTTCAGAGCGGTCTTCGAGCTCGAATACGCCATCGACGGCGTGCCCACCCATGCGCCGTCCTCGCCTTGGCCGCGTTGCTCGAGTGGCATCGCAGCCGGCTGTCGCACCATCTGACCCGAATGGCCGACCGCGGACTCATCGCTCGACGTCAGGTCGACGGGGGAGTGGAGGTATTTCTCACCACCGCGGGACGCGATGCCGTCGTGCGCGCTCGGCCCGTTCACGCCAAGGCGGTCAGACGGCATCTGCTCGACGCGATCCCGGCTTCCGAGCGAGCGGCATTCGAGCGCATCCTCGTCGGCCTCACGCTTTCAGCAGGCGACCGCTGATCACTGTTGCCAGACCGCGCGGGGCGAGGCGCACGCTGCCCGCGCTGATCTTGTTGGACAGACCGGACACGACACTGGCCGGAGTGCGACGAGAATCCAACGCGCGCAACGCCGTCGAGACAACCTGCTCGGACGTCTGAAAGTTGCCCACCGCGGCGTCTTTCGATCCCACGACGTCGAAGAACTCGGTGCGCGTCGGACCGGGGGAGAGCGCGAGGACTTTCAGCGACGAGGTGCGGTACTCGAATGCCAGAGCTTCGGTGAAGTTCAAGACGAACGCTTTGGTCGCCCCGTACACGGCCATGTTGGGCGTCGGTTGATACGCAGCGGTACTCGCCACGTTGATCAGCGCACCGGTCAGGTTCGGCAGGAATGCGTGAGTGAGGTCGACCAGCGCACTGACGTTGAGGGCGATTTCTGCGGCTACGCGCTCCGGATCCTCGTCGGCGAACCGGCCGTGTGTTCCGAAGCCGGCGTTGTTGACCAGAGAAGTGGGAGTTATCCCTTTCTCGGTCAACGTGGTTCGCAGTGCTGCACCGACTCCGGGTACGCCCAGGTCCATCGCCACGACGGTGGCAGTGACGCCGTGGTCGGCCTCGATGTGGCGAGCGAGAGCCTCGAGTCGATCGGCCCGTCGTGCCACGAGGACGACGTTCTCGCCGCGTGCGGCGAATCGGGTGGCGAATTCCTCGCCGAGGCCTGAGCTTGCGCCGGTGATGAGCACTGTGGAAGTCATGAGCGCAAATGTAGGCAGTGTCAGCATTGTTGTCAATGCCAACATCGCTTAGGGTGAGTGCATGGCAACGCGGCGCTATCACCATGGTGACTTGCGGGCGGTACTGCTCGACGCGGCCGAACGGAGCATTGCGCAGGGTGGCGTCGACGCGCTCTCGCTGCGGCAGTTGGCCAGAGATGTCGGAGTCAGTCACGCCGCCCCGGCTCGTCACTTCCGAGACAAGCAGGCATTGCTGGATGCGCTGGCCCTGCACGGTTTTCAGGAGATGAATCGCCGGATGGCCGCCGCCGCGACGGGTCCCGGTGAGCTGATGTCGCGGTTTCGTGGCGTCGCCCGTGCGTATCTCGGATTCGCCGTCGAGCATCCTGAACTGCTGGATGTCATGTACAGCACCAAACATCACCCCGATGCCAGCGACGACCTGAAAGCTGCTGCGGGCCAGAGTATGACGGCAACCGAGGCGTTGTTGAAGGACGCCATTGGCGCCGGCATGATCACCGAGGCACCCACCGAGATACTCGCTCGGGTGGCGTTCGCGAGTGTGCACGGCCTCGCGGTGCTCGCCACCGGTGATCTCCTCGACGGCGTCCCGGTCGAGGATCTACTGGACGCAACCGTCGACACCCTGATGCGCGGGTTCACCTAAGTTGAACGGCATGACCGAATACGACCTGCAACGCTTCGTCGACGCCCAGGACCCCGTCTGGAATGCAGTGACGAAGGAACTGAAGGCGGGACGCAAGCAGACGCACTGGATGTGGTTCGTGTTCCCGCAGTTGGCGGGGCTGGGCCGCAGTGCAACTGCTCAGCACTTCGGCATCGCCGATCTGACCGAGGCGGAACTGTACTTGTCTCACGAGGTGCTGGGGCCGCGCCTGAGCAAGGCAGCTCGGCTGACCGTTGGAATCGAGGGCCGGACGGTCGACGAGATCTTCGGTTATCCGGACAATCTGAAACTGCACTCGTCCATGACCCTTTTCGCCGAAGCTACCAAGGGCACGTCCGTTTTCGGTGAAGTGTTGCAAAAGTATTTCGACGGTGAATCCGATGGCGGAACACTCGACTTGCTCGACGAGCGATACCGCTAGCATCGCACCCATGACGACTCCACTCGCCGGATCCATTGCCTTCGTTCACGCCAGCTGGCACCTGGACATCGTCGACCGCGCGCGAGTGGGTTTCGCAGCAGAACTCGAGCGGCTCGGCCAGGCCGGGACGTCCATCGACGTCTTCGAGGTCCCGGGAGCATTCGAGATCCCGCTGCATGCGCAGCGGCTGGCCAAGACCGGGAAGTACTCGGCGATCGTTGCCGCCGCACTGGTGGTGGACGGCGGAATCTATCGACACGACTTCGTCGAGACGGCGGTCATCGACGGTCTCATGCGGGTGCAGCTGGATACCGACGTCCCCGTGTTCTCGGTGGTGCTCACTCCCCACCATTTCCACGAGCACGCCGACCACAATGCCTTCTTCACAGCGCATCTCGAAACCAAAGGTGCCGAGGCGGCGAGAGCTGTCGTCAAAACTCTGGCGTCGCTGGGAACCATCGGCTGACGCTGGGGCCGACGCCATGGCAGATTCTCTGCGCGGGCCCGATGGCCGCTCAGTGGCCGAGCTGGATGAGATACTCGCGGAACTCGAACGGCGAGAACCGATCTTCCATCGCCGCGAGTACGGCACCACGCGGGAAGACTTCGAGTGCCTCACCGATCCAAGTTTTTGGGAGATCGGAGCTTCGGGTCGGCTCTACAGTCGCGAACACGTTTGGTCGGTCCTCGAAGATCGATACTCGTCCGACCCGAGCGGTCGGCTCGACGGTGATTGGGAGACCAGCGGATTCGAGCTCCGGGAAATTGCCCCGGCGACCTACCTGCTGACCTACACGCTGCGGCTCGACGGCAGGTATACCCGCAGAACAACGTTGTGGCAGCGACGGGACGGTGACTGGAGAATCCTCTATCACCAAGGAACCGTGATCGCAGACCATGAATCGTGATGTGTGACGGATGAGTTGACCTTTACCACGAGCTACCGACAGGTTCCGTTTCGTGAATAGTGAAGCACGGCAATAGTTTTCGATTCGACTATCATTGCCAGTCGAACACATGTTCGATACACTTGGTCCATGGCAACGGAGATCTGGCAACTGAGCGAAAGCGAACTCCTCTCCGACGCTGCTGATCTCTCCCACCGAATCCAATTGCTCGAAGCCCGACGTATCGCCCTCGTCGCCGAAATCGACACCCGCGTCTCCCGCGAGAAACTCGGCTTCCCCGGACCCGCCGGCTGGCTGACCTCCACCACCCTGCTCACCCCCAGCAAAGCCACCAAGATCGTCGCCCTCGCCCGCGGACTGAAGAACTTCCCCGACATCGCCGACGCGGTCAACACCGGCGTCATGTCCGTCGACCATGCCGCTCTGATCCTCGACTTCGCCGAAACACCACCGAAGAACCTTCCGCAAGAGGGTAGCGATATCGCTCGGAAGGCGATGATCACCGCCGCCACCGGACCCGGCGCACGCACCGACCGCATCCGCGAAGCCATCACCAAACTGAAAGACACCTACGGTGGCAACAAACCACCACCCGAAGACACCGACCGCAACGAACTCTTCGCCTCGAAAACCCTGAACGGGCGGCTGGCGCTCAAAGGTGACTTCGATGCGATCACCGGTGAGAAACTGCTCGCCGCACTCTCGCCGTTGACCGAACCCCGACCCGCCGCCGACGGCACCCCAGACGAACGCAGCCCCGCCCTACGCCGCGCCGAGGCGTTCGGACACATCCTCGACCGCTACCTCGCCTCCAGCAACCGACCCACCGAAGGCGGCGAAAAACCGCACGTCAACCTGCACATCACCCTCCGCGACCTCACCAACCTCCGCAGCACTGCAGCAGGCGCAGGCTCCGGTGACCGTGAAAGTGGCAGCGGCAGCGGCAGCGGTAGTGACGAAAACACAGGTACGGCAACCAGATCCGATAGCGCGAGCAGCAGCACCCGCGGCGATGATGCCGATGGTTGTGACAGTGGACCGGCCTCCGATCGTGGCGCATATCGGGACCTGTTCGGTGACGGCACCACCGTCGGGTGGCTGCCCTGGATGGGACCACTCACCCGCAACACGTCCCGGCAACTCGCCTGCGACTGTCTTCTCACCGCCATCGTCATGGACGAGAACGGCTCCCCGATCAACCTGGCCCGCACCGCCCGCACCGTCACCGCGAAACAGAAACGCGCCCTCACCGCCCGCGATCACGGCTGCGCCTTCCCCGGCTGCGGAAAACCCGCAGCGTGGACCGAAGGTCACCACATCTGGCACTGGACCGACGGCGGACCCACCGACATGAACAATCTCGTCCTATTGTGCGGATTCCACCACCGACTCATCCACCACAGTGACTGGGAAGTGTTCATCGCCGCAGACAACCACCCCTGGTTCGTCCCACCAGCCACCGTCGACCCGTACCGAGAACCCAGACAATCCCACGCCCGAGCCGGGCCCCACATCGCGTAAGCCCATACAAACAATCCAGCCCCGCACCGAGAACACGGTGCGGGGCTGGAAGAGGTTGGCTGTAAAGCTAATTCGAGAACGCAGCTCTCAGTCGTTGGCGTGCAACACTGCGTTGAGTTCGACTCCTGTGCCCTTCCACGGCACCACCTCGACCGCGCCCGAGAGCGAGTTGCGGCGGAACAGCAGGTTGGACTTTCCGGTCAGCGTCGCCGCCTTCACCACAGTTCCGTCCGGTCCGCTGACCTTCGTGCCGGCGGTGATGTACAGGCCCGCCTCGACGACGCAATCGTCACCGAGAGAGATACCGAGTCCGGAGTTGGCACCGAGTAGGCAGCTCTTCCCGACGGAGATGACGTTCTTGCCGCCGCCGGAGAGTGTGCCCATGATCGACGCGCCGCCGCCGACGTCGGAACCGTCGCCCACGATGACTCCGGCGGAGATGCGCCCCTCGACCATCGAGTTGCCGAGCGTCCCGGCATTGAAGTTGACGAAGCCCTCCTGCATGACGGTCGTACCGCTGGCCAGATGAGCACCGAGGCGCACACGGTCGGCATCGGCGATGCGAACTCCGGTGGGAACGACGTAGTCGACCAGACGCGGGAACTTGTCGACGCCGTACACCGTCACGTGCCCGCGGGCGCGGAGCTTCGCGCGCACCGTCTCGAAGCCGTCGACCGCTGCGGGGCCGAAGTTGGTCCAGACGACGTTGGCGAGCAGGCCGAACACTCCGTCGAGGTTCTGCCCGTGCGGCTGAACCAGCCGGTGCGAGAGCAGATGCAGTCGCAGATACGCATCGTGCGCGTCGATCGGGGCGTCGTCGAGGGAGGCGATGCTGGTGCGAACCGCAACGACCTCGACACCGCGCGCGTCGTCCGGTCCGACGAGAGAAGAGAACTCCTCCGGGATGTCGGATCCCTCGAGTCGAGTGGTGCCGGTCTCGAAGCCCGACCCGAGCTCGGGGCTCGGAAACCAGGTGTCGAGAACGACACCCGACGTCGTGATGTTGGCAATACCTACTGCTGATGCTCCCTGTGCGCTCACGGCAGGAAGAATACGCGGTGGGTTTCGTGCGCGGGTTCACCCGTCATCGCGGGTACGCGGACTGGTTTCCGGAATCCGATCCTGATGCCGCGTCGGTTCGTTACCGATTCGACTGTCGAGTGTGATCGCATCGGGATGCGGGTGGACGGGTAGAGGGCGGGGGAGCTGACAGAGTTTCTCCGATGACCACCCGCATCGGCTCGCGCAGCCGTGGAGCCGCCGCGGTGGTGGCGGACGGCGTCTCTTTCACCGGATTGGTGACGACGCTGGCCACGACGATCGTCCTCGGAGTCGCCCTGGGTTTGGTTGTCGCAGGCGCGTGGTAGACATGCCCATCGGCTGACAGGGGGTCGCCGAGTCTGGGGGGCGTCATGAGTTCGAGCAAGTCCACACGCACGCGTTCGGCAGTAACAGTGATCGCTGCGGCGCTGATCGCCGTGAGCAGCGCCGTTGTCGGTTCGGGCACCGCTGCCGCCGATCCCAACTGCGCCGGAGCCGGCGGTTCGTCGGCCGTGGTCACGAGAATTCCCGGGGCAGCTCTCGAAGGCCTGGCCGTCGACGCGTCGGGCCGCGCCTACGTCACCGACATCGTCTCCGGCCGGGTGTACCGCATCGATGCGCCGGGCCGGGCCGCGTACCCCATCGCGAAGGTTCCGAGCGGCGGCGGCGGAGCTCTGGCCTGGATGCCCGACGGCACACTCCTGGTTGGCTACGGGGCCGACCCTCGCGTCTTCGTCGGCGACCTCGTCAAGGCGGCCGGCATAGTTCGACTCGACGTGAACACGCTTGCCGTCACCCCGTTTGCGACCGGCCTGAGTGCTGCCAACGGACTCGCTGTCGCTGCAGACGGAACTGTGTACGCCACCAACGACTTCGGCTCGCTCATCGGTCGGATCGGTCCCGACGGTTCCGTCGACCCGGACTGGGCTCGCTTTCCGAGCGCCAACGGCGCTGTCCTCGACGCCGCTGATCAGTATCTGTACGTCTCGCGAACATTCGTGAACCCAGGGGTCAGCCGAATTCCGATCGCCAACCCGTCGGCACCGGAGAGCCTGCTCGACCTGTCGGGACTGGGCTCCTTCGCAGCGCCGGACGGCCTGACTCTCGATTCCGCCGGACGCCCCGTGGTGCCGCTCAATGCCGGCGGATCCGTCGTCCGCATCGATGCGCCGGGGGCCACCTGCGTGATCGGCACCGGTACCCGGTTGACGAGCGTTGTCGCTTACGGTCGCTCCGAACAGGGTTTTTCGAGCGGACGATTGTTCGGTGCAGGCTTCGACGGCGTGGTCCGCGAGATTCCGGGACCCAAAGCCTAGGGTTGTCGGCGTGACGCTCGAACTTCATGCCGACCCGATAGATCTCACTGCTGCGCTGGTGGACATCCCCAGTGTGAGTGAGGACGAATCGCGCATCGCCGACGAGGTGGAGCAGGCGCTCCGCGAGCAGACCACAGGCTTCGAGATCATTCGGAGCGGCAACGCCGTTCTGGCCAGAACCAACCGCGGACTCGGATCGCGGGTGATGCTGGCCGGCCATCTCGACACGGTGCCGATCGCCGACAACGTGCCGTCGAGGCGGGAACACGACAGTGCCGAGGGCGACATCCTGCACGGGTGCGGAACCGTCGACATGAAGTCGGGGGACGCCGTCTTCCTGCATCTCGCGGCAACCATCGACAACCCCGCGCACGACCTGACTCTGGTGTTCTACGACTGCGAAGAGATCGCGGCCTCGCGAAACGGACTCGGCCGCATCGAGCGAGAACTGCCGGAGTGGCTCGAAGCCGACGTCGCCATTCTCGGTGAACCGTCCGGCGGTTTCATCGAGGCCGGGTGTCAAGGGACGCTGCGGGTCCGGCTGACGGCGTCGGGAACGCGGGCGCACAGTGCCCGTTCCTGGCTGGGAGACAACGCAATTCACAAATTCGGTGCCGTACTCAACCGGCTCGCTGCCTATCGAGCTCGCACCGTCGACATCGACGGCTGCGTGTATCGCGAAGGGTTGCAAGCAGTTCGGATCTCCGGTGGGGTTGCGGGAAATGTCGTTCCCGACGCCGCCGAACTGGACGTGAATTTCCGGTTCGCACCGGATCGCAGTGTCACTGAAGCCGTCGAGCACGTTCGTGAGGTGGTCGATGGGCTCGATCTCGGCTTCGAGGTCACCGACTCGTCACCAGGTGCCCTCCCCGGTCTGAACCAGCCCGCGGCGGCTGCGCTGATCGAGGCCGCGGGCGGGCAGTTTCGGGCGAAATACGGCTGGACCGACGTGTCTCGGTTCTCGGCACTCGGCATCCCGGCGGTCAATTACGGGCCCGGCGATCCCAACCTCGCCCACAAGCGGGACGAACGCGTCCCCGTCGAGCAGATCAGCCACGTCACACAGGTTCTCCGGAGCTACCTCTCTGCCGGATAGCCTGGACGCCATGAACAGCGTCGAGGGCCCAAGCAGTTTCGAGGAACACGGCACCGAGAAGCCGGCCAAGCACAAGGGATCCGTAGTACTCCGGCGTGGCCGAAACACCGAGACGTCCACGTCGGATCAACGCCTGCTCGACGAGCGAGGATCAGGTAACTGGATTCACTCCGATACCTGGCGGGTGTTGCGCATCCAAAGTGAGTTCGTCGAGGGATTCGGCGCTCTCGCCGAGGTACCGAAAGCTGTGACGGTATTCGGTTCGGCCCGCACCCCCGTCGACCATCCCGAGTACGCCCGAGCCCGGCAGCTCGGGGCCGCTCTCGCCGGTGAGGGCTTTGCCGTCATCACCGGTGGCGGGCCGGGCGTGATGGAAGGTGCCAACCGCGGTGCGAGCGAGGCCGACGGATACTCGATCGGATTGGGCATCGAATTGCCGTTCGAGCAAGGACTCAACGAGTGGGTCGATCTGGGCGTCAACTTTCGATACTTCTTCGTTCGCAAGACCATGTTCGTCAAGTACTCCCAGGCGTTCGTATGCCTACCCGGCGGCTTCGGTACCCTCGACGAACTGTTCGAGGCGCTGACCCTGGTGCAGACCGCCAAGGTCACGAAGTTCCCGATCGTGTTGTTGGGCAAAGACTTCTGGTCGGGACTGCTCGATTGGATCAAGACGACTCTCGTGAAAGAAGGCAAGGTGTCCGAGAAGGACCTCGATCTCATCCACTGCACCGACAGCGTCGACGAGGCCGTCCGCATCGTCCGCGAGGCCCAGCAGTGAACAATCCAGCAGCGAGCAACCCAGCAGTGAGCAACCCAGCAACTGGGGGACACACGCTCAGTGTCTGCGTCTACTGCGCGTCGGGTCCCGTCGACTCCTCGTTCATCGAACTCGCTCGTGACGTCGGAACCGAGATCGGCCGACGTGGCTGGCAACTCGTCTCGGGCGGTGGCAACGTCTCGATGATGGGCGCGGTGGCCGCGGCGACGCGAGCGGCAGGCGGGAACACCGTCGGCGTCATCCCGAAGGCGCTCGTGCACCGCGAGGTCGCCGACGTCGATGCCGATGAGCTGATCGTCACCGACACGATGCGCGAGCGCAAGAAGATCATGGAGGATCGCGCCGACGCGTTCATCACGCTGCCCGGCGGTATCGGAACGCTCGAGGAACTGTTCGAGACGTGGACTGCGGGCTACCTGGGCATGCACAGCAAGCCGATGGTGATGCTCGATCCGTTCGGCCATTTCGACGGGATGATGCAGTGGATCGACGGTCTCCGGTCGACCGGATTCGTGCAACAGCGAGCACTCGACGCACTGGTCAGGACGACGACGGTCGATTCGGCACTGGATGCGTGCGCAACGTTGTGACAGGTCACGAACCGTGCCCGCGGAGTGAGCTCCTCAAAGTTGTTACTCTCAAGTAGGGTAAGAAATCTCACACTGTCTTCGAAGGGGAGTTCATGGCTGTCGATGCCCGTCAGAAAATTGGAGTGACCGACCTCGCGGTCGCGTTGCCGAAAATGGTGACGGAGGTGCCGAGCCTGCTCAAGGGTCTGGCGGGATTCACCCGCAAGCCCGATCACAAGGTGTCGATCGGCCTGATCTTTCAGGAGGCCGCTGCCAAGAACAGCAGCCGCCCGTTCGTGCGGTTCGAGGGTGAATCGACCTCGTACAAGGACGCCAACGAGCTGGTCAACCAATATGCCGCAGTGTTTGCCGACCACGGTGTACAGCGCGGTGACGTCGTCGGCGTGCTGAGCAAGAACCGTCCGGAGGCGCTGTTCGCCGCGCTCGCTGCCGTCAAGCTCGGTGCCACCGCAGGCATGCTGAACTACAACCAGCGCGGCGACGTGCTCGAGCACAGCCTCGGGATTCTCGACGCGAAGGTCCTGGTACTGGACGAGAACGCGCAGGAAGCTCTCGATTCGCTCGACGCGGAGCCGAAGGTGGGAGCGGTGCTGCCACTGAAGAAGCTGGCCGAGCTGGCCGCAACGGCGTCCACGGCCAACCCGAAGGTCACCGCGGAGATCCAGGCCAAGGAGAAGGCGTTCTACATCTTCACCTCGGGCACCACCGGCATGCCGAAGGCCAGCCTGATGAGCCATTTCCGCTGGCTCAAGTCGATGTCCGGTCTGGGCAACATGGGTGTCCGGTTGCGCAGCAACGACGTCATCTACTGCTGCCTGCCGCTGTACCACAACAATGCACTGACTGTGACGCTGTCCTCGGTGCTCGCCGGCGGAGCCACCATGGCCATCGGCAAGCAGTTCTCGGTGAGCAATTTCTGGGACGACATCCGGGTCAACAAGGCCACGGCCTTCACCTACATCGGCGAGCTGTGCCGTTACCTGCTGACGCAGCCGAAGAAGAGTTCCGATCGCGACAACTCGGTCAAGTTGATCGTCGGCAACGGCCTCCGTCCGGAGATCTGGGAAGAGTTCACCGAGCGATTCGGTATCTCCCGCGTCGCCGAGTTCTACGGTGCCAGCGAGTGCAACATCGCGTTCATCAATGCCCTGAACATGAAGAAGACCGCGGGCATCTGCCCGCTTCCGTACGCCGTGGTGCAGTACGACGAGGAATCCGGCAAGGCCAAGCGCGGCCAGGACGGCAAGCTCCGCAAGGTCGGCAACGGCGAGATCGGATTGCTGCTGTCCAAGATCACCGACCGGGCACCGTTCGACGGCTACTCCGACGACAAGGCCACCGAGAAGAAGATGGTGCGCGACGGCTTCAAGGACGGTGACGCCTGGTTCGACACCGGCGACCTGGTCCGCAAGCAGGGCTGGATGCACGTCGCGTTCGTGGATCGCCTCGGTGACACCTTCCGCTGGAAGGGCGAGAACGTGGCCACCACCCAGGTCGAAGGTGCCCTCGGCGGACATTCCTCGGTCGACGGTGCCGTCGTGTACGGCGTCGATATCGACGGAACCGACGGCAAGGCCGGCATGGCGGCGGTCACGCTGCGCGAAGGCGAGACCTTCGACGGCAAATCGGTCGCCGAGCACCTCTACGACAAGCTGCCGAGCTACGCGGTGCCGCTGTTCGTGCGTGTCGTGGACAGCCTGGAGCAGACGTCGACGTTCAAGAGCCAGAAGGTTGCCCTTCGCAAGCTCGGGTACGAGGAAGACAGTGCCAGCGATCTGTACGTGCTGCGCGGCAAGTCCGGTGGCTACGAAAAGGCGTACGACGGGTACGTCGACGAGGTGGCCGCAGGTAAGGCTCCCAAAGGCTGAGCACCCGAAAGATGCGCGCGTGTCACTATTGATTTCATGAGCACCCTCTGCGGCAAACCGGTTGCCGACGACCGCGCTTTGGTGATGGCCATCGTCAATCGCACCCCCGATTCGTTCTACGACGGGGGTGCGAATTTCACCGACGATGCCGCTATGGCGTCGGTGCACCGGGCAGTCGCCGAGGGTGCCGACATGGTCGACATCGGCGGTGTGAAGGCCGGTCCGGGCGACATCGTCGACGCCGACGAGGAGATCCGACGTGTCGTTCCGTTCGTCGGAGCCATCCGGGGTGCTTATCCCGAGCTGCTGATCAGTGTCGACACCTGGCGTAGCGAAGTCGCCAGGTTGGCCTGCGGAGTGGGCGCGGATCTGATCAACGACACCTGGGCCGGGGCAGACCCCGAGTTGGTGCGCGTCGCGGCCTCCGAGGGTGTCGGCATCGTCTGTTCGCACACCGGTGGTGCCGTGCCGCGGACGCGTCCGTATCGGGTTCGGTATGCCGATGTGGTGGCGGACGTGATCGCGGAAGTCACCGCAGCCGCCGAGAATGCTGTCGCCGAGGGGGTGAAGAAAGATTCGATATTGATCGATCCGACGCACGATTTCGGGAAAAACACCTATCACGGGCTCGAGTTGTTGCGGCGCGTGGACGATCTTGTAAACACCGGGTGGCCTGTGCTCATGGCGCTGAGCAACAAGGACTTCGTAGGCGAGACTCTAGGGGTAGAGCTCGTCGACCGGTTGGAGGGAACATTGGCAGCGACAGCATTGGCCGCAGCAGGCGGAGCCCGAATGTTCCGGGTGCACGAGGTTGCGTCGACCAGAAGAGTCGTAGACATGGTGGCAGCGATCCAGGGGCTCCGAACCCCGGCGCGGACGGTCAGGGGTCTGGCATGACACTTGCGGATCGAACGGACGTGACCATGGCATGGTCCGAGACCAACAGCTGGGACGTCCCCGACTGGACGATCGCCGAACTGGAAGCCGCGAAGGCGGGCCGGACGGTGTCGGTGGTACTCCCGGCGCTGAACGAGGAACAGACCGTTGCCGCGGTCATCGACACGATTCATCCCCTGCTCGGGGGACTCGTCGACGAGCTGATCGTGTTGGACTCCGGTTCGACCGACGAAACAGCCGTCCGGGCGACGGCGGCAGGCGCGCGAGTCATCAGCCGCGAGGAAGCGGTCCCCGGGATCGACCCGGTGCCGGGCAAGGGTGAGGTGCTGTGGCGATCGGTCGCAGCGTCGACCGGTGATCTCATCGCCTTCGTCGACTCCGATCTGATCAATCCCGATCCGGCGTTCGTACCGAAGTTGCTCGGCCCGCTGCTGATGGGCGACGGCATCCACCTCGTCAAGGGCTACTACCGGCGTCCGCTGCGGGTCAGCGGGACCGAGGATGCCAACGGCGGTGGACGTGTCACCGAGCTCGTGGCCAGGCCACTGCTCGCTGCACTGCGACCGGAATTGACGGGCGTCATTCAGCCGCTCGGCGGGGAATACGCGGGTACTCGCGAACTGCTGTCCGCAGTGCCGTTCGCGCCAGGCTACGGAGTGGAGATCGGGCTGTTGCTCGATACGTACGACAGGCTCGGTCTGCAAGCGATCGGTCAGGTGAATCTCGGCGTACGCAAGCACCGTAACCGTCCGCTGGTGGAGCTCGGGGCGATGAGCAGACAGATTGTCGGAACGATGCTGAACCGGTGCGGCATGGTCGATTCCGGTGCCGGGCTGATGCAGTTCCGGGTGGACGGTGATTCCTTCCAGCCGTTCTCGACCGAGGTGTCGCTGATGGATCGACCGGCGATGAACTCGCTGAAGTAGGCGTGTCGGGCGGGCGTGACAAGATCGTGGCATGTTGACGCTGCTGATCTACGTCGTCGTCATTGCCGTCGTCGCTGCTGCATTGTTCTTCGTGGCGTCGACGGTGTTCGGTCGCGGTGAGGAACTGGGCCCACTGCCCGAGGGAACCACCGCGACCGTGCTGCCCGCGGAGGGCGTCACCGGTACCGACGTGCGCGCGCTGAAGTTCCAGCAGACCGTGCGGGGGTACAAGCCGAGCGAGGTCGATTGGGCACTCGAACGGCTCGGCGGCGAAATCGACATGCTTCGGTCGCGGTTGTCTGCAGCGGAGGCCGGCGCACAGTTGGGGTTCAGGCCCTCTGTCGACCACGAGCCGGGCACGACCGAACCGGGCGAGCGGTGAGCGCTGTCGCCGGACCGGACGGCAGGCTGCGCTGCCCGTGGGGTGCCACCGACGACGAGCTGTATCGGGATTACCACGACACCGAGTGGGGGCAGCCTCTTCACGGGCGAAACGAACTGTACGAGCGGCTGTGTCTCGAGGCGTTCCAGTCCGGCCTGGCGTGGATCACGATCCTGCGCAAGCGCGAGAGTTTCCGGAGCGCATTCGCCGGTTTCGATCCGGAACGAGTGGCCCGATTCGGCACCGCTGATGTCGAACGGTTGATGAACGATGCGTCGATCGTGCGTAATCGCCTCAAGATCGATGCTGCGGTGAACAATGCTCGGGTCATCGTCGAGTTGAACGACACCGACCTCGACACCCTGCTCTGGTCCTTTGCGCCCGAACCCAGGCCGGGGCGGCTGACGGAGTCCTCCGACGTGCCTGCCTCGACCTCCGAGTCGAAGGCTCTGGCCAAGGAGCTCAAGCGTCGGGGGCTGCGGTTCGTGGGTCCGACAACCGCCTATGCCTTGATGCAGGCCACCGGAATGGTCGACGATCACCTGTCGGGGTGTTGTGTGCAGGTCACGAATACCGACTCCGATTCCCGGTATCGAGGTCGATAGGGAAGAATAGGACTCAACACCCGTCGCCCCGCGACGAAATTTATCTTTTAGGCCGAGGCGCCGTGCTGATGGGCGCAGATCTGGAGGGAGCAGAGGATGGCGGCGATGAAGCCCCGGACCGGGGACGGTCCCCTCGAAGCAACCAAAGAGGGACGAGGAATCGTCATGCGTGTCCCGCTCGAGGGGGGCGGCCGACTGGTCGTCGAATTGACCCCCGACGAGGCCGCGGCACTCGGAGACGAATTGAAGGGTGTCACCGGCTGATAGTCACGTCGATCGCTCGTCGCTCAGCCCCGCTCGCCGTACCGGCAAGCGGGGCTTTGTGTTGTGGCGACGAGTGTCGTGGCGAAGGGCGTTCGTTCCGGTGTGAGAGAGGTGCTCGATGCTGACCGATGTCGTCGATCTGCTGCTGTGTCCGCAATGCCGGGCGCGCGACGTCGAATCCGGCATGGACTTCGGCGATACCGATCGGACGCTGTTGTGCGATCGAGGACATTCGTTCGACGTGGCTCGTCAGGGCTACGTCAGTTTGTCGACCGGAGACGGCGGCAAGTTCACCGGTGACTCGGCGGAGATGATCGCCGCTCGCGACACGTTCCTGGGGAAGGGCCATTTCGACCCGATCGCAGCAGCGGTCTCGGCTGCCGTTCCGTCGAACAGCGAAGTGGTACTCGACGTCGGGGTCGGTACCGGTCACTATCTCGCGGCTGTGCTCGACGCCCGTCCCGATGCCCGGGGCGTAGGAGTCGACGTCTCGAAGTTCGCTGCACGCCGTGCTGCGCGATCACACGTTCGTCTGGGGTCCGTGGTCGCGGACATCTGGAGTGGCCTACCGGTGCGAACAGAAACCGCGTCCGCAGTGACGTGTGTGTTCTCTCCGCGCAACGCCGCCGAGTTCAGCCGAGTTCTCGTACCCGACGGCGTGCTTGTGGTCGTGACACCCACTGCGCGTCACCAGCACGAGCTGCGGGGCCCACTGGGCCTCATCGGCGTCGAGGAGAACAAGACACGCAGGCTCGGTGAATCGCTGTCCGGCTTGTTCGAGCCGGTGGCAGAATCCCCGCTCGAGTACTCGATGATGCTCTCGCACCGCGACGTCGAGACATTGATCGGAATGGGCCCGTCGGCGCGGCACGGTGACCCCGAGTCGCGGTCCGCAGCGCTGGCGCAGCTACCGGACGGCATCGAGGTCACCGCGTCGGTGACAGTGTCGACCTATCGCCGCCGCGCCAACGCTGCGTCGTAGACGGCGAGGGTCTGCTGCGCGATCGATGCCCACGAGAACTCGGCGACGGCGCGCTCGCGTCCTGCCTTACCCATTGCCGTCGCGAGTGTGGGGTCGAGGGCGACTGCGTTGACGGTGTCGGCCAGATTCCGCTCGAATACGTCGGGTTCGTAGGAGTTGTAGTGCACCAGGCGTCCGGTGCGGCCGTCGTCGACCACCTCGGGGATACCGCCGACGTCCGATGCCACAACGGCGGTTTCGCAGGCCATTGCTTCGAGATTGACGATACCGAGCGGCTCGTATACCGACGGGCACACGAATACTGCTGCTGCAGTGAGTATTTCGCGGATCTTGTCGGTGGGAAGCATGTCCTTGACCCAGAACACGCCGCCGCGCTGTTCGGCGAGCAGCGCCACGGCCCGCTCGGTTTCCGCGGCGATCTCCGGAGTGTCGGGGGCGCCTGCACACAGAACGAGCTGGATCGACGGGTCGAAGTGGTGGGCCGCCGCGATCAGGTGTCCGACGCCCTTCTGTCGGGTGATGCGCCCGACGAACGCGACGATCGGCTTGCTTCGATCCACGCCGATCTCGTCCAGGGTCGAGGTGCCGTGGTCGGCGAACCACCGCTGCGTGTCGATTCCGTTGCGCACCACATGAACCCGACTCGGATCGAGTCGCGGATAGGCGTCGAGCACGTCTTTGGCCATGCCCTCGCTGACGGCGATGACGGCGTCGGCGTATTCCACGGCGTTGCGCTCGGACCACGACGAGATGCGGTATCCGCCGCCGAGTTGTTCGGCCTTCCACGGCCTGCGCGGTTCGAGCGAGTGGGCGGTGAGGATGTGGGGAACGTCGTACAGTTCGGCCGCGAGGTGGCCCGCGAGGCCGGTGTACCAGGTGTGCGAATGCACCACGTCTGCGCCCGAGGCCGCGTTCGCCATTCGCAGCTCGGCCGACAACGTCGTCAACGCAGCGTTGGCTCCGGCGAGGGCGGGATCCGGGTCGTGCACCTGCGCAGTGTCGCGGGGCGCGCCCATACAGTGGATGTCCACGTCGCACAGTGACTTCAGCTGCGCGGACAACTCGGTGACATGAACTCCTGCGCCACCGTAGATCTCCGGGGGATATTCCTTGGTCATCATTGCTACGCGCACGTGAACGAACCTACATTCCCCAGCAGTTGTGCGTGTACTGCTCGCAAGGTTCTCTCGGTGCGGATAGGTTGAGTGGGTGAGGACACAACCGCACGTACTAGGGATCGTGCTTGCCGGCGGTGAGGGTAAACGTCTTTACCCGATGACCGCCGACCGAGCCAAGCCGGCCGTTCCCTTCGGGGGCGCCTACCGACTCATCGACTTCGTGCTGAGCAATCTCGTCAACGCCGGTTACCTCCGGCTCTGCGTGCTCACCCAGTACAAGTCCCATTCACTGGACCGCCACATCTCGCAGACGTGGCGGCTGTCCGGGTTCGCCGGGGAGTACATCACTCCGGTGCCGGCGCAGCAGCGACTCGGGCCCCGGTGGTACACCGGCAGCGCCGACGCCATCTTCCAGTCACTGAACCTGGTGTACGACGAGGACCCCGAATACATCATGGTGTTCGGTGCCGACCACATCTATCGGATGGACCCCGAGCAGATGGTGCAGCAGCACATCGACTCCGGTGCAGGCGTCACCGTTGCCGGTATCCGGGTGCCGCGCAGCGAGGCATTCGCCTTCGGGTGCATCGACTCCGACTCCGACGGCAAGATCACCCAGTTCCTGGAGAAGCCGGCTCAACCGCCCGGAACCCCCGACGACCCCGATGTCACCTATGCCTCCATGGGCAACTACGTCTTCACCACCAAGGTGCTCGTCGACGCCATCAAGGCCGACTCCGAGAACAGCGACTCCGACCACGACATGGGCGGCGACATCATTCCGGCGCTCGTCGAAGCAGGCGTCGCGTCGGTCTACGACTTCAACGACAACGTCGTGCCCGGCGCCACCGAACGCGATCGCGGGTACTGGCGAGACGTGGGCACCATCGACGCCTTCTACGACGCCCACATGGACCTGGTGTCGGTGCACCCCATCTTCAATCTGTACAACCGACGCTGGCCCATCCGTGGATCGGCCGAGAACCTGCCACCCGCGAAATTCGTTCAGGGCGGCTTGGCTCAGGAGTCGGTGGTCGGTGCCGGCTGCATCCTGTCTGCTGCCACCGTCCGCAATTCGGTGCTCAGCTCCAACGTCATGATCGACAGCGGCGCGACCGTCGAGGGCAGTGTCCTGATGCCCGGCGTCAAGATCGGTAAGGGTGCCGTCGTCCGGCACGCGATCCTGGACAAGAACGTCGTCGTGGGTGACGGCGAGATCATCGGTGTGGACCACGAACGCGATCGCGAACGCTTCAACGTCAGCGCCGGGGGAGTCGTCTCGGTCGGTAAGGGCGTCTGGATCTAGAGCCTGCGGCATGTGAGTGGTAGAGCCCTCGGTCGTTTGGAGGGCTCCACTCCTGCCTCGTAGCCCGCTACGAGCTACCACTCACATGCGGCGCAGCCGCTCACGCTCTCGACGCACAGATCAAACCGTCGCCGAGGGGCAGCAGCACCGTCGTGAGCCGCTCGTCCTCGGCGATCGCCCGCGCGGCGGATCGAACGGCCACCGCTGTGGCGTCGCGCTGAGTGGGATCGGCAACTCGTCCACCGAGCAACGCGTTGTGCAGCACCAGAACTCCACCGGGGCGGAGCAGCCGAACGCTCTCGGCAACAAAATGTGGATGGTCTGCGGGACTGGCGTCGATGAACACCAGATCGTAGGTGTCGTCGGCCAGTCGGGGGAGCACGTCCAGTGCCCAGCCGTTGATCAACCGGGTGCGTGAGGGTGCAATTCCTCCGGCGCGGAACGCTTCTCGGGCCGCGCGCTGGTGCTCCGGCTCGGTGTCGATCGTGGTGAGAACGCCATCGGCACGCATCCCGTCGAGCAGCCACAGCCCGCTGATTCCTGCGCCCGTTCCGATCTCGACGACCGTCTTGGCCCCGAGCATCTGGGTGAAGATACTCAGAATCGCCCCGACCGACGGCGGTACCGGGGCGGCACCGAGGTCGATGGCGCGCTCTCTGGCTGCGATGAGAACCTCGTCCTCCTGAGCGGAGTCTTCGGCGTAGGCGAGCATCTTCTCGGCGTTGGTCGGCACGCCCCGAGGTTATCGTGCCGGAGGCTCGATCTCACGCACACATTCTCAGGTGCGCCTCAGGTGATTCATACCGGACCCACACGCGGGTCGGTCAGGCTATGGAGGAATCGAAGGTCCGTCTCGATTGCGAAGTGTGAGCTGGAACATCCGAGGGTAGTCGTCGGTTGAGTCAGAAGGACGTACGCAGTCCTGAGCAGGAGGATCCAGCTATTTACAAGATCAACGGCGATCGCGACACCGCGCGTCTACCCGAGTCCGTACCCGCGCCCGAGGACCTCAGCGGAACCGCAGTGTTCGATGCGACCGGCGAGGACTCCACCATGCCGTCCTGGGACGAGCTGGTTCGCGAGCACGGCGACCGCGTCTACCGACTGGCTTACCGCCTGTCCGGTAACGCTCAGGATGCCGAAGACCTGACTCAGGACACGTTCATCCGGGTGTTCCGCTCCCTGTCCAACTACCAGCCCGGCACCTTCGAGGGCTGGCTGCACCGCATCACCACGAACCTGTTCCTGGACATGGTCCGTCGCCGTAGCCGCATCCGCATGGAAGCACTGCCCGAGGACTACGACCGCGTCCCCTCCGACCGGCCCAACCCCGAGCAGATCTACCACGACGCGCGGCTCGACCCCGATCTGCAGTCGGCACTCGACTCGCTGGCACCCGAGTTCCGCGCCGCAATTGTGCTGTGCGACATCGAAGGACTGTCGTACGAGGAAATCGGTGCGACACTGGGCGTCAAGCTCGGAACGGTCCGCAGTCGCATTCACCGTGGACGCCAGGCGCTACGCGAGTACCTTCGAGTGCACGGGAAGGTCGACTCCGGTCACGCAAGTGTCCACTAGCTACGAGGAGGGTTGGATGACGCAGGCGCGCAAGCCCCGGCAGTTCAGCTCCACCGAACATCTGGCCAGTGAGGCCGTTGCGGCATACGTCGACGGCGAATTGCGGATGCCCGCGTACCTTCGTGCTGCCCACCACCTCGCCGAATGCCCGGAATGCGCGGCCGAGGTCGAGGCTCAGCAGCAAGCGCGCAAAGCGTTGCGCGGGGCGGGTGAGATGTCGATGCCGCACTCTCTGCTCGGCCTGCTCAGCCAGATCCCGTCGTGCGCCGGCGAGGATCGGCCGGCCCACACCAAGCGAACCTTCATGTCGTCCGTCGCCGCTGTGCGTCGTCGCCGACGCTGACGACATCGAGATCTGCCCGACTTCTCACCTGCATCGAGCCGAGCCGACCGCTCGAGTGATACTGAACTCTCACACCGACGTATGCGAGGGGTAACCGGACGCGTGACATCGAATTCGACCAGCACCGAGACCGCAGGCACCGACCCGTCGGATTTCGAGGCCGTGCAGAACGGTCCGGACGGTCCACGGTTGCCACCGCGTCCGGTGTATCGGCCCTCCGTCGATCCGGTATCGGCTTCAGTGTTCGGACGTCCCGAGGACGTCGACGGCTCGTTCTCGCCGCGCCGCCCCGGCGAGCAATTGCCGTCGCGTGTGTCCGTTCGACCACCCGATCCGATCCTCGCCGAGGCATTCGGACGTCCGGACGACGCTCAGGAATCGCTCCAGCGTGATCCCGACGGACACAACGACGGCGACACCGCCGCGTCGGAGCCGGCCGATCCGTGGCGTGATCCCGCGTCCCGGGTATCTCTCGGCAGCGCAGCGGTCGATACTCCACCACCTCCTGTGCTTCCTCCCGGAACCAAACTCGGCGTCCGCGACGTGTTGTTCGGACGGTCGGTATCGGTCCGAGCTCTCGTCGTACTCGGTGTCCTCGCACTCGTCATCGGTTTGGTCGGTGGCCTGTTCGGTCGCCTGACCGCCGAGGTGACCGGCGCACTGACCAGCCAAAAAGTGACACTGACCCAGTCCAGCGGTGACGACATCCCGCGCGGGCAGATCAGCAAGGTCGCCGACGCGGTTCTGCCGTCCGTCGTGTCGATCCAGGTGACGCTCGGGGAGACCGGGGGCACCGGCTCCGGTGTCGTGATCAGCGGTGACGGCTACATCGTGACGAACAATCACGTGATCTCCCTTGCCGCGTCCGACCCGGACAACTCGACACTCGAAGTCACCTTCTCCGACGGAACCAAGGTGCCCGGCCGCATCGTCGGCCGCGACACCAAGACCGACCTCGCCGTCCTGAAGACCGAGGTCGGCAACCTCACCGAGGCCCAGCTCGGTAGTTCCGGCGACGTTCGCGTCGGTCAGGACGTCATTGCCGTCGGATCGCCCCTGGGATTGAACAAGACGGTCACCTCCGGCATCGTCAGCGCGCTCGACCGTCCCGTCGCGTTGTCGGGGGAGGGCACCGACACCGATGCGGTCATCGACGCCGTACAGACCGACGCCGCTATCAACCCCGGTAACTCCGGTGGCCCGCTCATCGACTTCGAGGGCCGCGTCATCGGCATCAACTCGGCGATCCGAAGCGAGAGCGGCGGATCGGTCGGCTTGGGCTTCGCGATTCCGGTCGACGAGGTCACCGAGGTGGCACAGAGCCTGATCCGGGACGGCGTCATGAGACATCCGGACTTCGGCATCAACGCCCGCTCGGTCATCAACGACACCTCGGCCGGTGCCGAAGTCGCCAACGTGCGCACCGACGGCCCGGCGCAGCAGGCCGGAATCGTCGAAGGAGACGTCATCACCAAGGTCGGCGATCGCACTGTCGGAGACGCGGACGAACTGGTCGTCGCGGTGCAGGAGACCACGATCGGTCAAGCGGTACCCGTGCAACTCGTCCGTTCGGGACGGCTGGTGGACGTCTCCGTCACGCCGGTTTCGGACTGACGACGTAGGCTGGCAGGCGTGTTCGGCAACATCGGTTGGGGAGAGCTCGTAATCCTCCTCGTAGCAGCTCTGGTCATCCTCGGTCCGGATCGCCTTCCCGGCGCCATCAGCTGGGTGTCCAAGTCCATCCGCCAGGTCAAGGACTACGCCAACGGCGCGAGTCAGCAGCTCAAGGACGAGCTGGGTACCGACTTCGAGGACCTTCGCAAACCGCTCGCCGACCTCAACCAGCTCCGGGGTATGACGCCGCGTGCGGTGATCACCAAGCACCTGCTCGACGGCGACGATTCGATCTTCAAGAACCCCTTGGACGACACCTTCAAGGGCAAGCCCTTCGACACCAAGCCGAAGAACCTCGGCGGACCGACGCCGCAGACAGGTACCCCTCAGAGTGGGGTGTCGATGAGCAAGGACGCGCCGAAACTCGCAGCGGGCGAGACTCCGCCGATCGACGCCGACGCCACGTAAGCCTGAACCCTTCCTCGTTCGGTCTCACCCGTCCGCGTGAATGGACCCTTGCATACGTCTGGGCGCGGCAATGGTCCATTCACCCACACCCCGCTGCTGCGTGAATGGACCACTGCACACGTCTGAGCGCGGCAGTGGTCCACTGACGCAAACGGGAGAGCGGGCGGGCTAGAGAACCTTGTTCAGGAAGTCCTGAGTACGTGGGTTCTGTGGGTTACCGAACAACTCGTCGGGGGTTCCCTCCTCGACGATGACGCCCTCGGCCATGAAGATCACTCGATCCGCGACTTCGCGTGCGAAGCCCATCTCGTGGGTGACGACGACCATCGTCATGCCGCCCTTGGCGAGGTCGCGCAACACCTGCAGTACTTCTCCGACCATCTCGGGGTCGAGTGCGCTGGTGGCCTCGTCGAACAGCATGATCGACGGGCTCATGGCCAATGCTCGGGCGATGGCGACGCGCTGCTTCTGCCCGCCCGAGAGATTGGCCGGCTTGTAGTCGGCGCGCTCGGACAGGCCGACCTGTTCGAGCAACTTCGCAGCCGACTCCTTCGCCTGCGACTTCGACATCTTCTTGGTCTCGACGGGCGCGAGCATGACGTTCTCGAGGGCGGTCATGTGCGGGAAGAGATTGAAGTGCTGGAACACCATGCCGATGTTCTGGCGCACCTTGTCCAGATCGACGTTCTTGCTCGTGAGGTCGGTGCCGTCGACGACGACCGATCCGGCGGTGATGTCTTCGAGCTTGTTGAGGCAGCGCAGAAACGTGCTCTTGCCCGAGCCCGAGGGGCCGATCACACACACCACTTCACCGTTGGCGATCTCGGCGTCGATGCCCTTGAGAACCGTGTTGTCGCCGAACGCCTTCTGCAGGCCCTTGATCGAGATCTTCGTTCCCGGACCGTTGTCGACCGGCAGGTCCTTGGTCAGTTCGGTGCTCATTTGTTGATCCTCTTCTCGAGCCGGTTCGACAGCTTGGTGAGAGCCATGATGATGATGAAGTACAGGACGCCGACGATGAGCCACATGTTGAACGACTCGAAGTTACGAGCGATGATCAAACGACCCGTCTGCGTCAGCTCGGCGAGGCCGATGACCGAGAGCAGCGACGTGTCCTTGAGCGTGATGACGAACTGATTGATGTACGACGGGATCATCGTGCGAATTGCCTGTGGCATCACCACTTTTCGCATCGACTTGAGGTAGCTGATGCCGAGGCTGCGCGAGGCCTCCATCTGTCCCTTGTCGACGGCGAGGATGCCGCCGCGGACGATCTCGGCCATGTAGGCACCGGCGTTGAGCGAGAGCGTGATGATGCCTGCGGTGAACGCCGACATCTGGAAGTTCAGCGCCGCGGGCACACCGAAGTAGATGAAGAATGCCTGCACCAGAAGCGGTGTGCCACGGAAGATGTCGACGTAGGTGGTGCCGATTCCGCGGAGCACGATGTTGGTCGAGACACGGAACAGGCCGAAGATTCCGCCGAGCACCAACGCGATGGCGATGGAAATGACGGTCAACACGATGGTCAGCCACAAGCCCTTGAGCAGCAACTGCCAGCTGCTGGCGATCAGGCCGGGGATGGACGTGTCTGCGGTGGAGGCGTCGGCGTTGAGGTAGGTGTCGAGAATCTGGTCGTACTGGCCGTTGGCGCGCAGGTTCTCGAGGCCGGTGTTGAACTGTTCGAGCAGTTGCGCGTTGGTGCCCTTGGCGACGGCGAATCCGTAACTGGCACCGGCTTCTTTCTCGGTGACGGTCTTGAATCCGTTGCCCTGGGTGATACCGTATGCGAGCACCGGGTAGTCCTCGAAGGCGGCCGCCGAGTTGCCGGTGCGCACTTCCTCGAACATGGTGGCCGAGTCGTCGAAACTGCGAATGGTGAAGCCGTACTGATCTGCGATCGACGCGGCGAAGGTGGCGCCCTCGGTGCCGTTCTTGACTGCGACGGACTTACCGCGCAGATCCTCGTAACCCGTGATCTCGTCGTTGGAATCCAGAATTGCCATCTGGACACCGGAATCGAAGTACGGCTCGGAGAAGTCGAAAGTGGCTTTGCGCTCGTCGGTGATCGACATGCCGGCGATCATTCCGTTGAACTGGCCGCTGGTGACGCCCTGGAGCGCGGTATCGAACCCGACCTGCTCGACGGTGTAGTCGAAGCCTTGATCCACCGAGATCGCGGCCAGCAGGTCCATGTCGATTCCGACGAGTTTGCCGCTCTCGTCCTGGAATTCGAACGGTGCGAACGTGGTGTCGGTCGCGATCGAGTAGTTCTGCGCGGGCGGGGCGGGTTGTGCGGATGCCAGGCCAGGGCCGAGCAGCGATCCCAGCAGGGTCATCATCAGGGCGATCAGAACCGGAACGACGACCGGCCTGATCCGATGCGGCTTCTTCATGAAGGCCACTCTCTATCGACAGTAGGATTGAAGGCAAATCCTAAGGCTTCTACCCTGTTCCCGACGTCGTTTGTCGGGTATAACCGTCGTTTCTAGAGCTTGCGGGCCGAGTCGATTCCGAGCGACATTCCGACCAGTCCACGTTCGCGGACTGCCAACTTTGCGGCGACGGCCTCCAATGCCTGTGCCGCAGGCGATTCCGGGTTGCTCAATACGATCGGCATCCCGGCGTCACCACCCTCGCGGACGGCGGTGTCCAGGGGAATCTGGCCCAGCAGGGGAACGCTGGCACCGACAGCTTTCGTGAGTCTGTCCGATACGTCCTGTCCGCCACCGGATCCGAAGATGTCCATGCGGGTGCCGTCGGGTAGTTCGAGCCACGACATGTTCTCCACGACGCCTGCGACGCGCTGGCGGGTCTGCAGGGCAATTGCTCCGGCTCGCTCGGCAACCTCGGCCGCGGCCTGCTGCGGAGTGGTGACCACGAGGATCTCGGCACTCGGAATGAGTTGGGCAACAGAGATTGCCACGTCTCCGGTGCCGGGGGGAAGGTCGAGCAGTAGCACATCCAGGTCGCCCCAGAAGACGTCGGCCAGGAATTGCTGTAGTGCGCGGTGCAACATCGGTCCGCGCCAGACGACCGGAGTGTTGCCCTGGGTGAATTGGGCGATCGAAATGAACTTCACGCCGTGCGCCTGCGGCGGCATGATCATCTTCTCGACCTGCGTCGGCCGCGCGTCGTTGCCGAGCATACGAGGCACGGAATGGCCGTAGATGTCGGCGTCGAGCACCCCCACCGACAGCCCACGAGCAGTCAGTGATGCCGCGAGATTGACCGTCACACTGGACTTGCCCACGCCGCCCTTGCCCGACGCCACCGCGTAGACGCGGGTCAGGGATCCGGGTTGCGCGAACGGGATGATCGGCTCGGCGGAATCGCCGCGCAGAGACTTGCGTAGTTCGGTGCGCTGCTCGTCGTTCATGACGTCGAGCTCGACTGTCACGGTGCCCACGCCTGCGACGTCGGCGACGGCGTTCTTGACGCGATCGCTGATCTCGGTCTTCATCGGGCAGCCGGAGGTGGTGAGGTAGATGCCGACACCGACGGAACCGTCGGCGGACACATCGATGCTCTTGACCATCCCGAGATCGGTGATGGGTTTGCGGATCTCGGGGTCGATCACCTTCGTGAGCGCGGTCCGAACGTCGGATTCGGTCAGTACAGCCATTGCCTCATGCTAGGCGGTGGGCACTGCGTCGATGGACAGCAGGGCAGGTGCGGACACCCGATCAGTGAATGCGCGGGAGCTGGTCCGACGTCGGGACGATGCCGGTGGCGTATCCGGCCGACCATGCCAGCACGTTCGCCACGTAGGCCATCGAATTGTTGTAGCGCAGGATCGCTCTGGTGGTGGATCCCAGATCACGCATGTTGGTGCCGTCGTCGCACAGGTACATGCCGGTGGCCAGGGCTGCGTCGTACAGATTCTGTGGGTCGGAGACTCCGTCGCCGTTGCCGTCGGCGTGATAGAGGTTCCACGTCGAAGGCAGGAACTGCATCGGTCCCACTGCGCGGTCGTACTGGGTGTCGCCGTCGAGTGCGCCGCCGTCGGTGTCGCGGATCACCTGATTGCCTGCAAGGGTGCCGTTCAGAACCGGTCCGAGGATGGGCTCGTGCAGTTCGCCCGAGTCGTCGACCTTGCCGTTGTTGGCGTGGGTGGACTCGACGCGGCCGATGCCGGCGATGACGGTCCAGCTGATGCCGCAGCCGGGCTGCTGCTGGGCGAGGATCCGCTCGGCGTTCTTGTAGGCGGCGACGTTGACCACCGGAATCGCGATGGGGCTGACGGCCAGGTTGGTGGGGAGCTCCGGTGTGGGCGGGATCTCAGGGACCGGCGCGGGTGCAGGGACCGGTGCCGGTACCGGAAGCTCGGCCTGCGCCACCGGCTGAGCCTGCTGGTCCTGAGTGATCGGCTGGGGGGTCTCGACCACCGAGTTCGATTCCTGCGCAGCAGGCGAGGTCTTCGCGCTGACGAACGGAATGTATTCCGTGGCTCCGGCGCTGGTGGCGGCGGTGACCAGTCCTGCGGGGACGAGACCTGCCAGAGCAATCACCGAATTCCGTCGAACCTTGGAAGTCGATGCTTTTCTGTGACGACCCACGCGTGCTGTACCTCCTGATTTCCCCGGACGACGTCCGGGGCCCGAGCTGATGACCGGGATCGAGGGTACCTGATTCGAGACTGTTCTGTTATCGGGCTGTTATCAGCGGCGATGCCGTGTGGTCAGGGCGCCGGATCGTTATCGGGCGCGTCCGGCGCACCGGCGTCGTCCTGCACCCGCGCGTCGTCCTGCACCCGCGCGGCGGCCTTCTTGCGTGCTTTTTTCGGCGAGGTGACCGGTTGACCTGTTGCGTGCTCGAGCAGTGCCTTGATCTCGTCGAGTTCGCGGCGCAGGTAGTCGCGGGTGGCGACCTCACCGACGGCGATACGCAGCGCAGCGAGTTCGCGGGCCAGGAATTCGGTGTCGGCTTTGGTCTGTTGGGCGCGGGAGCGATCCTCCTCGAGGGAGACGCGGTCGCGGTCGTCCTGCCGGTTCTGGGCCAGCAGAATCAGTGGCGCGGCGTAGGCGGCCTGAGTCGAGAAGGCGAGATTGAGCAGGATGAAGGGATAGGGGTCCCACTGCAGATTGACCGCAACGACGTTGAGGAAGATCCAGACGATGACGATGCCGGTCTGAATAGCGAGATAGCGCCCGGTGCCGAGGAATCTGGCGGCTTTCTCGCCCGACTTGCCGAGATCGAAGTCGAGATTGACGTTGAACATCCGCGATCCGCGCGGAGTGTCCATTCTCTGGCGTGCTGTTTCTTTCACTGTCCGGCCACTTCCTGATCTCGCCAGTCCTCGGGCAGCAGATGATCGAGGACGTCGTCCACGGTCACGGCCCCGACCAGGTGGTCCTCGTCGTCGACAACCGGGCCGCAGACGAGGTTGTACGTCGCGAAGTATCGCGTGACGGCGGTGAGGCTGTCGTCGGGGGACAATCGCGGAAGGGCACTGTCCACCACTCCGCCGACCAGGCTGGCCGGGGGTTCTCGCAGTAGCTGCTGCAAATGGACGCAGCCGAGGTACGGGCCGGTCGGTGTCGCGGTCGGGGGACGCACGACGAACACCAGGGAGGCCAGCGCAGGCGTCAGGTCGGGGTTGCGCACCCGGGCGAGAGCCTCGGCCACCGTGGTCGAGGCGGTGAGCACGACGGGTTCGGGGGTCATCAGACCACCGGCGGTGTCGGGGGAGTGCTCGAGCAGGCGACGGACAGGCGCGGAATCCTCCGGATCCATCAGGCGCAGAAGCGATTCCGCCTCGGTCTCGGGCAGCTCGCCCAGGAGGTCGGCGGCGTCGTCCGGGTCCATGGCCTCGAGCACGTCGGCACCACGGTCCACGCCGAGGTAGTGCATCAACTCCACCTGATCGTCGTCGGGCAGCTCCTGAACGACGTCCGCGAGCCGCTCGTCGTCGAGAGCTCGCGCCACCTCCATGCGGCGCTTGACGGGCAGCTCGCGCATCGCGTTCGCCACGTCGGCCGCGCGAAGATCCTCGAACTGCATGAGCAGCTGCGCCACACCCTGATCGGGCATCGACAGCTCGTTCTGCGTGAGCCCCTGCACGTGCTGCCAGTCCACGACGTGGATCGCGCCGCGGCGGGCGAGGCGCTGACGCTGCTTACGCACAGCCACTCGGGCGACCACCCAGTCCCTCGTTCGGGTGAGCTCGATACCGAGGTCGACGACGATCGAATCGGCGTCGTGCAGCTCGTCGAGCTCGGGGTCGTCGACGCGCACCTTGGAGTCGAGGATCTGCGCGAACACCAGAATCTCGTTGGCGCGCTGGGTGAATCGGCGCAGACTGACGTTTCCGGTCGTGAGTTGAACGGAGTTGGGCTCGATACTGGTCACGCGGAGCATCGGCACGAAAATTCTTCGGCGAGTTGCCAATTCGACCACCAGGCCGAGGACTCTCGGTTGCGCTCTGCCGACGCGCATCGAGATGACCACGTCGCGAACCCGGCCGATCGATTCGCCGTCGGGGCCCAGGACACCCAGGCCTGCGAGCCTGGCCGCGAATACCTTGCTCAGTGCTGCCATGATGGCAAGGTTAGAGGCTGGGCAATACAGAACATGAATCAGACAGGGGTTGTGCTGCGGTGAATGCGTCGGGCCTACGGCGATCGGTACTGGCAGTTCCGGGCAGTTCGGACAAGATGATCGCCAAGGCCAAGGGTCTGCCTGCAGACGCGATTTTCCTCGATCTCGAAGATGCCGTCGCACCCATCGCGAAGGTCGAGGCTCGGGCGCGCATCGTCGATGCGCTCAACTCCGATGGCTGGGGCGATCAGATCAAGGTAGTGCGCGTCAACGACTGGACGACGCAGTGGACGTACGGCGATGTCATCGACGTCGTCTCGGGTGCAGGCCGCAATCTCGACGCCATCCTGTTGCCGAAGGTCGAGTGCGCCGCGCACGTACAGGCGTTGGACCTTCTTCTCACTCAGCTCGAGAAGGAGCACGGTCTCGACGTCGGTGCGATCGGGATCGAGCCGCAGATCGAGAGTGCACGCAGCCTGCGCAACATCGACGAGATCGCGACCGCGAGTCCCCGGGTGCAGACGTTGGTGTTCGGGCCCGCGGATCTGATGGCCAGCGTGAACATGCGCACCCTCGTTGTCGGCGAACAGCCGGTGGGATACGACACCGGCGACGCCTATCACCACATTCTGATGACCATTCTGCTCGCCGCACGGACCCACGGACTGCAGGCGATCGACGGCCCGTACCTGCAGATTCGTGACCTCGACGCCTTTCGTCGGGCGGCCGGCCGCACGGCAGGCCTCGGTTTCGACGGCAAGTGGGTACTGCATCCGACGCAGATCGAGGCCGCCAACGAGATCTTCGCGCCGCGCCAGTCCGACTACGACAAGGCCGAGATGATTCTCGACGCCTATGAGTTCCACACCTCCGCGGCGGGAGGCGCGCGCGGTGCGGTGATGCTCGGCGACGAGATGATCGACGAGGCGAGCCGCAAGATGGCGTTGGTCGTCTCGGCGAAGGGTCGCGCGGCCGGCCTGACGCGCACGACGACGTTCGAGCCGCCCACCTCCTGATCCACGGCGTGTTCGCGGACAGAACAATGGGTGTGACGGTGTCCGTTTCGGGGCACAATGGAGCCATGACCAATCCCCTCTCTCAGTCCGGTCGCCCAGGGCAGGGACTGCCGACGCCGCCCTCCGGTTGGCCCATCGGTTCGTACCCCACCTATGCCGAGGCGCAGCGCGCCGTCGACTATCTCTCCGACGAAGAGTTCTCGGTACAGGACGTCACGATCGTCGGCGTCGACCTGATGCAGGTCGAACGCGTCCTCGGCCGCCTCACGTGGCCCAAAGTCATTGGTGGAGGCATCGTTTCGGGTGCGTGGCTGGGAGTGTTCCTCGGCCTGGTGCTCGGCATCTTCAGCGAGAACATCTTCGGAGCCCTGCTCATCGGTGTCGGCGGCGGCATCATCTTCGGCTTGATCTCGGCGTCCATTCCGTACGCGGCCACCAAGGGGCAGCGAGATTTCGCGTCGAGCATGCAGTTGGTGGCGGGTCGATACGACGTCCTCTGCGAGCCTCGAACGGCGGAGAAAGCACGCGACCTGCTCGCCAAACTGTCGATCTGATCACACCTGGTGGACGACCAGGCAACCGACAGGTAACGGAATAGCCCCAAATCGCCCTCTATGCCAGTGAGTTCGGTTACGTTTCTTTCGTGCACGGCAGTCCCACACAGTGTGCTGCGCGAGTAATTGAACGTACGGAGGCGGAAAGTGCCGAGACATCGTGGTCGTAGGCGTGGCAAAGCGACGAGAATAGGGGTGTTGGCAGCAGCGGCTCTGGTCACGAGTCCGTTGCTCGCAGCGTGTGGTTCGTCCGACAGTTCGGTTCCGGTTCTGAGTTTCTACACCGCCGCAGACGGCGCAGAGCAGTACGCCGCTGCGGCGCAGGTGTGTTCGGATGCCTCGAACGGTCGATACCGCGTGGAGCAGCGGACGCTGCCCAAGAGCGCGAACGATCAGCGTCTCCAGCTCGCCCGACGCCTCGCCGGAAACGACAAGACGCTGGACCTGATGACGCTCGACGTGGTGTGGACGGCCGAATTCGCCGAAGCCGGATGGGCATTGCCCGTCCCGGAAGACCTGTCCGCGAAGCTGCGCGACGGCTCCACGCTCGAAGGACCGCTCGCCACTGCGGAATGGCAGGACCAGCTGTATGCGGTTCCGCTCAACTCCAACACCCAGTTGCTCTGGTATCGGCCCGACGAGGTGCCGGACGGGGTACCGCCGCAGACGTGGGATCAGCTGATCGACGTGGCCGAGGCCAATGCGGCCGCGGGCAAGCCAGGGCAGATCGGCGTACAGGCCAAGCAGTACGAGGGCTTCATGGTGTGGTTCAACTCGCTGCTCGAGAGTGCAGGTGGTTCGGTCGTCGCCGAGGACGGAACGACGGTGACGCTGAACGACACTCCCGAGCATCGCGCGGCCACCGAGAAGGCCCTCGAGATCATTAAGCGGGTCGCCACGGCCGACGGCCACGACCCGTCGGTCTCGCAGAGCGACGAGGCAACGGCCCGGCTCGGGATGGAATCGGGACGGATGGCCTTCCAGGTCAACTACCCGTTCGTGCTGCCCGGTCTGAAGGAGAACGCGATCGCCGGTGCCGTCTCGTTCCTCGATCTGGCAAACGTGCCTGCCGACCAGCAGGACGCGCGGATCGCCGAGGTCTTCCGCAGCGCGCCCTACCCGGAGGTGAACCCCGGCGAGCCCGCGAAGGTCACCATCGGTGGATTCAACATCGGCGTCGCCAAGACGACCCAGCACGAGGATCTCGCGTGGGAGGCCGTCGAGTGCCTCACCAACGAGGAGAACCAGCGCAACAACGCCATCAACGGTGGTGTGCCGCCGGTGCTGAAGTCGCTGTATTCCGATCCGGAGTTCCAGGCCTCCTACCCCGCGTGGGAAGGCGTGCTCGGTTCCATCGAATCGGCGGCTGTGCGACCCGTTTCGCCTGCCTACCAGAGCATCTCGATTCTGTTGACCGATGCGCTCAACCCACCGCAGAACATCGATCCGGTAGCCGACGTGGACAAGCTCGCAGATCTGGTCACGAAGGCCGTCAATTCCGAAGGGTTGATTCCATGAGTGCTCCTACCGATTCAGAGCCCCAGTCGCAGCCTCTGGACAAGCAGGCAGCCCTGAAGAACGTCTCCGACGGCAAGAAGGCCGAACGGCGGCTGGGGCTGTTGCTCATCGCACCCGCAGCGATTCTGATGATCGCCGTCACCGGCTATCCGATCATCTACGCGTTCTGGCTCAGCCTGCAGAAGTACAACCTTGCGTTCCCCGAGGACCGTGAATTCGTCGGCATCTCCAACTACGTCACGGTGCTCTCCGACGGGTACTGGTGGACGGCGTTCGGCGTCACGGCCGGCATCACGATCATCTCGGTGATCATCGAGTTCGTCCTCGGCCTCGCGGTGGCTCTGGTCATGCACCGCACCATCTTCGGTCGCGGACTGGTGCGCACCGTGGTGCTCATCCCGTACGGCATCGTGACCGTCGCCGCGGCGTACAGCTGGTACTACGCATGGACCCCGGGCACGGGATATCTCGCCAATCTGCTGCCCGACGGTAGTGCTCCGCTCACCGAGCAGTTCCCGTCGCTGGCGATCGTCGTGTTGGCGGAGGTGTGGAAGACCACTCCGTTCATGGCGCTGCTGCTCTTGGCAGGGCTGGCGTTGGTGCCCGACGATCTGCTGAAGGCGGCCGAGGTCGACGGAGCAGGCGCGTGGACCAGGTTGATGCGCATCACGATTCCGTTGATGAAGCCGGCGATTCTCGTCGCGGTGCTCTTCCGCACCCTCGACGCGTTCCGCATCTTCGACAACATTTACGTGCTCACCCGAGGTAGCAACGAAACCGGATCGGTCTCGATTCTCGGTTACAACAACCTGTTCGGGGCGTTCAACCTCGGACTCGGGTCGGCGATCAGCATCCTGATCTTCTTCTGCGTCGCGATCATCGCGTTCGTGTTCATCAAGTTGTTCGGTGCCTCGGCACCGGGATCCGACGACGGAGGCCGCAAGTAATGACCACTGTTACGCCTCGCAAGAAGGTCGGTTGGACGGTAGTCAACGTCCTCGTCCTGCTCTATGCACTCGTTCCACTGCTGTGGATCATCAGCCTGTCGTTCAAGTCGACGGCCACCATCGCCGACGGCAACTTCATTCCGCGTTCGATCACCTTCGACAACTACAAGGGCATCTTCTCGACCAATCAGTTCACCTCGGCATTGGTGAACTCGATCGGCATCGGACTGATCACCACGGTGATCGCCGTGGTGATCGGCACGATGGCCGCGTATGCCGTTGCTCGCCTGGACTTTCCGGGAAAGAAGGCACTCGTCGGTGCAGCGCTGCTCATCGCGATGTTCCCCCAGATCTCGCTGGTGACACCGCTGTTCGACATCTCCCGCTCGCTCGGACTGTTCGATACTTGGCCGGGACTGATCATTCCGTACATCACCTTCGCATTGCCGTTGGCGATCTACACCCTCTCGGCGTTCTTCCGCGAGATTCCGTGGGAGCTCGAAAAGGCAGCGAAGATGGACGGCGCAACGCCCGCACAGGCGTTCCGCAAGGTCATCGCCCCGCTGGCCGCCCCCGGCATCGTCACCGCCGCCATCCTGGTGTTCATCTTCGCCTGGAACGACCTGCTGCTCGCCATCTCGTTGACGGCAACGGAACGTTCGGTCACCGTCCCGGCGGCCATCTCGCAGTTCACCGGTAGCTCTCAGTTCGAGGAGCCCACGGGGTCGATCGCGGCGGCAGCAGTCGTCATCACGATCCCGATCATCATTTTTGTGCTCTTCTTCCAACGACGTATCGTGGCGGGCTTGACGTCCGGCGCAGTGAAGGGATAACCGTCATGGCCGAAATAGTTCTCGACAAAGTCACCAAGCTCTACCCCGACGGCGCGGCTGCGGTGAGCGACGTCGACATCACCATCGCCGACGGCGAATTCATCATCCTCGTCGGGCCGTCCGGTTGCGGAAAGTCCACCACCCTCAACATGATCGCCGGACTCGAAGACATTTCCTCGGGCGAACTGCGCATCGCGGGGGAGCGGGTCAACGAGCGTGCTCCGAAGGATCGCGACATCGCGATGGTGTTCCAGTCCTACGCGCTGTACCCGCACATGACGGTGCGTCAGAACATCGCCTTCCCGCTCACTCTGGCGAAGCTCTCGAAGTCCGAGATCAACACCAAGGTCGAGGAGGCAGCCAAGATCCTCGACCTGAGTCAGCACCTCGACCGCAAGCCGGCGAACCTCTCCGGTGGTCAACGCCAGCGAGTTGCCATGGGCCGCGCCATCGTTCGCACACCCAAGGCCTTCCTGATGGACGAGCCGCTGTCCAACCTCGACGCGAAGCTGCGTGTGCAGACGCGCGCCGAGATCTCGCGGCTGCAGAAGCGCCTGGGCACCACCACTGTCTACGTCACGCACGATCAGACCGAGGCCATGACCCTCGGCGATCGCGTCGTGGTGCTGCGCGGCGGACTGGTGCAGCAGATCGGGTCGCCGCAGGAGCTCTACGACAAGCCGCGAAACCTGTTCGTGGGCGGCTTCATCGGATCGCCCTCGATGAATTTCGTTCCCGGACAGCTCACCTCGAACGGCGTGTCCACCGCGCTCGGTGAGATCGACATCCCGCTCGAGCGGATGGATGCGATCAAGGCCAAGAACCCGGGCCGCGAGGTGGTCGTCGGCATCCGCCCCGAGCATTTCGAGGACGCGGCGCTGATCGACGGCTACCAGAAGATGAGCGGTGCCACCTTCACTGCCACCGTCGACGTGCTCGAGTCGATGGGCAGCGACAAGTACGTCTACTTCACGCTCAAGGGTGCCCGCGTCGAGTCGAGCGAGCTGCAGGAGCTGGCGGCCGATGCGGGTATCGCCGATCTCGGTGGCGCACAGGTCGTTGCACGTCTGGCGGCCGAGTCCAAGGCCGCCGAGGGCGGTCAGGTGGAACTGTGGTTCGACCCGGCGAAGATCTCGGTGTTCGACCAGGCCTCGGGTGCCAATCTGACGCTGTAGTGCCTACGGCAGTGGTGTGGTCGAGTGCCCCAGACGGCACTCGACCACACCACTGCGCAGCACTCAGAACGCCGAACCGGTGGTCGGTAACTGGTACCCCTGGAAGAAGTCGAACGGCACCACGTTCGGTGCCGGGTTCTGTAGCTGCGGTGCCGGTGCCTGTGGGAACAGTTCGGGCAGGCGGAACTGATCGGGCTGCTGGTTCTGCTGATACTGCGGCGCGCTGTGGTCACGATCGTCGCGGTCGGACCACAGAGGATCGGCCGACGCGGTGCCGGTGACTGCCACCAGGGGGATGGCCACCAATGCTCCGGTGACTGCTGCGCGGGTGAGAATCTTCTTGGTGTTCATTCGGTGTGCCTCTCGTCGGTGTTCGTACCTCCACGACACTAGGTACGCATGAGGTCGCCGGAAAGGCAGATTCGTTGACTCCCAGTAGATTACGAGTTTCCTGCCAGGGGCCTCGACCAGCGGTTGGACGGTCCATGTCCTGGTCGGAGGAGGGTGTCACCTGTCAGGTCGCTGTGAGGCGGTCGGCAGTGCGTCATACCGGCATGTTCGACGTGGTGGTCGGCTCGGACTCGGCCACTCGCACCGATTCCCCTGCGGCGGGGGTGCTCCTGATGGCCAGGGCAGCGAGTACGACGACAAGGCAGGCCACCGCGCCTGCGACAAAGGCTGCGGTGTATACGCTCTCGCGGGCAACGGCTGTTCCGTCGATGGTGAACATGGCCAGGACGGTGGACAGCGTGGCGCTGGCAATCGAGGTACCGACTGTCCGGACGATCGAATTGACGCTGTTCGCCACCCCGGTGTCCGCTGCGCTGACCTCGGCCATGAGCAGGTTCGGCAGGGCAGCGAACGCAAGACTGACGAACATGTTGATGACGATGCCTGCGGTGATCAGCTGCCAGGTGTGATCGTGGGCGAGTGCGACGAAGACGAATCCGAACAACCCGATCACGGCTCCTGCGATCAGTACTCGGCGCGGCCCGAACGAGCGGATGAGGCGGCCACTGACGACGGCTGCGACCACTCCGACGGCCGCGCCGGGCAGCAGATAGACGACGCTCGCCTGGAGAACATTCGCGGTGAAGCCGTACCCGGCCACGGCTCGTGGCGTCTGCACGAAGTACGAGCAGGCGAGGAAATTGACGAACATCCCGATTCCGACGAACAGGGTGGCGACGTTGGTGGCGAGCAACGGGCCGTGGGTGAGCATGCGCGGTGCGACGAGTGGTTCGTCGGTGCGCTTCTCGAACTTCCACCAGATGGCCCCCGCGACTACACCGACAACCGCGCAGCCGATGGTGGCAACCGAACCCCACCCCCAGGTGCGGCCCTGGGTCAGGGCGAGGAACAGCAGAAGCAGAGTCACCGCGAGCAGTGCAGCTCCCCACCAGTCGACGGTGCCGCCACTGGTTCTCGGACGTGCCGGTACACCGAACCAGGCGATCGCGAGGGCGAGCACCACGAACGCAACAGTGAGCCAGAACACGCGGTGGTAGTCGGCACCGTTGGCCGTCAGCAGCCCGGTCAACACCAGTCCGAACCCGCCGCCGACGCCGAGTGTGCCGGACAGGACGGCCATCGAGCCCACGAGCTTACGAGGAGGCATCTCGTCACGAAGGACGGCAAGCGCGATGGGGAACAGTGCGTAGGACACGCCCTGCAGGACCCGGCCGACGATCAGCCACAGCAACGAGTGAGTCAGGGCCGCGAGCAGAGATCCGGCGAGGACGACGGTGAGCACACCGATCAGCACCGGACGCTTACCGTGCAGGTCGGCGAGCCTACCGATGACCGGGGTGGCGATCACCGCCGCGAGGAGATTGGCCGTCAGTACCCATCCGGCGGCGGTGGTGCTGACCCCGAGTTGGGTGCCGATGGTCAGCACGATGGGGACCACCATCGTCTGCAGAACGGCGAGGGTCATGACGATGAAACAGAGTCCGGGCAGCAGTATGCGGCGGGTGGACATGAAAGAACTACCTCGTTACCTATCGACTATGCGGTGGAACAAAAAATTAAAATGATGAACGCATCTAAGTAACTATCAGAGATCGGTGCACCAGGGAAGTGAGCCGGGGCTGCCACGACGGCCGAGCATCGACGCGGGCAGTACTACGGCCGGGTGGGTTTGCCCAGCGCTTTCTGCCGGAGTTCGCTGACGATCTCGTCGTTCCAGACGTGTTCGCGCACCAGGCGGTAACGCTCCCGGCTCATCCAGAGGTACGCCTCCGCGTCGGTGCGATCCTCGAGGATCTCGGCCGCGCGCACCATGCGCACCACCGGCAGGTACTCCTCACCGAACCAACGCCGCGCGACGGTACCGCGGTCGACGAATTCACCGACCTCCTGCATCAACCGGAAGCCCCACGCCTCCACCGACTCGCTGAGTTGGGCGTAGTCGAACGGATCGGTCACCTGGACGGCCTCGCGGGCCTTGCCCACCAACGGGACACGACTGAGGAAGATGCGCCGGTGATCCTTGATCAGCAGGTCGCCGCGTCGGGTGATGCCCTCGGGGGAGATGCGCGTGATGATCTCGGTGACGACGGCGTCGATCGACGTTCGGTGCATGGCGAACGCGATGGACACTCGATGATGGCCGTCTACGACGAAGTGCATGCCGCCGATGCGGTACACCTGGATCGGGGGCATCGCCTCGCCGCGGCGTTGAGCGGCTGCAAGTCGCTGCCAGCGTTCACGAATGCGCGCCGACGTCGGGCGGAAGAAGCGGTCGAAATCGCGAGTGCGGTCGACGCTTCCGACGATGGTCTCGACGCGAATGACCTGCAGTCCGAGGTGACGCTCGCCTACCTTGCCGAGCGCGGCGACCACCTCGTCGAACGGCAGGATGGTGTTGACGTCGTCGGGTTGACGCCGGAGCCATCCGACCAGACGGGCGACGTCGGCGCGTCGGCGCTGGCGGGTGAAGTCGTTCTCCGCATCGGCGGCCGGAAATCCGGTGTCACGTGCCATGCCTGCGCCTCACGATCCTCGGTGCCTCGAATTCGGTTCTCTGTCCGCCCGGTTCGATCTCGAGCAGGGTGTACCCGACGGTGTTGATCACCGCTGCGCCGTGCAGGGTCAGATCCTCCGGCGTTGCGCCGTGCGGATGAATATGGCCGTGCAACAACAACTGTGGGGCGAGTCTTCGCGTCACCTCGTCGAGGCAGTCGAAACCGATGTGTGCGGGGTCGGTGTCGTCTCCGACGCCGAGCGGCGGACTGTGGGTCAGCAGAATGTCCAGGGGCCGAAGGTCTTTGCGGACGTTGCGATGCCACGCGAACGTCCGAGTCAGGGTGCGTGAGCGTCGACGTTGCTGCCGCTGGGTCCACTGGTTGGGCCCACCGTTGTAGCGGATGGACCCGCCGAGACCGGCGATCCGCAGGCCCGCCGCGGAGACGATTCGGCGATCGACGTTGACGGCTCCGACGGGTCCGGGCCAGGTGGTGGGGAGCCCGGCGCGCATCCATCCCGCACGTCCGGCCGAGTAGCCGGTGAGGTCCGCGTCGTGGTTGCCGGGAACGAATACGCACGGCGCGTTCAAGGCATCGGTGAGGTATTCGAGGTAGTCGAACGGAAGGTCGCCTGCGCCGAGAATCAAGTCGACTCCGAGCGACTTCACCTGCGGACTCCACAGGGATTCGATCGTTTCGTCGGACACTGCGAGAACGGAGACCACGGGTACGACGGTACCCACCTCCGCTGCGTGGCACCTCCGAACGGACTTCTCGGGCATCGGTGGTGTTGGATGGGTCAGGTGAGCGACAGTGTTGGATGGGTCACGTGAGTGACAGTGTCATTGCAGCGGTACGCGCACATCTGCTGACCGAGATCGGCGACGAGAATCCTTCGTCGGCGTCGGTGACGTTCCTCGGCCTCGAGCCGCTGGACGTCCTGAGATTCGGCGCGGACTCCGACGTGGTCCGGTACGTCAGTCTCGGCTGTTCCCGGCACCCCATGGCCGATCCCAACGAACTCGTCGCAGATCCCTCGCGTGGCCCCCGAGCCGAACTGGTGCTGACTCTCCGAGGCGGCGCAGGCGTGGCCTCGGGCGTGCACAAGAGCCTGGCCATCCTTGCTGCGTCACCCGCGGTGGAGGGCGTCGTACTCGTCGAGGACGCGCTGCTCGATCTGAGTGAGCCGCTGTGGACCAACGCGCCGTTCACCGCTGTGCTGCTCGGGGCGAGCGACATCGCAGACCTGACATTGCCCGAGCCCTACGATCCGGTTCGCTTTCTGGCCGCCGTCCCTATCACCGGCACCGAGGCAGCCTGGGTGCGGTTGCGCGGAGCCGATGCGCTGCGTGAGGCCTGGGCCGAGGCGGGAATCGACGTCCGCGATCCCAACCGGTCTGCCGCCAGCCTCTGACGAAGTCACCGCGCGTAGGACGCCAATTCCGGTTCGGCGGTGACGGAATCGTCGAACAGGTGCCGAGGTACCTGAGCCAGATACTTCAGTCCGGTGATCGCCGCACGCGCGTCGTAGCGCAGGTTCGGCATCGCGGTGGTGAAACACAGATTGTCCGAGATGCGCTCGCGCACAGCAGGTCCGTCGTGTTCGAGCGCGTCGAGGACGAGATGAAAGGCGACGTTGTCGCCGATGATGTTGAAGTGTTCGACGGGCCGCAGCGGACAGATGTCCTGGACGGCGATGTTCGCGGCTCCAGCGAGAGTGCTGGCGTGCGGTTGCGGATAGATGAGCTCGTCGAAGCGCGTGAAGATCGAGGTGTAGCTGGGTCCGACGGGCAGCGGACGGGCCGCCAGCGCGGTGAGGAACTTCGATCCGGTGGCGATCTGCCAGTTCGCCGGCGGGCACTCCTGCGAGTCGTCGCACCCCGAGCGGGCCGAGTCGGTGCCGTTGTACGGGGTGGCGAGGGAGATGAAATCCGACACCAGGGCAGGCAGGTCCGGCCAGAACGTCAACGCCCACAGCTCGTCGAGCGGGCCGTGCTGGTGACCCATCAGGACGACCTGGCGACCGCTGTCGGCTGCCATCGTCCGAACCGCGTGCACCACGTACTGGGCGGCGACCTGTAGGTCTCCGTACCCTTCGTCCGGCAGCGAGAGGCTGCACACCGGTATCCCTGCGGCGGGCAGTGACTGCAGATAGTTCCAACCGAACGATTGCTGATCGGTGGCGAAAGCGGGGGTGAGCAGAACCGGATCGCGGGTGGCCTCGTGCACATCCGTGGTGCACGTGAGTGCCTTGTCGAGATCGGCCTGCGCGACGGTCAGCGGCGGACCGGCGGGATCGGCGTTGACCGGCTGAGCCGACGCGGCCCCCGGTGCGGACGAACAGATCACGGCGACGGCGACGGCCGATACCAGCGTGCGGATTCTCATCGATCCCTTCCGAATGACAATGCAGGGCTTCTGCAGTCTCATCCGGCGAGGACAGGTGGGTTCGTCACCCGGCGGCGTTCGGGGCAATCACCAACAACCGGCGCTCGACGTTGGACGACGTCCAACGTCGAGCGTGGCTGCTAGAGCCAGTCGTTCTTGTGGAACGTGCGCCACAATCCGATGCAGACGCAGGCGACGATCCCGGCGATCAGGTGGTAGCCGTAGGTCCAGTGCAGCTCGGGCATGTTGTCGAAGTTCATCCCGTAGATGCCCGCGACCATCGTTGGCACTGCCGCGATCGCCACCCACGCCGAAATCTTGCGCATGTCCAGGTTCTGCTGCATCGTCACCCGGGCCAATGCGGCGTCGACCAGCGAACTGAGTACCTCGTCGTACTCGGAGATCCGCTCGGCAACGGTGGTGTGGTGGTCCTGGACGTCTCGTAGATACCGTCGCACGGCCTTCGGCACGCTCGGTTCCTGCACCAGACGAGCCAACGGCGTCGACAGCGGCGTCACCGATCGGCGCAGCTCGACGACCTCCCGCTTGAGCAGGTAGATGTTCTCGATGGGCACGTGGTGGTGCGGGGAGAACACCTCCTCTTCCATACCGTCGACGTCTCGCTCGATCGACTCGGTCACCGCCAGATACTCGTCGACGACGTGGTCGGCCACAGCGTGCAGCACCGCGGACGGCCCGAGTGCGAGCTGTTCCGGGTTCGCTTCGAGGCGCTGCCGGACGCCGGCCAACCCCGAATGCTCACCGTGCCGGACGGTGATGACGAAGTCGCTGCCGACCATCACCATGATCTCGCCGCTCTCGACGATCTCGTTGGCGGTGGTGACCGACTCGTGCTCGACGTACTTCACCGTGCGCAGCACCAGGAATGCAACGTCGTCGTAGCGTTCGAGTTTCGGTCGCTGGTGTGCGTGCACGGTGTCCTCGACCATCAATTCGTGCAGTCCGTAGCACTGCGCGATCGCGTTCATCTGATGGTCGTCGGGCGCATGGAGGCCGACCCACACGAACCCCTCGCCGCGCGCACGGACCTCCGCAATGGCCGAGGTGTGGGTGAATCTGCCGGGCAATCGGGAGCCGTCGACGTACACCGCGCAGTCGACGATCGCGCGGGCCGTGGGCACCGGAATTCTCGGGCCCGGATCGTGTGCGGCCTTGGGTCCTCGTCGATGCAGCGACGGTAGCGACGGTCGAGGTGGAAGGGACGGCATGGCGGGCAATCGTACGCCAGCAAAACGACGAGACGGAGAGCCTGGAACACTGTCGAGGTGCTCATCGATCTTCATACCCACTCGACGGCGTCCGACGGTACCGACAGCCCGGCCGAGCTGGTCCAGGCGGCGTCGGCGGCGGGACTGTCGGTGGTGGCGCTGACAGACCACGACACCACGTCGGGCTGGGACGAAGCGGCCGCGGCCGTTCCTCCCGGTCTGACGCTCGTGCGCGGTATGGAACTCTCGTGCACCGGACGCGGTGAGGACGGCGAACCGGTTCCCGTGCACCTGCTCGCGTACCTCTTCGACCCCGAGAACGAGGCGTTCGCGGCCGAGCGAGCGCGTCTGCGCGGCGAACGGGTGACGAGGTTGCGAGCCATCGCCGAGAACATGGCGGCCGACGGTCTGCCGATCGATCCCGACGCGGTGTTGGCCTCGGCCGGTGCCGCAGCCGGACGTCCCCATCTCGGCCGCGCGCTGATCGACGCCGGATACGTTCCGGACATGAACGCCGCGTTCGCCGGTCCGTTGGCGACCAGCGGCAAGTACTACGTGGAGAAGGTGGACACTCCACTCGAGGCTGCGGTACAGATGATCGCAGCAGCAGGCGGGGTGAGTGTGCTCGCGCATGCTCGGGCCCGCGCGCGCGGACGCATCCTCGACCTGGACCACATTCGAGAACTGACGCCGTTGGGGCTCGGCGGAGTAGAGGTCCATCACATGGATCATTCGCCCGAGGACACTGTGGTGATGGCCGATCTCGCCGCCGAACTGGACCTGATCGTCACGGGGTCCTCGGATTACCACGGGACCAACAAGACGGTGCAACTCGGCGAATACACCACTGCCCCGGACCAATACGACCGAATAGTTGCGGCGGCTCGCTCATGACCTTCGATGTGACGCTCTACCTGACCGTGCTCATCACCCTGTTCGTCATTATGGACCCGCCGGGCGCTATCCCGGTGTTCCTGTCCCTGGTGGGCCGCAAGAGCAAGGAAGCTCGCAACAAGGCCGCATGGCAGGCACCCGCCGTCTCGCTGACCGTCATCTCGGTGTTCGCCATCGGCGGTCAGGCGATTCTGAGCTACCTGCACATCGGCATCCCGGCACTGCAGGGCGCGGGCGGTTTGCTGCTCCTGCTCATCGCCCTGTCGTTGCTCACCGGCAAGGGTGCGGGCGGCGACTCCGCGGCGGAGGACGTCAACGTCGCCCTCGTGCCGCTCGGGACTCCGCTGATGGCAGGTCCCGGTGCCATCGCCGCGGTGATCGTCTACGTCAGCCAGGCCGACGGTGACGCGGGCTCGTTACTGGCAATTGCGTTGGGCATCATCACTATTCACGTGCTGTTCTTCTTGATCTTACGATTCTCGACCGTACTGATCCGTCTTCTCGGTGAAGGTGGCATCTCGCTGCTGGCGCGTATCGCAGGTTTGTTGCTCGCCGCCATTGCGGTGCAGTTGATCGCGGATTCGGTTCGCGGATTCGTGGCCGGCGGATGACCGGGGCCAGGGCGGGAGCGGGGCTCCGCTTCCTGCGGGGGTTCAGCGGTGTCGTCACCGCGGGTCTGGTGGTGCTCGCGATCGGTGTCGCCGTCACTCAATATCTCGGACACTCCCGCGGATTCCCCGGGCCAGGGGGTCTGTCCGTCGCTGCACACATCGCTGCCGCCGTGGTGGCCGTCGTCGCCCAACGCATCGCGGATCATCGGCGCGGGTTCTCCGCGTTCGTCGGTGCACTCGTCGTCTTCGTCGTCACCGGCCTGGTGCTGTGGACACAGTGGTGGCAATGACGACAGGGGTGGCAATGAGGACAGCAGACGGGGTTCGCTCCTGACTCTGTGGTCAGGTGGCCGAGCGGTGTGGCACACTGAGCCCACCGATAGGGCTACAGCCCATCGCTGATCGTGTCGGCACACCCGCCGCACCTGCGAGACACGCTTTCGGCAGTTTGCAGCCAGCACTGGCGCACTCCGAGCGCTCTCCATTCCCAGAACCACTCACTTCGTTGACATGCGTCGCCTTGCTGGTCGAGGTCGACAGTGCGAGGAGCTTTCACCGTGACGGCAGTCGAAGACACCACAGCACCGAACTCGGCACCGGCAGTGCCGGCCGCGATCACCGACGAGGAGATCTTCGCCGGGCATCTCGGCGGAAAGCTGTCGGTCGAGTTGGCGGCGCCGCTCGAGACCCAGCGCGATCTGTCCATCGCCTACACCCCTGGAGTGGCCCAGGTCAGCCGCGCCATCGCGGCCGACCCGGCGCTCGCCAAGCGCTACACCTGGACCGATCGCCTCGTCGCCGTCATCTCCGACGGCTCTGCAGTGCTCGGCCTGGGCGACATCGGCCCACGGGCGTCGTTGCCGGTGATGGAGGGCAAGGCCGCACTGTTCAAGAAGTTCGCCGGTCTCGACTCCATCCCGATCGTCCTCGACACCAACGACGTCGACGAGATCGTCGAGACCATCGTGCGGATGCGGCACAGCTTCGGTGCCGTCAACCTCGAAGACATCTCGGCCCCGCGCTGCTTCGAGATCGAACGCCGGGTGATCGAGGCGCTCGAGTGCCCGGTGATGCACGACGACCAGCACGGCACCGCCATCGTCGTCCTCGCTGCGCTCAACGGGGCAGCGAAGGTTCAGGGCCGCAACACGTCCGAACTGAAGGTCGTCGTCTCCGGAGCCGGCGCAGCGGGCGTCGCGTGCACCAACATGCTCCTGCTGGCCGGCATCCCGGACGTGGTGGTGCTCGACTCCAAGGGGATCGTCTCCTCCGATCGCCACGACCTCACCAGCGTCAAGACCGATCTCGCTGCGCGCACCAACCCGCGTGCACTGTCCGGCGGAGTGGCCGAGGCATTGGCCGGAGCAGATGTGTTCCTCGGTCTGTCCGCAGGCAAGGTCGACGAGGGCTGCATCGCCTCGATGGCCCCGGAGTCCATCGTGTTCGCCTTGTCCAATCCGGACCCGGAGATCCACCCGGAGGTGGCGAGAAAGTACGCCGCCATCGTCGCGACCGGACGCAGCGACTTCCCGAACCAGATCAACAATGTTCTCGCCTTCCCCGGTGTGTTCAAGGGTGCGCTCGACGCGGGCGCTCGCCGTATCACCGAAGGCATGAAGCTCGCCGCTGCCGAGGCAATCCTCTCGGTTCTCGGCGACGAGTTGGCTGCGGACAAGATCGTGCCCAGCCCACTCGATCCTCGTGTCGCCCCGGCCGTTGCGGACGCAGTTGCGGCAGCAGCGCGAGCCGAGGGCGTCGCGTAGGAAAACGGAAGAAACACCGGCGAACCCAGCCCTACCAGGGCCAGTGGTTCGCCGGTGTCTTTCGTTCGAAGACGCCTTCGTCGAGCGGCTTTCGGTTCGAGTCGATTCAGACCTTCGCCAGTCCGGTCGGCATCCGGCGCAGCCGTCCGGTTCCCGGAACGGATGTCCACACTGCGAGAGCGAGCAGTCCGTCGACGACGAGGGTCAGCACGGCCACCAGGATCGCGCCGACCAGAACCCGCTGGTAGTCGTACAGCGCCAGGCCGTCGAAGATGTAGCGGCCGAGCCCGCCGAGGTTGACGTAGGCCGCGATCGTTGCGGTGGCGATGATCTGGAGAGTGGTGTTGCGGAGTCCGCCGAGGATCAGGGGGAGCGCATTCGGAATCTCGACCCGAAGCAGGACTTGGGTTTCCGTCATGCCCATCGCCCGGGCGGCGTCCACCACGTTCGCGTCGACGTTGGCGATACCGGAGTACGTCCCGGCCAGCAGCGGCGGGATACCGAGCAGCACGAGCGCGATGATCGGCGGCACCAGCCCCAACCCGATCACCAGAACCAGGAACACCAGGATGCCGAGGGTGGGCAGCGAACGCAGTGCGTTGACGAGGCCGACGATCACCGCCTCACCGCGTCGTAGATGACCGATCAACAGGCCGATGGGTACGGCGATCACTGCTGAGAGCAACACCGCCAGCAAGCTGTACCACATGTGTTCGATCAGCCGTGCGCCGATTCCCGTTGGCCCCGACCAGTTTCCGCCGTCGAGGATGTACGAGAACGCCTCCGAGAACAGATTCATGCGCGTGCCTTCTTCTTCGACGAGCCCGTGCCGAGGCGCGTCCACGGGGTGAGCCGACGACCCAGTAGGAACAGGGCCGCGTCGAACACCAACGCCAGGAACACGATCGAAATGATGCCCGCGAATATCTGGTCGGGGTAGTCACGCTGGTAGCCCTGCGTGAACAGCTGACCGAGGCCGCCGATACCGATCACCGAGCCCACCGAGACCAGTGAGATGTTCGTGACCGCGACGACCCTGATGTTGGCGATGAGTACCGGAAGTGCCAGTGGCAGTTCGACGGTCACTGCTCGGCGCAGTGTCGAGTAGCCCATCGCCTCGGCGGAATCGACGACGGCGAACGGTACCGAGTCGAGTGCCTCGGGAACCGCGCGCACCAGCAGCGCCGTCGAGTAGACGGCCAGAGCGATCACGACGTTCAGCGGATCGAGAACGGGCAGACCGACCACGGCCGGGATGGTGACGAACAGGGCCAGCGACGGAAGGGTGAACGCAATACTGGCCACCGTCAACGTGATACGACGAACCCAGCGGGTGTTGCGAATGACGGTGCCCAGCGGGATGGCGATCAGCAGTCCGACGAACAGCGGGACGAGCGAGAGGTACAGGTGTGTCTTCGTGTAGCCGAGAACGACATCGAAATTGTCGAACAGCCAGGTCACTGGTCTGTGTCCCCGGCCGTGAGGAAGTGGTGCCGGTTGCGCTCGGAGTCCTCGGACTTGCGTTGTGCAGCAAGGTTTTCGAGTATCTCCGCACCGTCGACACTGCCGACTGCCGCCCCGGACGAATCGACCGCAACCCCGATGCCCGACGGCGACGAGATCGCCGAGTCGAGTGCCTGACGCAAATCTCCGCCCTCGAGGAACAACGACCCGCCCGCCGCCGTGCTCTCGTCGATGCTTCGGCCGTCGCGCACCTTCTCGACACCGCTTGCATCGATCCACCCGAGCGGACGCCGCTGCGAGTCGACCACCAGTACCCACTGCCCCTGGTCGAGTCGAAGACTGCTCACCTCGTCCTGCACGGCCGTGTGGATCGGGTGCATCGTCACCGACTGCGCCGACCGGAACGACAGGCCTCGGTAACCACGGTCGCGACCGACGAAACCGGCCACGAACGGGGTGGCAGGCGCAGCGAGTACGGTCTCGGGCTTGTCGTACTGCTGCAGTCGGCCCTGTGGTCCGAAGACCGCGATGTGATCACCGAGCCGGACGGCTTCGTCGATGTCGTGGGTGACGAAGACGATCGTCTTCTTCAGATCGGCCTGTAGGCGCAGCATCTCGGTCTGCAGTTCCTCGCGAACCACCGGGTCCACCGCGCTGAAGGGCTCGTCCATCAACAGGATCGGCGGGTCGGCGGCCAGTGCACGGGCCACCCCCACCCGCTGTTGCTGCCCACCGGACAGTTGCGCGGGGTAGCGCGAGGCGAACGCCGGGTCCAGGCCGACACGCTCGAGGACGTCGAGTGCAGCTTTCCGTGCTGCGCGACGAGATTCGCCGTTGAGCACGGGCACCGTGGCGACGTTGTCGACGACGGTGCGATGCGGAAGCAACCCGGCACTCTGGATGACGTAGCCGATGCCCCGGCGCAATTTCACGGCATCGGTGTCGGCGATGTTGCGACCGTCCACCGTGATCACGCCCGAGGTGGGGGTGATCATGCGGTTGATCATCCGCATCGAGGTGGTTTTGCCGCAGCCGGACGGCCCCACGAACACGGTGAACGAGTGTGGCTCGATCACCAGGTCCAAGGAATCGACCGCCGTGGTGCCGTCCTGATACGTCTTGTTGACGTGCTCGAAGGTGATCATCAGCTGACCGGCTGGTCCAGGCCCTTGTCCTTGACCCACGCCGCTGCCGCTGCCGCCGGCTCGACCTTCTCGTCACCGGACACCGAGGTGTTCAGCGCGATCAGCTCGTCGGTGGTGATCTGCGCCGACACTGCGTCGAGAACCTGGGTGAGCTTGTCGGACTGCTTGGCCGTACGCAGCACGGGGATGATGTTCTGGGCGGCGAAGTTGTTCTCCGGGTCCTCGAGCACCACCAGATCGTTCTGCGCGATCGCAGGCGACGTCGTGAAGATATCCGCGGCAACGACCTGTCCGGAGACCAGAGCCTCAACGGTGGCAGGCCCGCCGCCGTCCGAGATCGGGATGTAGTTGCCGGCCGAGATGTCCAGGCCGTACTTGTCGCGCAGACCCGGCAGACCGCCGACGCGCTCCTGGAATTCGGGAGTACCGGCGAAGGTCACGTCCGAGGAGAACGGCGCGAGGTCGCCGATGGTGGTGAGGTTGCGTTCGGTGGCGGTCTGACGAGTGACGACGACGGCGTCCTTGTCCTCGCCGGGGGCCTGGGCCGTCACGGTGAGGTCGTCGCCCAGTGCGGCGGGCAGGGCCGCCAGCACGTCTTCGGAGGACGTAGCGGTCGCGGACTCGTCCAAGTACTGCAGCAGGTTGCCGGTGTAGTCGGGAATCATGTCGATCGACCCGTCACGCACTGCGGGGATGTAGGCCTCGCGACTGCCGATGTTGAGCTTGGTGCTCACCTCGAAACCGTTGGCGCGCAGTGCCTCGGCGTAGATGTTCGCCACGGTCTCCGACTCGGGGAAGTTGGCGGAGCCGATGATGATGGAGTTCGTGTCGCTGTTGGTCTCGCCTCCACCGCTGGACAGTGGATCCGAATTGCCGCCGCAGGCGGTCAGGGCGGTGACCGAGAGAGCGAGTGCGGCAACAGCTGCCACCGCCTTCGGAGCGGAGAACGCACGCGTGATTCGGGAGGTGGTCATGGTGTCCTTCCATCGGTTCGGGCACAGTCCTACCCATCTCCGCCGATGGGCCCCTGGGGGCATCGGAAGAACCAGGACTCGGGCTGCTCGGGATGGTAGTCGAAATCAGCGTGCCCATAAGGTTGGTTCGACTACCGTCTCGTTCGCACTAGTGCCCCGCGGTCGGGATCGGTAAACCACACGGGCAGTGAACAGGAGAAAATACAGTGCGTTCGTCGGTTCTGGCCACGGCGGTGGTGGTATCGATCGCCGGACTCCTCGGCGGCTGCAGTACCGCCGAGTCGGCCGACCCTGCTGGTGAGCCCATCGTCGTCGGATCCGGCAGCACGGACATCTCTCGCCTGCTCGCACAGATCTACGCCGGTGGTTTGCGCTCGACGGGGGTGGACGTCGAAGTGAAGGACGGCCTCGGTGATCGGGCCGACTACCTCGCGGCCCTCGATCGCGGCGAGGTGTCCATGGTTCCCGACCTGACCGGCGACCTGTTGCGCACCTTCGACACGCTCGCAGGCGCAACCGAGGCCGAGGACGTGTTCACCGAGCTGAACCGCTCACTGCCCGCCGGATTGTCGGTGGGGGACTACGCGACGGCCGAGGATCGATTGGCGATTGCAGTTGCTCCCGACTCGGCGTCGGACGACGGGGAGACGGTCGCCGAATTTCTGCGTCGGGAAGATGTGACAGTGGGGACGGTCGAGGGGGAGGTACATCCGATGGACGTGAGGACAGAGGGTGTGGGCAGCCCGAGCTTCACCGGGGCCGGATTCTCGGAGTTCATGGTGTACCCGGACGCAGAGTTCGCCGTCGACGACCTGAATTCGGGTGCTGTGGACGCTCTCGCAATTCGCACCGCGTCGTTCGGCCCGCTGGCGAAAGACCTCACAACACTGCCCGACGACGAGCACGTCTATCCAGCGCAGAATGTCGTTCCGCTCTACCGCAACGGGGTGCTGAGCGAGAGTGCTCTGAGGTCGTTCTCGGTGGTGGCGGGGGAGCTGACGACAGCGGACCTCGCCGACATGATCGGCGAGGTCCGTGGTGGTGTTGCGTCAGGCGATGTCGCTGGCCGCTGGCTCGGTGAGCACAATCTGTGAGGCGTCGTTCGTCGAGGCCCTGACCTTGCGGCCCAGATAAGCGCCCATGTGCTGGACGGCCTCGGCCGCCTCACGCAGGATCGACGCCTGCAGATGAGCCACGTGCCAGAGCTTCTTGTACTCCACGTGTTCGAGCTCTGCGCCGGACAGGCGCAGCTTGTCCGCGAACGCGGTGATCTGTGCGTACAGGACCTCGTCGGTGCCGACGTGCATGACGATCGGGGGCAGGCCGTCCAGGTTTCCCAGAAGTGGTGCGAAGCCCTGATCGAGCGGATCGCCCGCGCCCAGATACGCATCGGCCGAGCTGTACGACCAGCCTGTGTTGACCACCAGATCGCGATCCTTCGGGGCGTCGCGCGCACCGGGATCGACCCACGGCGAGATCAACCCGAGGGCAGCCGGGCTCGTCCCGTCGTCCACCAGTCGTCGGGCGGTGGCGACCGTCAGACCGCCGCCGGCCGAATCGCCTGCGATGGCAATGCGATCCGGGGTGAGGCCGTGGACACGAACCAGCTCGCGGAATGCCGCCACGGCGTCGTCCAGACCGGCCGGGTACGGGTTCTCCGGGGCCAGCCGGTAGTCGAGCACGTAGACGGCACTGGCCGATTCCCGGGCCAGGTGCGCGGCCAAGGAGCGGTGCGTGTTGATCGATCCGATCGTGTACGCGCCGCCGTGGAGATACAGAATTGCGGTGTCGCGTTCGGTCGCACCGACGGTGACACGCTCGGCGCGGCGTCCGGCGAGCGTCAACTTCTGCGCGACGGTTCCGTGCGGGAGCGTCTGCAGCGGAGCCCCGGCTTCGAGGATCATCCGCTGGGTGCGAAACGAGAACCGCGGATTCAGCGCGAGTCGGTAGAACGGCTTCAGTGCGGCCGCAACGATCGGCAGGGGAACGTAGAAGGCTTTCACGACGCGACCCGCCTACTTCTTGGTGCGCGGCAGCGCGCGCCTGGAGACGGCGACGATCAGGCCCTGGTATCGCGAGCCGGTGATGCGCTGCAGCAGATCGAGGGCGATCGCATCGGAGCCGATCAGCACGCGCCCCTTGCCCTTCTCGACACCCTTGAGGATGGTCTTGGCCGCGTCGAGCGGGGTGGTCTTGGCGAGCTTGGTGTCGAAGAACTTCGCGAAGTCCGCCTGGTCGTAGTTCTCGGCGACGGTGGCGTTGCGCGCGATGGCAGTCTTGATGCCGCCGGGGTGGACGACGGTCACCTTCACCGGTGCCTTGGAGATCAGCATTTCCATCCGTAGCGACTCGCTGAACCCACGGACGGCGAACTTCGCTGCGTTGTACGCGGACTGCGACGGGATCGCCAGCAGGCCGAAGAGGCTGGAGATATTGATGATGTGGCCGTCGCCGGAGGCCTGGATGTGCGGCAGAAATGCCTTGGTGCCGTTGACGACTCCCCAGAAGTCGACGTCGACGATGCGCTCGATGTCCTTGAACGAGGACTTGTCGACGTCACCGTGGTACGCGATGCCTGCGTTGTTGTAGATCTGGTTGACCTTGCCGAAGTGCGCGACGACGGCCTCGGCGTAATCGAGGACGGTCTCGCGCTGGGAAACATCCAGGAAATCCGACTTGACCTCGGCGCCGAGTGCCTCGACTCGTCGGACCGTCTCGTCGAGTCCGGCGGTGTCGACGTCGGACAGTGCCAGTTTCGCTCCACGCCCGGCCAGCTCGAGGGCCAATGCCCGGCCGATTCCCGAGCCCGCGCCGGTGACGACGGCTACCTTGCCTGTGAATGTGCTCATCGAGCGGCCACCTTGTCTGTGTTGTTGCCGGTGCCGGTGTCTGCCGACGATCCGGAGGAGAGGTCTGCGCTGGCGACGCTACGGTACGCATCCAGATCGAACTGCTTGGTCATTCTGCGGAACTCGAACGTGAAGCCGGGCCACAGTGTCGTGTTGTTGCCGTGCTTGTCGAGGTACCAGCTGGCGCACCCGCCGTTCATCCACACGCTCTTGGAGAGCTGGTCCTGCAGCGTCACGTTGTACTCGTCCTGCACGTCCTTGCGCACCTCGATGGTGCCGATGTCGTGCTTGTCGATGGTGTTCAACGCGTCGACCAGGTAGTTGATCTGCGACTCGATCATGAAGACCATCGAGGTGTGTCCGAGGCCGGTGTTCGGCCCCACCAGGAAGAACATGTTGGGGAAGTTCGCCACCGCTGCGCCCTTGTAACCCTGCTGGCCACCGTCGTCGAAGGTTTCGGCCAACGTGCGACCGTCCTTACCGGTGATGCCCTGGTACGCGGGGGAGTCGGTGACGTGGAAGCCGGTGGCTACGACGAGTGCGTCGATCGGCCGCTCGGTGCCGTCCTTGGTCACGATGGATCCTTTGCGGACCTCCGCGATGCCGTCGGTGACGAGATCGACGTTGCTCTGGGCGAGAGCCGGGTAGTACGCATTCGAGATCAGCATGCGCTTGCAGCCGATGCGGAAGTTCGGCGTCACCTTGGCGCGCAACGCCTTGTCCTTGATCTGGGTGCGCAGGTGGTTCTCCGACGCCCACTGCAGGGGCTTCATGAAGGCCGGAGCCTTGGCCAGTCCGACGACCTGGGTCTCACGCATCGCGTAGATGCCGGCGCGAGAGAGACGTTGGAAGCCGGGAACGTGCTTGAAGGCGAAGCGTTCGAGCTTGGTGTACGGGCGATCGGCGCGCGGGAGGATCCAGGGCGCGGTGCGCTGGTACACGTCGAGGTGCTTCACCTGGCCCGCGATGGCGGGCACGATCTGGATTGCCGACGCGCCGGTGCCGATGACGGCGACGCGCTTGCCGGCAAGGGAGACGTCGTGGTTCCACTGGGCGGAGTGGAACACGTCGCCCTCGAAGTCGTGAATGCCCTTGATGTCGGGCAGGTTCGGCTCACACAGCGCGCCGACGGCCGAGACGACGATCTTCGCGGTGTAGTTGCCGGAGGTGGTCTCGACGTCCCAGCGGTTGGTCTCGGCGTTCCAGCGAGCCGAGGTCACATCCGTGCCGAACACGTGCTTGTCCATGACGCCGTACTTGCGCGCCACCCCGGCGATGTACTTCTGGATCTCGGGCTGCGTGGAGAACGACCGGGTCCAGTCGGGATTCAGGGCGAACGAGTACGAGTACAGGTGCGACGGCACGTCGCAGGCGGCACCGGGGTAGGTGTTGTCGCGCCACGTGCCGCCGACGTCGTGGCCTCGTTCGATGACGACGAAGTCCTTCTTGCCTGCCTTCGTCAGCTTGATCGCCGCACCGAGGCCGGCGAATCCGCTGCCGATGATCAGCGTATCGACGTGACGCGGCGACGTTGCACGGTCCGAAGTGTCTGTTACGGGAAGACTCATGTAGGGGAGCGTAGAAGCTTATTGAGTGTGAGTCAATAGTTATTGACTAATATTCAGTAGGGTGGTTGCATGGCGTTCGTGAACAGCCCCGGCGCGACGACGAAGAGGACCAGGCTCAGTCCCGAGCAACGCCGAGCTCAGCTGATCGAGCTCGGTACCGAAATGCTCGCCGACCGACCTCTGGAGCAGATCTCCGTCGAGGACATCGCAGACCAGGCAGGTGTCTCGCGAGGCCTACTGTTCCACTATTTTTCGTCCAAGCAGGAGTTTCACCTCGAAATAGTTCGCGAGGCCTCCCGGTCGATGATCGAGCGCACAGCCCCCGACCCAGACCTCGAACCTTTCGAGATTCTCCGCGACTCCATCGCCAACTACGTCGACTACGTCACCGAGAAGCGCGACACCTTCATCTCCCTGCTTCGCGGCACCGCCAGCGGAGACCCCCTGATGCGCGAGGTGTTCGAGCAGACACGCACCACCATGGCCGAGCGAACTCTCGTCCAACTCGCCGGCCTCGACATGGACGTGACCCCCACCATCGACCTCGCCGTCCGCGGTTGGATCGCTTTCGTGGAGGAAGCGACCATCACCTGGCTCCGGGATCCCCACATCAGCCGTGACGAACTCATCGACCTCAATGTCAACGCCCTGCCTGCCGTCGCCCTGGCGCCGAGCATGATCTCCGCACTACTGGGAGCCGACTCCGACGCGGACGCCTGACCAGCCCCCATCGCGACGTCCCGCCCGCGCTCCACCCCCGCCCGCGTCAATGGACCCTTGCACCGCTCAGACGTATGCAGGGGTCCATTCACTCGTGTCCGGGGTGCGCGTGAATGAACCATTGCACTCTTCAGACGTATGCAAGGGTCCATTGACGCGAACGGGGGCCCAGGAACGACAACAGCGGCCCACTTCCGAAGAAGTGGGCCGCTGTCGTTGTCGGAGATCTAGTCTTCGCCGACTGCCTTGAAGGCCTCGTCGATGATTTCGAGTTGCTCGACTGCGTGCACCTTGCTCGATCCCGACGACGGGGCGGACATTGCGCGACGCGAGATGCGCTTGATGCCGACCAGCTTCTCGGGCATGAGCTCGGGCAGTGCGAGACCGAAGAACGGCCATGCACCCTGGTTCGCAGGCTCTTCCTGAACCCAACGGAATTCCGTTGCGTTCGGGTAGCTTTCGAGCGCTTCCCGGATACGACGGACCGGCACGGGGTAGAGCTGCTCGACGCGGACGATCGCGACGTCTTCGCGGTTGTCCTTCTGCTTACGAGCGAGGAGCTCGTAGTAGAGCTTGCCGCTGACCATCAGCACTCGCTTGACCGCGCTGCGATCGCCGGTGCCGGTGTCGTAGGTGGGCTCGTCGAACACCGAGTGGAACTTGCCGTCGGTGAAGTCCTCGATGTTGCTCACTGCTGCCTTGTTGCGCAGCATCGACTTCGGAGTGAAGACGATCAGCGGGCGACGGATGCCGTCGCGCGCATGCCTGCGCAGCAGGTGGAAGTAGTTTGCGGGGGTCGAGGGGAGTGCGACGGTCATCGAGCCCTCGGCGCACAGCGTCAGGAAGCGTTCGATGCGTCCCGATGTGTGGTCGGGACCCTGACCCTCGTGGCCGTGCGGCAGCAGCAGCACGACGTCGGAGAGCTGGCCCCACTTGGCTTCACCGGACGAGATGAACTCGTCGATGATGGACTGCGCGCCGTTGACGAAGTCGCCGAACTGCGCTTCCCACATCACCAGTGCGTCCGGGTTGCCCACCGAGTAGCCGTACTCGAAGCCGACGGCTGCGAACTCGCTGAGCGCGGAGTCGTAGACCATGAACTTGCCGGGGTTGTCGCTGCCGATGTTCTGCAGCGGCGTGTACTCGGCACCGGTCTTGCGGTCGATGATCACCGAGTGACGCTGGGTGAACGTGCCGCGGCGGGTGTCCTGGCCGGAGAAGCGGATGTTGCGCCCCTCGTCGACCAACGATCCGAGCGCCAACAGTTCGCCGAAGGCCCAGTCGACCTTGCCCTCGTGCGCCATCTCGCGACGCTTCTCGAGCACCGGCTTGACGCGCGGGTGCACGTTGAATCCATCGGGAACGTCGAGGTGCGCATCGCCGATGCGGTGCAGCACGGCCTTGTCGACGGCCGTGGTGAGCTTGGCAGGCAACTGCTGGTCGAGTTCGACCGATTCGCTGGGCTCCGGGGTGTACTTCTCGAGTTCGCGTACCTCGTTGAAGACGCGTTCGAGCTGGCCCTGGTAGTCGCGGAGTGCGTCCTCGGCTTCCTTGAGCGAGATGTCTCCACGGCCGATGAGCGATTCGGTGTAGCTCTTGCGGACACTGCGCTTGGTGTCGATGACGTCGTACATCGCCGGCTGCGTCATCGAGGGGTCGTCGCCCTCGTTGTGGCCGCGACGGCGGTAGCAGATCATGTCGATGACGACGTCCTTGTGGAACTTCTGACGGAAGTCCACCGCCAGCTGAGCCACCCAGGCGCAGGCCTCGGGGTCGTCGCCGTTGACGTGGAAGATCGGCGCGGCGATCATCTTCGCCACATCGGTGCAGTACTCGGACGAACGCGAGAACTCCGGTGACGTGGTGAAGCCGACCTGGTTGTTGACGACGATGTGCACGGTGCCGCCGGTGCGGTAGCCCCGCAGATCGGACAGGTTCAGCGTCTCGGCGACGACGCCCTGGCCTGCGAATGCAGCGTCTCCGTGCAGCATCAGCGGCAGGACGGAGTAGCCGCCCTGGCCGGTGCCCTTGTCCAGCAGGTCCTGCTTGGCGCGGACGAGGCCTTCGAGAACCGGGTCGACGGCTTCGAGGTGCGACGGGTTCGCGGTGAGCGAGACCTTGATGTCGTTGTCACCGAACATCTGGATGTACGTGCCCTCGGCACCGAGGTGGTACTTCACGTCGCCGGAGCCGTGTGCGGCGGCCGGGTTCATGTTGCCCTCGAACTCGGTGAAGATCTTCGAGTAGGGCTTGCCGACGATGTTGGCGAGCACGTTCAGTCGGCCGCGGTGCGGCATACCGATGACGACCTCGTCGAGGGCGTACTCGGCGCTCTGGTCGATGACGGAGTCCATCATCGGGATGACCGACTCGGCACCTTCGAGCGAGAAGCGCTTCTGCCCGACGTACTTGGTCTGCAGGAACGTCTCGAACGCCTCGGCTGCGTTGAGCTTGCTCAGGATGTACTTCTGTTGCGCCACAGTCGGTTTGACGTGCTTGGCCTCGACGCGCTCCTGCAACCAGGTGACCTGCTCGGTCTCGAGGATGTGGGTGTACTCGACGCCCACGTGGCGGCAGTACGAGTCGCGCAGAACGCTGAGCACGTCCCGCAGCTTCATCTTGTCCTTGCCGTGGAATCCGCCGACCTTGAATTCGCGGTCGAGATCCCACAGCGTGAGGTCGTGGCTGATCACGTCGAGGTCCGGGTGCATCCGGAACTTGTCCTTGGTGAACTGCAACGGATCGGTGTCGGCCATCAGGTGACCGCGGTTGCGGTACGCCGCGATGAGTTCGAGCACGCGGGTGTTCTTGTCGACCGTGCCCTCGGGCAGATCCTTGCGCCAGCGAATGGGCTCGTAGGGGATCTTGAGCGAGTGGAACAGCTCGTCGTAGAACTCGTCGCTGATCAGCAGGTTGTGGATCGTCTTGAGGAAGTCGCCCGACTCTGCACCCTGAATGATGCGGTGGTCGTACGTCGAGGTCAGCGTCATGAGCTTGCCGACGCCGAACTCGGCGAGTCGCTCGTCACTGGCTCCCTGGAACTCTGCCGGGTACTCCATGGCACCTGCACCGATGATGGCTCCCTGGCCGTTCATCAGACGCGGCACCGAGTGCACGGTTCCGATTCCACCGGGGTTGGTCAGCGAGATGGTGACGCCCTGGAAGTCCTCACCGGTGAGCTTGCCGTCGCGAGCACGACGGACGATGTCCTCGTACGCGTTGTAGAACTGCGTGAACGTGAAGTCCTGCGTGTTCTTGATGGCCGCGACGACGAGGGAACGGTTGCCGTCCTTGCCGGGCAGGTCGATCGCGAGACCGAGGTTGATCGCTGCCGGAGTGACGGCGTTCGGCTTGCCGTCGACCTCGGCGAAGTGGCGGTTCATGTTCGGGAACGCCTTGACGGCCTGCACGATGGCGTAGCCGAGCAGGTGCGTGAACGAGATCTTGCCGCCGCGGGTGCGAGCGAGATGGTTGTTGATCACGAGGCGGTTGTCGACCATGAGCTTGGCCGGGATTGCACGCACGCTGGTCGCGGTCGGAATCTGCAACGAGGCGGACATGTTCTTCGCCACCGCTGCGGCGGCGCCGCGCAGAATCTTGCTCGACTCTTCACCGAATTCGGCTGCTGCCGGGGCTGACTTCGCCGGAGCGGCCTTCTTCTCGGCAGGCTGTGCAGCGGCCGCAGGCTTTGCGGGCTCGGCCTTGGGGGCGGCGGCTTTCGGGGCAGCCTTCGGAGCGTCGGCCTTGGGAGTGCTGTCCTTCTGCGGAGCCGAGGCGGCAGGCTTGGCGGGAGGCGCGGGTGCTGCGGGGGGAGCGGACTTGGCCGAACTACCGTTCGAGGCTGCGCCGTTGCCGTTACCGGACGCACCGTTCGAGCTGCCGGCGGTCTCGTCGGTCACGGCCTCGGGGTCGTAACCGGTGAGGAACTCGTGCCAGCTCGCGTCGACGGAGGAAGGGTCTTGCTTGAATCGCTGGTACATCTCGTCGACCAGCCATTGATTTTGTCCGAATTGGGTAGTAGAGCTGCTGCTCACGGCAGTAGTTCGCCTCGTTTCTGTCTTCGTTCCCGTTCAGCGCGCGTACAAGTCCAGGCTAGACCTTTGGTCCAGCTCACGTGCGCCCGGGACGTAGCTGTGATATGTACTCACCGGTAACCATCGGCCTCGTTGTCGATGACTCCTTGGACTATCGAATTATTCCCCCGGTTCGTTTCGGCCGCAGTCCACAACCGAGCGTAGAAACCGCCCTGGGCGCGAAGGTCCGAATGTCGTCCAGTCTCCACGATACGTCCGCCGTCTACGACGACGATCAGATCTGCCCGTGCGGCGGTCGCCAATCGGTGCGCGACAACCACGGCTGTGCGGGTACGAACGACGGCATTGCTCGCCGCGAGGACGGTGCGTTCGGTGGCCGGATCGAGCGTGGCGGTTGCCTCGTCGAGGAGGAGCAGATCGGGGTCGACCAGTTCGGCTCGCGCCAGCGCGATCAGTTGCCGTTGGCCTGCGGAGAGCCCCTGGCCGCGCTCTCCGACGGGTTGGTTCATACCGCCGCGAAGTGCAGCGATGGTGGTCAGAGCGCCCACCGAGCGAGCCGCGTTCTCGATGTCGGCGCGGCTGGCATCGGGTCTGCCGTAGGCGATGTTCGACGCGACGGTTCCGGTGAACAGGTGCGCTTCCTGCGGTACGACGCCCAGTCGTTGCCGATAGTCGGACAGTCGATAGTCGCGCAGATCGTTTCCGCCGACGCGCACCGATCCGGAGGTCGGATCGTAGAACCGGGCCAGCAGTTTCACCACGGTGGATTTGCCTGCTCCGGTGCGCCCGACCAATGCGACAGTGGTGCCGGCCGGGATGGTGAGAGATACCTCACTCAGTGCGTCGGAGTGTGCTCCGGCATAGCGAAACCCGACGTCGACGAGGTCGATGTCGGCACGGAGGCGTCCGCCGGGAAGCGCGGTGGTGTTCGCGGTCGTGGCGGTCTCGATCGAACTCGTGGTGCGCAACAGATCGCCGATGCGTCCGACGCCGACCCGTGCCTGCTGGTAACCGTCGAACACCTGCGAAAGCTGCTGGATCGGTCCGAAGAGCAGTCCGAGATACAGGACGAACGCCACGAGGGTGCCCGCGGTGGTGGTGCCGGTGGCGATCTGATGTGCGCCGACGAACACGACGACGGCGAGGGCGATGTCGGAAAGCAACGTGATGAGCGGAAAGAACACCGAGATCGCGGTCTGCGAGCGCATTCGGCTGGATCGGTAACGGTCGGAGCGTTCCGCGAACCGGGATGCGGCGTACTCCTCACGCCGGTACGCCTGTGCGGCGCGCAGGCCCGTGACGTTCTCCTGGAAGTCGGCGTTGACGATCGAGATGCGCTCGCGGGACGTCGAGTACGCCGCCGACGAGATCCGGCGGAAGATCACGGTGGCCACGGCGAGGGGCGGCACGACCGCCAAGGCCACCAGGCCGAGAGTGAGGTCCGTGACGAGCAGGGCGGCCGCGATACCGACGACGGTCAACACGCTCACCACAGCGGTCGATGCCCCGGTCTGGATGAACGACGACAGTGCATCGACGTCGGTGGTCATCCGAGTCATGATGCGGCCCGAGAGCTCACGCTCGTAGTAGTCGAGGCCGAGTCGCTGAATGTGCGCGTAGCTGCGAACTCGGAGGCCGAACAGCACTCGCTCGCCTGCCCGCGCAGTGATGACCGTCGTCCAACAGACGACGAACCAACTCGCCGCTGCCAGTACGACGCCGATCGACGTGGCGATCCACAGCGTGTTCGAGTCTCCGCGCGCCACTCCACTGTCCACCGCGTAGCGAACGAGTGAGGGAAAGGCGATGGAGGCCAACGAGTCGAGTGCGAGCAGAACGACCACGGCGGCGAGCAAGATCCGGACCGGGCCGAGCAGTCTCGACAATCGGAATCCCGGATCGGGTCGACGGAGATCGGATCCCGATGCGGCCGGGTCCTCGGTTGCCGGAGGCAGGGCCGCGACGGCCGCGGATATGGCGGGTGTCGGTGCCAGCGAGCCGAACGCCCCCGCCATCGCAGTTCCGTGCCCACCGCCGCCTCCTGGCGCTGCGACGCTGTTGGGCTCGGCCGACGATTCAGGCGCGGTCTCGGGCCACAGCGTCTCGGCAGAGGGCTGCTCGATCGGGTCGTGGGCCGGCTCGGTGCCCGGTTCGTCGTCGCCACCGGCCAGGAGTGCGCGGAACAACGGACAGCGCCGGTCGAGTTCGTCGACCGTCCCGGTGTCGATGATCCGACCGTTGTCGAGCACGGCGACGCGGTCGGCCAGTGTCAGGGTCGAGCGGCGATGAGCGAGAACGAGAGTCGCCCGCGTCCGGATACCACGCAACGCGTCGAAGATCGCAGCTTCGGTTTCCGCGTCGACGGCGGACGTGGCGTCGTCGAGAATCAGAATTCGCGGTTCCACGAGCAATGCGCGCGCCAGGGCGATGCGCTGGCGCTGTCCTCCGGAGAGTGTGAGCCCGCGTTCGCCGACCAGGCTGTCGTATCCCTCGGGCAATGCGTCGATGAAGGTGGAGGCCTGCGCCAGGCGCGCCGCGCGCTCGATGTCGTCGGCAGTGGCGTCGGGCCTGCCGAGGGCGATATTGGCGGCGATGGTGTCGGAGAACAGAAACGGCTCGTCGAACACCAGTGACACCGCCTCGCGCAGTGACGTGGAGTCGAGGTCGTCGATATCGATCGAAGTGCCGTCGGACGTCAGCTCGATGTGCCCCTCGGCAGGGCGGTAGAAGCGGGGCAGCAGGAGGGCGAGTGCGGTTTTCCCGGAACCCGCATGTCCGACGACGGCAACGGTCTCCCCGGGCGAGATGGTCAGGCTCAGATCGGTGAGTACGTCCCGCTCGGGCTCGAACCCGAACGTCACCTCACGGATTCGAACCCCGAGAGGCCCGTCGGGCAACGGAAGAGGCCGCGCCGGTTCCGGGTCGGACGGCTCGGTGTCGACCACCTCGTAGACGCGTTCTACGGCCGCGCGCGAGAGCTGGGCCATGATCACCACGGACGAGACGGTCCTGGTGACGGCGGACAGCGTGGCGACGTAGGTCGCGAAGGCCAGGAACGTGCCGATGGTGATGTGGCCCTGCAGCGCGAGGTATCCGCCGAGGGCGATGACTCCGACGAGACCGAGCTGCGGAATGGTGGCCATCGACGGCGCGAACCGCGAGTTGATCTTCGCCGACCGCATGCGCTCGGCGAACAAGGTGCGACCGAGCTGTTCGATGCGATCGACCGCGCGGGCTTCCTGACCGAAGCCCTTGACCACTCGAACCCCGGTGACGGTCTCTTCGACATGCTGCGCCAGATCGGCGGCACGCTGTTGAGCAGACCAGGTGGCGGCGAAGAGGGTCGGCCGCATTCGGTAGACCACGATGCTCACCGCGGGAACGATGAGGATTGCGACGACGGTGAGCAACGGCGATAGATACGCCATCACCACCAGGGCGAGGACGAACTGCAGTATCGCTCCGGCCGAGAGCGGCACCATGGCCAGTAGACCCTGGACGAGTTGCAGGTCGGTGATCGATCTCGACACGACCTGGCCGGTACGGATCTCGTCCTGTTTGCGACCGTCGAGCCGCTGCAACGATGCAAGCAGATCCAGACGTAGATCGTGCTGAACGTCGATCGAGAGCCTGCCGGCGAGCATGCGCCTGCCGAACTGGCAGGCGAATCGCACCAGACCCAACAGTGCGATGGCGACGGCGACCGTGAGAATCACGTCGCCTTTGCCGGCGGTCGCGTCGTCGATCGCCACTCTGGTGAGCAGCGGGAACGAGATGTCGATGACGGCGGCGATCATCGTCACACCCAGTGCGCCCAGCGCCGTGCGCCGGTGCAGCATGCATTGCGCTGTCAGGCGGCGGACCCAACCACGTGGGGCGCTCGACGCTGCGCTGTCGGCCGGGACATCATCACGTGGCGGAACGGACTCGACGAGGGTGCCGTTGTTCGCCGCGTCGCGATCAACTGCCGCGCCGCGGTTCGTCACCGAATTACTGTGTGCCATCGATAAACCAAAGTAGACCCGATCACCGACAGCATTCGTCGGCGATCGCGGGTACCGGTTCCGACCTCAGTCGATGTCGCGGGTGCGGGCCAGAAACCAGCCGCCGCCGGTGAGGATCGCGGCCCACAATGCGAGCCCGAGCGGTGCCCATGGCCACGACGCCAGATCGCCGGCGTCGTCCAATTGTGTGGCCGCCATCGTCGGCAGGGTCAGGTTCGACGGCAGCACGGTGGCAACAGGTCCCAACCCCACCCCGAAGAGGATCAGCGAGAGCAGACCCTCGCCGAACGGCAGCCAGGCGACGAGCACGATGGCCGCCCACGTCGGAGATTTGAGCAGCAGGCCCAGCCCCGCACCGATGATCGACCACAGCACGACGGCCAGCAGGCACGACGCGACCACACCGATGAACGGGCCGTCGAGCATCACGGTCCGGTCGTTGAAGATCAGCAGACAGATCAGGCTTGCCAGCAGTACGACCAGGCCGTACCCGAGTCCGAACAGAGCGGTGACGATGAGTTTGGCGGCGATCACCCCGTCGCGGCCGCGGGCCGTCAAGAAGCTGGTGGTGATGGTCTTGTGGCGAAACTCGGTCCCGGCATTGACGGCACCGAAGATCCCGGCGAAGAGGATTGCGGCTCCGGCGGCGACGTACAGGCCGATCGAGGCGACACCACCCGAGATATCGAGGTCCTCCTCGTACGGACCCAACTGGTTCGCGATCACCGAGGTGATGACGGACGCGAAGATTCCGACGACGATCGGCGCGATCGCGAGTGCCCACCAGAACTTCAGCGTCGTGACCTTGCGGATCTCCGACGTCAGCAGCGCATTCATCGCCGGCCTCCGTTCCAGTTCTGCGGCGGTCCGTATTCGGGCGGAGGTGGGCCGTACCCCGGAGGTGGGCCGTACCCCGGAGGTGGGCCGTAACCCGGAGGCGGGCCGTAGCTCTGCGGCGGACCGTAGTTCGGCGGTTGTGCATAACCCTGCGGTTGTCCCGGCGGCGGCCCGTACGGATTCTGACCGACCGGTGCCGCGGTGTACTGCCCCGCCGTCATCGACAGGAACACCTGCTCGAGATCGACGTGCTCTGCGGTGGTTCCGAACACCGTGACATCGGCGGTTGCGGCGATACGTGTGATCGTGGCCGCGTCGGTGCCTGCGACGCCGATGCGGCCGTCGGGCAGGAGCTGGGTGTCGTTGAGGCCGTTCGATGCCAATGCGATCGCCAGTGTCGCCGGGTCCGATGCCGCCACGAGCACACGGCTCGGGCGGGTGGACCGCAACTGTGCGATCGAGCCCTGATACATCAACGAGCCGGCGCTGACTATCACCAGATTGTCGACGGTCTGCTCGATTTCACGAAGAATGTGACTCGAGATCAGTACCGTCCGCCCCGAGGCCGCGAATGCCTTCAGGAAATCGCGGAGCCAGGCGATGCCCTCGGGGTCGAGACCGTTCGCCGGTTCGTCGAGCACGAGGATTTCGGGGTCTCCGAGCAGGGCTGTCGCCAACGTCAGACGCTGCCGCATGCCGAGTGAGAAGCCGCCTGCGGGGCGGTGGGCGGCATCGCCGAGGCCGACCAGGTGCAGCACGTCGAGGGCGCGGCTGTCGGGCACGCCGATCGCCGCGGTGTAGATCTTCAGGTGATGAGCGGCGCTCCGTTTGGGGTGCATGCTCAGCGAGTCGAGAACGGCTCCCACTGTGTGGGCCGGGTGTGTTGCTGCACCGAACGGTGCGCCGTTCACGAGACCGATCCCCGAGGTGGGTGCCACGAGCCCGAGCAGCATGCGCAGCGTGGTGGTCTTACCCGATCCGTTGGGACCGAGGAATCCGGTGACGGTGCCGCGCGGAACGACGAAGCTCAGGTCCGACACCGCCCGAACTGTGCCGAATTGCTTGGTCAGTGCCTGCGCTTCCAGCGCTGCTCCCGAGTAGCTGGTCATCGCTGCGGAATCCCCCTGGCCGTCGAACTGCACGTGTACCGGTTGCACGCGGCAACCGGTACACGAGGCTACGGGGTGAGACCGACGTCGTCGCGGGTGCGGCCCCTGTGTCAGCGAAGCAGCGCGGCGGCGATGTCGCGGTAGGTCTCGAGCGGATCGGCGTCGTCGGGAAGAGAGTGCAGTGTCACGTGGGACGCGCCCGCGGCGAGGTGTTCCCTCAATCGTGCGGCGATCGCGTCGGCCGTGCCGTGCGCCACCAGAGCGTCGATCAGCCGGTCGCTGCCACCGTCCCCGATCTCGTCGTCCGAGTAGCCGAGCCGGTTCAGATTGTTGGTGTAGTTGCGGAGGTGAAGATAGGGGTTGTTCACCGGTGGTCGGCCGATTGCTCGGGCCTTCTGTGGGTCGGATTCGAGAACCACCTTGTGCTCGGGTGCCAAAATCTTGTTCGGCCCCAATGCTTCCCGCGCCTCACGGGTGTGCTCGGGGGTGGTCAGGTACGGATGCGCACCGGCCGTGCGGTCGGCGGCGAGCGCAAGAACCTTGGGGCCGAGCGCGGCGAGGACGCGTCGCTCCACCGGCACTCCTGCGGTGTCGAGCTCGTCCAGATATGCCACCAGAGCGTCGTACGGCTTGGTGTATTCCTGCGTTGCCTCCGGGTGGCCGGCACCGATTCCGAGGAGGAACCGTCCCGGATGCTTCTTCTCCAACCGGTGATACGACTGCGCGACGTCGGCGGCTGCGTCCGACCAGATGTTGACGATGCCGGTTGCCACGACCACCGTCTCGGTGGCGTCGAGTATCTCCTCCGTGGTGGTCAGATCGGCCGGCGGTGAGCCGCCGAGCCAGATCGTTCCGTAGCCGAAGGATTCGATCGCTCGCGACAGTTCGGGGGTGAATGCCGAATGAAGTCGCCAGACGCCGTACTTGCCGAGTTCAGGTGTGGAAGTCATGTTCGGTGTCAACGCCTCACGCCCGCGAAGATTCCGCGCATTCTCACTCGTCCGGCTCGATGATCCGATTTTCCGGGAACCGCGCGGGCGGTGGACCGAATGCCTCCCGGGCATTCTTGATGACGCCCTTACCGACGGCGCGGTTTCCTGCACCGCCGATCGCCGCACCGATTCCGGCGGGCAGCATCTTGCCGACCAGCAGCGCGCTGCGTTTGGCGAGGTACTTGGTGATGAACTTCTTCACGAGGGATTTGTTCATGCTGGTCATCGCGCCGCCGGGGATGCGGGACGTGATCAGCGGTCCCCAGTTCTTGGCGGTCTTGCCCACCGTGCGCTGCACGATCTGCATTCCCGATTCGCCCAGAGCAACCGACAGCACCAATGCCCGTCGCTGCTGGTGGTTCTCGACGGGGATGCCGTGCACGGACGCGACCGACAACGTCAGTAGTGCAGAGGACTCGATGAAGAAGGCGGTTTCGGCACCCACTGCGGCGAGCGAGGCGGCAGTTCCTATGCCGGGTACGGCCGCAGCACCGCCCACTGCGGAACCGCTGCCGGTAACCGCGAGCAGGAATCGCTTCTCCAGGCGTTCGATGATCTGTGCGGGCGTGTCGTACGGGTGTGCCCGACGCACGTGCGCCACGTACTTGTCGACGGCAGGCCCCTGCAGGCGGCTGGCGTTGTCGAGAATGTTGACCAACGCGCGTTCGAGCCTGCCACCGTTCGAGACCTCGACCTGCGCGTCGTCTTTCTTGCCGGCCATGGGTCCTCTTTTCTCGTCGAGAGTTGCGGGTCAGTGCACCCAGTGAGTTGCCGGTACGAGCTCGTCCGGCTTCGGCGGTGGGGGAGCGGTGCCGTCGCCGAAGGGCGATCCGCCCAGTGATTCCCGCCCGTGCGGCTCCAGCCAGCCCTGTAGGTCCGGGCCCTTGGGCACGATGCCCGACGGGTTGATGTCGCGGTGCACCTCGTAGTAGTGCCGCTTGATGTGGTCGAAGTCCACGGTGTCGCCGAACCCGGGGGTCTGGAAGAGATCGCGTGCGTAGTTCCAGAGCACCGGCATCTCGCTGAGTTTGCTTCGGTTGCACTTGAAGTGGCCGTGGTAGACGGGATCGAAGCGCACCAGGGTGGTGAACAGGCGTACGTCGGCTTCGGTGATGTGGTCTCCGACGAGGTAACGCTGCGTGGACAGGCGTTCGACGAGCCAGTCGAGGCGCGCGAACAGGCGGTCGTAGGCCTTGTCGTATGCCTCCTGCGATCCGGCGAATCCACAGCGGTAGACACCGTTGTTGACGTCCTCGAAGACCAGATCAGCGACCTCGTCGATCTCGCCGCGCAGTGCTTCGGGGTACAGATCAGGGGCACCGTCTCGGTGGTACTGCGTCCACTCGGTCGACAGATCCAGCGTGATCTGCGGGTAGTCGTTGGTCACGACCTCGCCGGTAGGGACATCGACGATGGCGGGGACAGTGACGCCGCGCTCGTAGTCCGGGAACCGGGCGAAGTAGGCGTCCTGCAGCCTCTCGATTTTCAGAACCGAATCGATCCCGCCGGGCTCTTCCTGGAAGTTCCAACTGCGCGGGTCGTGGGTAGGCCCCGGAATGCCCAGGGAGAGAACATCTTCGAGCCCCAGCAGTCGACGCACGATGATGGACCGATGAGCCCACGGACAGGCGCGCGCAGCAATCAGGCGATACCGTCCCGGCTCCACCGGATAACCGTCCCGGCCGTCGGCGGTGATCCGCGTCGGAATGTAGTTCGTGTCCCTCTTGAATTCCTTGCCCGGTTCCACGTACGCGGCGTCATCGGCCATGCTTGTTGCTCCTCACCTCGACTGGTTCCTTCCGACGCTACCCAGTTCGGAGCCTCCTCAACCGGGTCAGGCTCGAACCACAGCTGTGTGGCACACGCCCAGTTCGGTGTATCCCAGCCGCGCGGCGAGGCGTCGGGCAATGGAGTTCTCGGGTCGCGAGCGCCACTGCGGGATCAAGCCCTCGTCGATGGCGTCGTTGGTAGCCAGTCGGCCGACCACCTGAGCGTGACCCCGTCGGCGATGATCCGGGTCGGTCAGGACACGCATGTCGGCCAGAATCAGCTGCTCTTCCGAATAACCGGCTGAGGCGAGCGAGTGCGCCGAGTCTGCGGGCCTGTCGTCGCCGAGGAGCGTGAACCAATTCCGCGAAACCGATTCTCCGAAGGCCTCGGCAACGTCGGCATCGTCGCACTTCGCCGCCAGGTTGCGGACGTGCACAGCATCGTGCGATATCAGCGGATCGTGCACATCGATGGAATGGCCGATGTCCGAGCCGTACGCCAGCGAGTGCGTGCCGATCTCGTAGTGCGCCGAGCGGTCTCCGAGTAGCGAGGACACCCAGGTTCGGTCCGCACCGGGGCGGCCGGTGATCGAGCGGGAGGCATCCACCGCCCAGGACGGCCCTGCAATCACGGTGGTCCCGGCCAGTGACAACACGGTGACGTTGTCCGTCGAAACGAGATGTTCGACGCGGTCGGCGTCGGTGCCGAGAGCCGTGTCGTCCAGGCCCAGTTGTCGACACCAGGCCAGGCGAACGATGTCGAGTTTGTGGGAGTCGAACCGGCCGGCGTCGAAAAGGGGGAAATCCACGTGTCGAGACTAGCTATCGAGCCCGTGGGCGACGTTCTGGTTTCACCGTCCAAAAGCAATCTTTCGAACTTTTTTGCCCCCGGTGTTTCGCTCAGCGCCGATAGATGGCAGACTCGCATTTGAGATTAGAGCTTCGACGTGAAGATCTAGCTCGCTTACAGAAGGTTTACAGAATGACGCAGGGCAGTGTGAAGTGGTTCAACGGCGAAAAGGGCTTCGGCTTCATCGAGCAGGATGGTGGCGGACCGGACGTTTTCGTTCATTACTCGGAGATTCAGGGTAGCGGCTTCAAGTCGCTCGACGAGGGCCAGCGCGTGGAGTTCGAGGTGGGCCAGGGTCAGAAGGGCCCCCAGGCTACCGGCGTCCGCGCCATCTGATTCAAGCTTCGTAACCCGATTTCTCCTGGCGGAGTGACCTTCTCGAAGTAATCTCCACCAGAAACTCGGTGACAAGGCCGGATACACGGAAGAAATTCCGAGTATCCGGCCTTCGTCTGTTCGAACGGGACATCGGCTACGGTCGGTGTCCCTTACGCGCTCGATAGGGCATTGTGCGCTGTATGTCCGATTGATACCCAGGTCAGAGCATTGTCCGGGTTGCTCTTCGTAGGACCATGACCGTATATTCCAACTGGAATAATTCGATTGGGATATCCAGATGGGGGGGTCGATGCGAGGGGATGCAGTGAATCCGCTGGGGGTCTCGGTCCTCGCCCTGCTCTCGGAGGCGCCGATGCATCCCTACGAGATGTATCAGCTCCTTCTCGAGCGCAAAGAGGACCGGATCGTGAAGATCCGTCCCGGTTCGCTGTATCACGCGGTCGCTCGACTTCACGGGCAGGAGTTGATCGCCGAGGTCGGAACCGACCGCGGGGGAAATCGTCCCGAGCGCACGACCTACGAGATCACCCCCGCGGGCCGGCGGGTCCTCGTCGATCGGCTCGCCGAGATCCTTCGTTCCCCGGTGCGCGAATATCCACAGTTCACCCTCGGCCTGTCCGAGATGCACAACCTCCCGGCGTCCGAGGCGATCGCTTTGCTCCGTGCGCGAATCGAAGACCTGGCTCGAGAAATCGAGGAACTGTCCGGATTTCAGCGCCTGGCGCGAGAACGTAAGACGTCCGAAATCTACTGGGCTGGAATCGATTACACCTACCACATGCTGGCCGCTGAAGTGAAGTGGTTGACGAGCTACATCGATCGCCTCGACAGCGGCGAGCTCGAGTGGCCGCATGCCATTTCCGCACAGCACACCACCCTGACCGATCGGCACCGACCACACGACCCCGACACCTCGGGGCACTGCCACACGACCCCGACGCCTCGGGGAACTAGGAGAACGCTATGAACGCCGTCGAGACCGCGCCGTTGCACAACGACATCAGACCGTGGCCCGCCCTGTGGGCGCTGTGCCTCGGCTTCTTCATGATTCTGGTGGACACCACCATCGTGGCCGTCGCTCAGCCCGCGATTCTCGCCGGTCTGAACACGGACATCAACAACGTCATCTGGGTCACCAGTGCGTACCTCCTGGCCTATGCCGTTCCACTGCTGGTCACGGGTCGGATGGGTGACAAGTTCGGCCCGAAGAACCTGTACATCGCCGGCCTCGTGCTCTTCACCCTCGCGTCCGTATGGTGTGGACTGTCGGGGTCGATCGAGATGCTCATCGCGGCGCGTGCGGTTCAGGGTCTCGGCGCAGCGATGATCACCCCGCAGACGATGGCCGTGATCACTCGTGTGTTTCCGGCGGAGAAGCGCGGAACTGCGATGGGAGCATGGGGCGCAGTCGCAGGCGTCGCGACGCTCGTCGGGCCGATTCTCGGCGGTGTGCTGGTCGACTCGCTCGGCTGGGAGTGGATCTTCTTCATCAACGTGCCGGTCGGAATTATCGCAATTGCGTTGGCGCTGAAGTTCGTTCCGGTGTTGCCGACCCACGATCACAAGTTCGATCTACTGGGCGTTGCCCTCAGTGCCGTCGGACTCTTCTGCATCGTCTTCGGCATCCAGGAAGGTCAGAAGTACGACTGGGGTACCGGCGTCTGGATCCTCATCGGTGTGGGGTTGCTCGTCTTCGCGGGGTTCGTCTACTGGCAGTCCGTGAACAAGAACGAGCCGCTGGTGCCTTTGGCACTGTTCCGCGACCGGAACTTCTCGCTGTCCAACATCGGTATTGCAGCCATGGGCTTCGCGATGTCCGGCATGATGCTGCCGATCATGTTCTACGCGCAGAGTGTCACCGGTTTGACGCCTACCCGATCGGCGTTGCTGTTCGTGCCGATGGCCCTGCTCACCGGAATCCTCGCGCCCAATGTCGGCAAGCTCGTGGACAAGACGCATCCCCGCTACATCGCTGGATCCGGATTGTTCATCCTCGCGGCCGCGCTGCTGTGGTTCGCGTACGAGATGACACCCACCACCGCGATCTGGAGGCTGCTTCTGCCCATCGCGGCGATGGGTGTGGCGAACGCGCTGATCTGGTCTCCGTTGGCGGCCACGGCAACCCGCAATCTGCCGATGAGTCAGGCGGGCGCGGGCTCGGGCATCTACAACACCACCCGAATGATCGGCTCGGTACTCGGTAGCGCCGGCATCGGCGCGCTCATCCAATCGCGCTTGGCCGCCGAACTACCCAGCGGTGGATCAGCTTCGGGGGCAAACGAATTCGCCGGCCGCGTCCCGGAGATGCTGCGCGACGGATTCACCACCGCCATGTCGCAGTCGCTGATTCTGCCCGCCGCCGTGCTGATCGTCGGCATGATCGCCGTCTGCTTCTACGCCCGGCCTGCGTTCAAGTAAGTGCCTGGCAGTGGTGCGGTCATGCGCCTTCCAAGGCACCTGACCGCACCACTGCTCATCGGGTCGTTCCGCAGGCTCCACTCCTACGCGAAGTGCACTACAGGCCCAGATCCCGGCCGATCAGTTCCTTCATGATTTCGTTCGATCCGGCCCAGATCTTGGTCACGCGAGCGTCTTTCCAGGCACGGGCGGCGCGGTATTCGTTCATGAATCCGTAGCCGCCGTGCAGCTGGACGCAGTGGTCGAGAATCTCGTTCTGCACCTGCGAGCTCCACCACTTGGCCTTGGCGGCGTCGATGGCCGTCAGCTCACCGATTCCGTGCGCGGCAATGCAGTTGTCGATGTACGCCTGTGCCACATCGAGTTTGGTGACGAGCTCGGCGAGCAGAAACTTGTTCCACTGCAACGAGCCGATCTGCTGACCGAAGGCCTTGCGGTCCTTGGCGTACTGCAGCGTCTCCTCCAAAATGGGGCGGACGTGTCCGAGGTTGGCCACCGAGCAGCTGATGCGTTCCTGGGGGAGCAGCTGCATCATGTGGATGAAGCCGCCGTCGAATTCGCCGATCATGTTCGAGCTCGGTACCCGCACGTTCTCGAAGAACAATTCGGCGGTGTCGGATTCGGGCTGACCGACCTTGTCGAGCTTGCGGCCGCGAGAGAACCCTTCGGTACCGTTCTCGACGGCGAAGAGCGTGATGCCCTTGGCCTTCTTCTCCGGCGTCGTGCGGGTGGCGACGATGACGAGATCGGCCGAGTTGCCGTTGGTGATGAAGGTCTTGGAGCCGTTGATGATGAAGTCGTCGCCGTCCTTGACGGCGGTGGTCTTCAGCGCGGCCAGGTCGGAGCCACCGGACGGCTCGGTCATGGCGATCGCGGTGAGGATCTCGCCGCTGCAGAAGCCGGGCAGCCAGCGCTTCTTCTGCTCCTCGGTGGTGAGCTTGACGAGATACGGAGCCACGATGTCGACATGAATACCGAAGCACGACGCCACCGCGGCACTCGAGCGGGCGAGTTCCTCGGCGAGGACGGCGTTGAATCGGTAGTCCTCCGCTCCACTGCCGCCGTATTCCTCCGGTACTTCGAGCCCGAGGAAGCCGTTGCGTCCCGCTTCGAGCCAGATCTCGCGGTCGATGTACCGCTGTTCGACGAGCTTCTCCTCGACCGGGGTGATGGTTCGGGTGACGAACTCGCGCACCGATGCACGGAAGTCCTCGTGATCGGCCTCGAACAGGCTGCGCTTCATGTATGTGTTCCTCTCGGTAACGGTGACTTACCTGCGCACAATACTCGCTGGTAACAACCGCCCGAGACGGGTGTGGCACTATGCGAACCATGGCTGACGCACCCACTTCGCTCGTTCGATCCACCACCGATGCCGGCGCAGAGATCGCTGTGCTCACCTTCGATCACGGTCCGCTCAACCTCTTCGATCAGGCAATGTTCGATGCAGTGGCCGCGAACGTCGCCGATCTCGTCGCGAGTCCGCCTCGTGCAGTGCTGCTGCGCGCCGAGGGCAAGGTCAACTCGGCAGGCGTCGACGTGCACGTGTTCCAGGGCCTGTCCGCTGCGCAGGGTGCCGATCTGTGGCGTGGTTTGTTCGCAAGCATCGCGCATCCACTCGAGGCGCTGCCGTGCCCGGTGATCTACGCCGCGCACGGGTTGACGCTCACTGCGGCGTTCGAGATCTCGTTGGCCTGCGACATCATCCTGGCCGGACCGAAGGCGAAGTTCGGTCTGGTCGAGACCGTCGTCGGTCTGACGCCGTCGATGGGTGGACCGCAGCGTCTGGCCGAGCGAGCCGGTTCGGGTCGGGCTCGCGAGCTCGTCATGACCGGAGATCTGTACGACGCGCAGACGCTGAAGGAGTGGGGCGTGGTCAATCAGATCCACGACGACGTCGACGCTGCGGCGCTCGCGCTGACCCATCGACTGGCCGACGGCCCCACCGTCGCGCACGCGGCAACCAAACAGATTGTGGCAGCGTCGCGTTCCGGTGGCGTGGCCCACGCGGACGAGATCACCTCGGAGGTCTCGGGCGCTCTGTTCGAGACCGAGGATCTGCGCGGCGCGGTCGCGAGCTTCCTCGAGGTCGGCCCGGGTAAGGCGACGTACACGGGCAAGTAGAATCGTATGAGTGAGTAACGATCAGCTGGCCGAACTGCACCTGCACATCGAAGGATCGCTCGAACCTCCGCTGATCTTCGATCTTGCCGAGCGCAACGCAATCACGCTGCCGTACAACGATATAGACGAACTACGCGCGAAGTACGAGTTCACGGACCTGCAATCCTTCCTCGATCTGTACTACGCGAACATGGCCGTGTTGCAGACCGCCGAGGATTTCGCCGATCTGGCCCGGGCCTACTTCCGCCGGACCGCGCAGGCCGGGGTGACGCACGCGGAGATCTTCTTCGACCCGCAGGCGCACACCGAGCGCGGTGTACCGCTCCAGGCCGTCGTCGAGGGATTGGCCGACGCGTGTGCGACCAGTGAGCGCGAATTCGGCGTCACCAGTGGGCTGATCGCGTCGATTCTGCGCGACAAGCCGGTACTGCACGCGAATCAACTGCTCGACGACCTGTTGGCGATGCAGGCTCCGATCATCGGCCTCGGACTCGATTCCGCCGAAGTGGGCTACCCGCCGTCGTTGTTCGTCGACGTGTTCGCCAAGGCGCGCGCCGAGGGTTTGCACGTGGTGGCTCACGCCGGTGAGGAAGGCCCGCCCGACTACATCTGGCAGGCACTGGATCTGCTGAAGGTCGAGCGCATCGATCACGGGGTGCGGTGCCTGGAAGACGAGGCACTGGTGAATCGACTTGTCGAGGAACAGGTTCCGCTTACCGTCTGCCCGCTGTCCAATGTTCGGCTCAAGGTGATCGACAACGTCGAGCAGTTGCCGTTGCGGCAGATGCTCGAGCGCGGCCTGTCGGTGTCGATCAATTCCGACGATCCCGCCTACTTCGGCGGCTACGTCGACGACAACTTCTCTGCCCTCGAAGCGGGAATGGGCCTCACCGCGGCCGAGCGAAAGCAATTGGCCGAGAACTCGATTCGCGCGAGCTTCGTCACCGTCTAGATCAGCGCGACTGTCTGGATCAGTTCGCCGTCACCGAGATCTTCGGGTAGCCGGTGGCTCCGTCTGGAACGGTGTCGGCGGTCTTGTTGGTCTGCAGCTCTCCGGCAGAGTTGGTGGCGCGGGCTCGGATGGAATGCTGGCCCGCAGCCAGATCGAGCTCGACCGTCCATTGCCGCCAGGTGTCCTTGGAGTACTCCTCCGAGAGCGTGGCCGGCACCCAATTGCCCTCGTCCACTTGCACTTCCACGCCCTCGATACCGGTGTGCTGATCCCAGGCGACGCCCGCGACTACCGACTTCCCGGCGGGCACCGAGCTGCCCGATCGCGGGGTGTCGATGCGCGAGGCGGTCTTGATCGGTCCGAGAGCGCCCCAGCCGCGATCGGTCCAGTACGCCGTCACCTTGTCGAAGCGGGTGATCTCGATGTCGGTGACCCATTTGGTCGCCGAGACGTATCCGTACAGACCCGGAACGACGAGCCGCGCCGGGTAGCCGTGCTCGACGGGCAGCGGTGCACCGTTCATCCCCACCGCCAGTAAGGCGTCGCGCCCGTCGAGCAGTACCTCCAGGGGAGTGCCCGCGGTGAAGGCGTCGCTGCTCGACGACAGCGCCATGTCGGCATCCGGCGAAATGCCTGCTTCTTCGAGAATGTCCTCGAGCGGGTAGCCGATCCACGTTGCGTTGCCCACGAGGTCGCCGCCGACGATGTTCGACACACAGGTCAGGGTGACCGTCTTCTCGACGGCCTGGCGCTGGGCCAGATCGGCGAACGTCAGCTCGATCTCGCGGTCGACCATGCCGTGGATACGCAGCGACCACGTATCCGACGCCACCCGCGGCACGACCAACGCGGTATCGATGCGGTAGAAGTCCTCGTTCGGGGTGATGTACGACGCGAGGCCGTCGATCTGCAGGTCTGCCCCGGCCGGTATCGGTGGTTGCGGCGTCGGGGTCGGAAGCATGAAGCCGAGTCGATCGGCGGTGACGGCGCGCGCCGAGGTGAGCATCCGTCCGGCCGTTCCGGCGACGACGCCGAGTACCGCGGCGCCGGCGGCGAGGGTCAGGAAGCTGCGACGGTTCATGCCCTCGGTCGCCGGGGTGGCGGCTCCGATGAGGGCGTGCAGCACAACGATGCCGACGATGACGCCGCCGATGGTCGGGACTGCGTAGAAGGCCGTTGCGTCGGGTCGCGTCACCGCCGCGAGTACGCCGAGCACGCCCAGCGCTGCGAACACCACAGCACCGATCGGTTTGCGGGCGATGCCTGCCGCGGCGGCGATAGCAGCGATCACCAGAGCCATGCCGATGAACAGGGCGAGCTTGTCGGAGGTGCCGAACGTGTCGATGGCCCATTCACGGACCGGGGCCGGACTGTTGTCGACGGCCGATGACCCCACGGCCGTCAGTGGCGATGAGTTCGGTCCGATGGGGACGGCGATCAATTCACCGACACCGAGGACGACTCCGGCGGCGATGATGCCGGACAGCGCGCGTTTACCTGTGCTCACTCGCTCCAATGTAAGCGTGCGGGGAGTGGCTGCGTGCACGGGACGCTCCACTCGGAGCGTTGGCCTGGGGAAATCTACTCGAAGGTCGCAGAAGCGGAGCAGAAATTGCGCGCATCGTCACGCCGATCAACCGCTCAGGACAGCAGGTGTTCGAGATACTCGCTGCCGAACACCTTGTGCGGGTCCATCGAATCGCGGACGCGGAGAAAATCGTCGAAGTGCTCGTAGGAATCACGCAGTTCGTCGCTGCCGAGGGAGTGCAGTTTGCCCCAGTGTGGCCTGCCGCCGACGCTGCGGCAGATGGCCTCGACGGCGTCGAAGTATTCGCGGTGATCGCGGCGGTGGTACTGGTGCACAGCGATGTAGGCCGTCGGGCGTCCGTAGGCCGTGGAGAGCCAGATGTCGTCGGCGGAGGCGAATCGTACTTCGACGGGAAACGCGATGGACATCGAAGACTGCTCGAGCCAGCGATCCACCTCGCGCAGCACCCGGCCGATCTCGGATGCCGGCACTGCGTACTCCATCTCGACGAATCTGACCGTCCGCGAGGACGCGAACACTCGGTACGAGCGATCGGTGTACTCGCGGGCCGACAGTGCCCGGGCCGAGACTGCGTTGAGTCGAGGAATCAGGGCCGGCACCCGCGTCACCATGCGGTTGAGCCCCTCGAAGACCGTGTTGGACAGTAGTTGGTCGTCGAGGTACGAGCGCACCTTTCCCAGCGGGCGCAGCACGGCGTTCCCGGGCAGGCGGGTGTTGCGTTTGGTCAGCACACGGTCGGTGTGCGGAAACCAGTAGAACTCGAAGTGGTCGACGGCAGCGACGGTGGCTTCGAGCTCGGCGAGCGTTGCCGTCAGCGTCGACGGTTCCTCGACGGCCCGCAGTGCGAACGCCGGAACGCAGTCGATCGTGACTCGGGTGATGACGCCGAGCGCACCGAGACCGATGCGGGCCGCGTCGAACAGCTCGGTGTTCTCGTCGCGGGAGCACCGGACGAGCCGGCCGTCCGCGGTCATCAGCTCCAGAGCATGCACCTGAGTGGCGATGCCGCCGAAGCGGGCACCGGTTCCGTGGGTGCCCGTGGAGATGGCTCCGGCGACGGACTGTTCGTCGATGTCGCCGAGGTTGGTCATGGCCAGGCCGAGGTCCCACAGCCGCGCGGTCAGCTCGCGCAACCGAGTGCCGGCGAGCACCGTCACCCGGGCGGAACCGTCGTCGTCGCGGACGACCGATTCGATCCCACGCAAGGAATCGAGGCTGATCTGAACGCCGTCGGTGACGGCGATCGGAGTGAAGGAGTGACCAGCCCCGACGCATCGCACCGACCGAGACCGATCGACGGCGCCCTGCAGAACGCTGCGCACTTCGTCCACCGATGCGGGCTCGGCACGATGCGCCGGATATGCCTGCTGATTGCCCGCCCAGTTCTGCCGCGACCGCTCGATCATCGAATCACTATCGCACCCTCGAAGCCGCAGGGTCGTTCCGCAGGCTCCACTCCCGAACCCTCGGGGTCGCGCCCCGTGGATCAATATGGGGCACAGACTTCGGCAGCCCCCTAGTATCGGGTCATGCAATCGAGGCTGCCCGCGGATGTGCGACGCGCACAACTGGTGCAGTCGGCGATCGACGTAGCCGAGCGGGTGGGTATCGAGTCCCTGACGGTGCGCGCGCTCTCGGAGTACGCCGACGTCACCAAGGGCATCGTGCAGTACCACTTCGAGACCAAGCAGGATCTGGTGATCGCGATGGGGGAGCACCTCATCGTCGACGTCACCGAGATTCTCCACGCGGCGTTGGACAGCGCTGTCGGCACCCGAGAATTGCCAGGAGTTCGGGGTCTGCGCGAGCTGGTGCACGGCGGACTGAGCGCAGTGTGGTTGTTGATCGAGAAGTCGCCGGATCGGCAGTTGCTCGCGTACGAGATCAAGACCTACCTCCTGCGGCATCGCGCGCTCGGGTCCGCCACCGCGGCCGAAATTGCCAATGGGCAGTACCGGATCCGCGACTCCGAGGCCCGGTTGTTCTTCGAGAAGTGCTCCGATCACACCGGCACGAGATGGCTCGAGCCGGTGGAGTCGATCGCGCGCTTCGGGATGGCGACGCTCGACGGGCTGGTGCTGCGGTGGCTGGTCGACGGTGACGACCTCGAGGTGCTGGCTCAGATCGACGACCTGTCCGGGCTGATCGCGGGCAAAGCCCTGGACCGTTGAGCACTCGCCGGGACTTCTCGGCTGCGGAGTGTTTGACTGTGTGGGTCCGGCAACGACGACGAAGGAATGGTGAAGTATGAGTTCGATCGCCGGTGTCGTCACCACTGACACGACACCACTGTCTCGTATCGCCACCGCTACCGAGGGTCTCGAATCTCCTTTGGCTGCAGTCGATTCCGTCGCACTCGATGCCAATGCGGCGGCGTTGCGAGCGCGAGCGAAGGGGGTGCCGATTCGGATCGCCAGCAAGTCGGTGCGCTGCCGAGCGGTCCTCGATCGGGTGCTCGCAGCAGAAGGCGTGAGCGGGGTCATGGCGTACTCGCTGCGTGAGGCGGTGTGGCTCGCGCGCCAGGGGGTCGAGGACATCCTGATGGGCTATCCGAGTGTCGACCGCACGGCTCTCGTCGAGGTCGTCAACGATCGGGTTCTGTCGGGTCGCATCACACTGATGGTCGACGACGTCGCGCAATTGGACATCGTGCGCGATGCCACCCGTAGCGACCTTCTCAAGCCCCGTATCTGTATCGATGTCGATGCCTCGCTACGGATCGGGCCGCTGCACATCGGGGTCAGGCGTTCTCCGCTTCGCGATCCCGAGCAGGTTGCCGCCTTCGCGCGGGACGCGCACTCGCGGGGGTTCCGGGTCGTCGGCCTGATGTTCTACGAGGCGCAGATCGCCGGTGTGCCTGATTCGAATGTCGCGGTGGAGTGGATGAAGTCGCTCTCGTCTCGTGAGATCTCCACGCGCAGAAGGGCAGTGGTCGAGGCAGTGTCCGCGGCGGTGGGTCACATCGAGATCGTCAACAGCGGCGGCACCGGGTCGATCGACTTCTCGGCGGCCGATCCGGTCGTCACCGAGGTCACCGCCGGATCGGGTCTGTTCGCGCCGACGCTGTTCGATCGGTATCGCGCTTTCTCGGCCGAGCCGTCGCTGTTCTTCGCGCTGTCCGCGGTGCGCAAGCCGACGCCGCAGATCGCAACGTTGTTCGGCGGTGGCTACATCGCGTCGGGTCCGGCGTCGGGGTCGCGATCCCCGAGGCCGGTGGCGTGGTCGAGAAAGGCCGCCGGAGTAGTGACGTCCGGGCTGAAGCTACTGCGCAACGAGGGTGCCGGTGAGGTGCAGACTCCGGTGAGCGGGGCCGACGAGGTGAAGATCGGTGATCGCGTCTGGTTCCGGCACGCCAAGGCGGGCGAGCTGTGCGAACGATTCGACACCCTGCATCTGGTGCACGCCGACGGATCCGTCGAGTCGGTCCCCACCTACCGCGGCGAGGGCATGGCGTTCGGCTGAATTCCGTTCTCGCACAGGCTCATGAAGGTGCCCAGCGTGCGCAGTCCGGCCGGGGTCGACGGCAAGTACTGGGTCAGTGCTCTCGATCGGACCAGTATCGCGGCCCACTGACCGCGAGAGACGGCGACGTTGAGTCGGTTGCGCGAGAGCAGAAACGACATGCCACGCGGAACGTCCTCGATCGCCGATGCCGCCATCGAGATCAACACCACCGGTGCCTGTCGGCCCTGGAACTTGTCGACGGTTCCGACCGATACGTCACCCAGTCCGGCGGCCGCGAAACGCTCGAGGACGACGGCGACCTGAGCGTTGTAGGCCGCGACGACGAGAAAGTCGGACTGCTCCATCGGCCGCGCGCCGTCGAACGACTCGGGGTTGCTCCACGATCGACCCAAGAGGCCCTGCACTCGTGCGACGATCTCGTCGGCCTCTTCCACCGAGTCCGTGGAGTTACCGTGATGGTCCAGATAGACGGTGTGCAGGCCGGGCTCCAGCCCTGACAGCGAACGAGACTGTGTCACAGCCTTGTTGGACTGAAGTTTGCCCTCGTACGACAGCGCCGAGACGGGCGCGCACAGATCCGGATGCATCCGCCACGTCGTGGCCAGGAAGTACCCGCGATCGGCGGGCAGAGTCGGGTGACCGTCGGTGATCCAGCCCAGGGCGGATTCGTCGACGAGTTCGGGGTGGGTGCCCTGACTGACCTGCGGAAGCTGCGCCGGGTCGCCGAGCAGCAACAGGTTGCGGGCAGACACCGAGACGGCGATGGTGTTGGCCAGCGAGAACTGCCCGGCCTCGTCGACGACCAGCAGATCCAGGGCCCCGCGCGGTATCCGGCCGGGGTTGGAGAAGTCCCAGGCGGTGCCGCCGATCACGCAGCCCTGCTCGGCGTCGGTGACGAAACGGGTGTAGTCGGTGGGTTCGACGACGGTGTGGGCGGTCGGGGCCTTCTTGCCCACCTTGGCCGAGTCCACCCCGGCGGCCACGATGGTGTCCAGCAGATTGTTCACCACGTGATGAGACTGGCCCACCACGCCGATGCGCCAGTGATGGACGTCGACCAGTTCGGCGATCACTCGCGCGGCGGTGTAGGTCTTCCCGGTCCCGGGTGGGCCTTGAACGGCCACATAGGAGTTCGCCAGATCGAGCAGCGCTGCCGTGACCGCAGCCGCGTAGTCGTGGCCCTGTACCGCGGGAAGGCTTTTGCCGGAACGGGTTCGGGGCGCGGACAGCGTCAGCAGATCGGCGATGGCCGTAGGCGGAAGGTGGGGCAGGGCAGCGCTGACCTCGGTGGCCGCTGCGACGATCGCCTCTTCGAGGTATTTGGTCGCAGGCGGCGGCTCGGGCGCCGTCGCGATGGGAAAGTCGGTGTATTCGGTCACGCCCTTGCGTAGGTTCTCCTGCACGACGACCATGTCGAGGGTGCCCTCGTAGCCGGTCTGCACGATCTCGACCGACGTGGTCGCGCGATGGGTAGGTTGCTGTTTCGGCAGCCCTTCCGGGGCCGGTTCTGCGTAGAGGAGTTTGACCTTCGAGCCCCCGAGCACGCCGTTGCTCAGATGTCCCACCAGCTTGATCTGTCGTCGTAGAACCCGCTGTGTGGGTGCCGTTTTCATCCAGTCGTGCACCAGTTCCGCGCGTTCGACTTTCAATACGTCCGCCGCATCGGGCCACTCGTCCATCGGATGGGTCAGTCGATCGAAGTGGGCCCACCAGAACGGCTTTCGCTCACGGCGGTGGTAGCCGATGGCACCGGCGAACAGGGCCACGGCCTGCTGCGTCGGGGTGCGGTCCCATGGCAGTCCCGCGTACTCGGCAAGTTCGAGTTCCAGCGGGCTCGCGGTGTCGGAGGCGCTCTTGTCGAGGTCGAGCTCCTGTTTCACCCGCGGCGGAACACCGGCGTCCGATGCGCGTTCGAGCAACCAATCGCGCAGTCGTAGAGTCGATTCGCAGTCGGTACGGTTGTACTCGGCAATATCCGCCAGAAGAGCGGCGGCCTCGTCATCCTTGCCCTGGTCGCGCAGATCGCACCAGTTCGCGTATTCGACGATCGATGCGGCGGCGTCGGTGACGTCTCCGTCACGGGAGGCGGGCATGTACAGCGGTTCGAGTTTCTTGATGCTGTAGGACCGAGCTCCGATGCGTACTGCAGACCGGACAACGGGATACAGGTCTACCAATACGTTGTCCCGCAGCAGGTTGTCGACGGCGTCCTCGCCCACTCCGTAGCGCCCGGCGAGGCGCAGCAGTGCGGTCTTCTCGTACGGCGCGTAGTGGTAGACGTGCATGCGGGGGTATGCGGCGCGGCGTGCGGAGACGTAGTCGAGGAAGTCGATCAGGGCACGGCGTTCCTGCGCGCGATCGTGCGCCCAGAACGGAAGGAACTCGCCGTCGGCGGTGTAGACGCCGAACAGGTACTCGAGCCCCCATTCGCTACTCCCGGCTTCGGCCCACAGTGGATCGCCCTCGAAGTCGAAGAAGATGTCGCCCGGGTCGGGTTCGGGGATCACCCCGAGGGCGTCGGCGTCGAAGATCTCGAATTCCGGTTCTCCGCTGTGCTCCTGGCGAACTTGCAGCGCCGCCTGGGCGCGCAGGTTCGCCGCCGTACGAGTGGACATCCCGTCGACAATCCCCGTGGAGGAGGCCAGCTCGTCCACCGTGGTGATTCCCGCGTCGAGCAGCTTCTCGCGGGTACTCGCGCGCATGCCGGCGACGAGAACCAGGTCTCGGTGCTGTTCCACCTCGACAACGCAGGCCTCGCACTGCCCGCACCCGGAGTAGCGCGAATCGAACCAATCGACGACGGTGCCTTCGGCGTGGTGCTCGTCGAGGATGTGTTGCAGATGGTCCCGGGACTGCCGGTAGACCGGAAGTATCTCGGCGAGAACGTGAACGGAGTCGCTGCCGTCACCGAGCACGAGGTGTACATCGTCGCTCGGAGTCACTCCGCCGGCCCGCAGCGCATCTGCGTACGCCGCCAACTGGAGCAGAGCCGGCACCTTCGCGTGCCGCGACAGCTTGGTGTCGTACACGCCGTAGCCCGAACCCTCTGCCACCAGAAAGTCGCAGAAGCCGAGGAACCGGCCGTCGAAGAAGGTTGCCTGGTACACCACGGGGGTGCGTGCGGTCAGCGCGGTGAAGGTTGCCCACGCGGCGTCGGCCAGTTCCTGGGCGGTGCGTCCCGGTCTGTCCATCGTCAGGACGCCTCCGGGGTAGCGCAGCTCGAAGGCTGCGAGTTGACGCCGCTCGTGTTCGAATCCGAGTGCGGACGTGCGGTCGAGCATGGGGTCCGGTTCGGCGGCGGCGCGCGGGATCAGTCCGGTCAACCCGTCGAGTCGGCGAAGCAATGCGAATTCGCAGGACGCCGCCGCCGCGAGGTCGCTGGCGCTGTAGACGACCCGATCGCCGAGGAGGAACACAAGTGCCCACCCTAGCCATCGACGACAGCGGCGCCGGTCACGTTGCGCGCGGATGCCGACGAGAGGAGGCAAAATGATCGAATGCCATTTTTCGACGGAGCCACCGGTGCTGTCCATTACCGAAACTGGACCGTTCCCGATGCTCGTTTCGGTCTTGTGTTCCTCCACGGTCTCGGTCAGAACAGCGGCCACTATCACCGGTTCGCCCGGGTGTTGAACGGACGCGGAGTGGACGTGTGGGCGGTCGACCATGTCGGCCACGGTCTCACCGAAGGGGAGTTGACCGACGCGGCTCAGATACCTGGCCTGGCTCAGAATGCGCTGCAGCTGCTCGACATCGCCGAGGCCGAGCATCCCGAACTGTCGTTCGCGCTGATGGGGCACTCGCTGGGTGCCGCGACGGCCATCGCAGCACTCGGCGCGCATCCGGAGGCGGTCCGGTGCGCTGTGCTGTGTGGCACTCCGAAGTCGGTGACGGGCGCTTCCGACGACCTCTCCGACAATGTGATTCCGATCCTCGCCGTGCACGGTGTCGACGACCGCTTGGCTCCGATCGATGCAGTCCGCGAGTGGATCGGCGGTGTGCCCGACGCGTCCCTGCACGAGTTCGACGACGGAGGCCACGACCTACTGCACGAGAAGATCCACCTGCAGGTGACGTTGGCGGTCGCGGAGTTCCTCGACGAGCACATGTCCTGACCCGAGAACCGAGAAAGGGCCCGGCGTGCACAGCACGCCGGGCCCTTTCTCTTGTGTTCGATCTACGAGTAGATGGCCTCGATGTCGCTGCCACGCTCGGAGTGGATGATGTTGCGCTTGAGCTTCATCGTCGGGGTGAGCTCTCCGGTTTCGACGGTGAAGTCGTTCTCGAGGATCGTGTACTTCTTGATCTGCTCGGGGTTGGAGACCTTCTTGTTGGCCTCGGCCACGGCCTTGTCGATCTCGGCGACGAGGTCGGCGTTCTTCGACAGCTCCGAGAACGGGATGTCGGCAGAAAGGCTGTGGCGTTCGAGCCAGCCCGGCAGTGCCTCGGGATCGAGGGTGATCAGCGCACCGATGAACGGCTTGGCATCGCCGACGACGAGGCACTGACTGATGATGGCGTTGGCGCGCAGGGCGTCCTCGAGCACCGCGGGAGCGACGTTCTTACCACCCGCGGTGACGATGATTTCTTTCTTGCGGCCGGTGATCGAGACGAAGCCTTCCTGGTCGATCGACCCCAGATCGCCGGTGTGGAACCACCCGTCGACGATCGCTTCGGCGGTGGCCTTCTCGTTGTGCCAGTAGCCGCTGAACACCACCGGACCCTTGAGCAGCAGCTCGCCGTCCTCGGCGACCTTGACCGCGTGGCCGTCGATGGGCTTGCCGACGGTGCCGACGCGCTGTTCCTTGGTGGTGTTGACGGTGACTGCCGCGCTGGTCTCGGTCAGTCCGTAGCCCTCGTAGACCGGGACGCCCGCGCCGCGGAAGAAGTGGCCGAGGCGAGCGCCGAGGGGGCCGCCGCCCGAGACCGCACGATCGCAGTTGCCGCCGAGGGCGGCCCGCAACTTGGAGTAGACGAGCTTGTCGAACACCGTGTGCTTGAGGTTTAGGACCAGGCCTGCGCCGCCCTTCTCCTGGGCCTCACTCCACTCGATGGCCGTCGCGGCGGCCTTGTCGAAGATGCTGCCCTTGCCGCCGTCGTGTGCCTTCTGCTTGGCCGAGTTGTAGACCTTCTCGAACACGCGCGGCACCGAGAGAATGAAGTTCGGCTTGAAGACGGCGAACTGATCCACCAGTGTCGATACGTCCGAGGTGTGGCCCACGGTCACCTTCGACTCGAACGAGCCGAACGACACCGCGCGGGCGAACACGTGCGCCATCGGGAGGAACATCAGTGTGCGGTTGCCCTCGCGCATGGAGTCGTGCAGGGCGATCTGGGTGGCCTGGACCTCGGCGTAGAAGTTCGCATGCGTGAGCTGCACACCCTTGGGGCGGCCGGTGGTGCCCGAGGTGTAGATCAGGGTGGCGGGGGAGGCGGCGGTGACCTGGTGCCGACGGGTGTGTACGTCCTCGTCGCTGACTCCCGCGCCGCGGGTGGTCAGCTCGTCGATGGCACCGTCGTCGATCTGGAGTACCTCACGCAGGTCGGCGGCACCGTCGGTGACGTCCTTCAGGTTGGAGACATGGGACGCGGTCTCGACGATCAGCAACTTGGTCGCCGAGTCCTCGAGGATCCACTGGGCCTGATCGGCCGAGGAGGTCTCGTAGATCGCGACGGTGCATCCGCCCGCGGTCCAGATTGCGTAGTCGAGAACGACCCATTCGTAGCGCGTCGCGCTGAGAATCGCGACGCGGTCGCCGAGTTCGATGCCCGATGCGATCAGGCCTTTGGCTACGGCGGTGACCTCTTTGGCGAACTGGCCCGCTGTGACGTCGGTCCAGGTGCCGTTCACGAGTCGCTGGAACGGTACGAGGTTCGGCGATTCCTTTTCGTACCGGAAAACGGTGTCGGCCATGGAAGCGTCGTCGGGAATGGTGAACGACGCCGGCACAGAATATTCGCGCACTGCTGGACCCCTTACGGAAAAATAGCGTGGTAGTTGTGCATTTCATCACACCCCGGTCCGTAACGCACCACCGAGGGTGTCCGGTTTGTGAATTTTTGGTCGGCTCAGGGGGAGTTGAGTGTGACTCGGAGTACAACTTAACCGTCCGCAGCCGCCCCTCGCCGCCGGGTCGTGTCTGTGAGGCTGCTCGCACGAGGTGTCGGTGGCACCGTTTTCGTCACCTGATCAGCGCAGAAGGGGTCGCTGGGGTCGAGCAGGTACTAAACTCGGCGATATATGAGCACTTCAGAATCTGATCAGGATGCCGCCGTGACGTCTGACGAGACGAGTTCGACCCCTCCCGTCCAGGGCCACGCAGGTGAGTCGCCTTCGACGACGGATGACGACATCACCTTTGCCGATCTCGGAATAGACGAGCGGGTCCTGAAGGCCCTGCGCGACGTCGGTTACGAGAGCCCGTCGCCGATTCAGGCGGCCACCATTCCACCGTTGATGGCGGGCAACGACGTCGTCGGCCTCGCGCAGACCGGAACCGGAAAGACCGCGGCGTTCGCGGTGCCGATCCTGTCCCGTCTCGACGTCTCGCGTCGGGTGCCGCAGGCATTGGTGCTCGCCCCGACGCGCGAGCTGGCACTCCAGGTTGCCGAGGCGTTCGGCAAATACGCCACCCATATCCCGGGCCTGCACATTCTGCCGATCTACGGCGGCCAGGCGTACGGCATTCAGCTGTCCGGCCTGCGCAAGGGTGCCCAGATCATCGTCGGCACACCGGGACGTGTGATCGACCACCTCGAGAAGGGCACACTCGACCTGTCCGGGCTCGAATACCTCGTGCTCGACGAGGCCGACGAGATGCTCAAGATGGGTTTCCAGGAGGACGTCGAGCGCATCCTGTCCGACACTCCCGAATACAAGCAGGTTGCGTTGTTCTCGGCGACGATGCCGGCCGCGATTCGCAAGATCTCCAAGCAGTATCTGCACGACCCGGTGGAGATCACCGTCAAGACCAAGACGTCGACGGCACCGAACATCACCCAGCGCTACGTGCAGGTTGCCCACCAGCGCAAGCTCGAGGCCCTCACTCGAATCTTCGAGGTCGAAGAGTTCGAGGCCATGATCATGTTCGTGCGCACCAAGCAGGCCACCGAGGAGCTCGCGGAGAAACTGCGCGCACGGGGCTTCTCGGCCGCCGCGATCAACGGCGACATCGTGCAGGCTCAGCGTGAGCGCACCATCGGCCAGCTCAAGAACGGCCAGATCGACATTCTCGTGGCCACCGATGTGGCGGCCCGTGGTCTCGACGTCGACCGGATCTCGCACGTCATCAACTACGACATCCCGCACGACACCGAGTCCTACGTGCACCGCATCGGCCGCACCGGTCGAGCGGGCCGCGCCGGTCAGGCACTGTTGTTCGTCGCGCCCCGGGAGCGTCACCTGCTCAAGGCCATCGAACGTGCGACGCGCCAGCCCATCACCGAGATGCAGCTCCCGAGCGTCGACGACGTCAATGCGCAGCGCGTGACGAAGTTCAAGGACTCCATCACCGAGAGCCTCGGCAACGAGAATCTGGCTCTGTTCCGCCGCCTCATCGAGGACTACGAGCGCGAGCACGACGTGCCGTTGGTCGACATCGCAGCAGCGCTGGCCATCCAGTCGCGCGACGGCGAAGCGTTCCTGTTGAAGCCGGAGCCGCCTGCCCCGCCGCGGGCGCCCCGCGAGCCGCGTGAGCCGCGTCCACCTCGCACGTTCGACGAGGATGCGGCCAGTTCGCATCACCGCAAGACGGGCCAGGAGATGGCGACGTACCGCATCAGCGTCGGAAAGCGTCATCACGTTGCTCCCGGTGCCATCGTCGGTGCCATCGCGAACGAAGGCGGACTGCGCCGAAGCGACTTCGGGCACATCAGCATTCGCCCCGATCACTCGCTGGTGGAGCTGCCTGCCGATCTCGCCGACGAGACGGTCGAGGCGTTGCGCCGTACCCGCATCAGTGGCGTGCTGATTCAGCTGCAGCCCGATTCCGGTCCTCCCGGACGCAGCGGCGGGCCCCGCGGCGGAGGAAAGTTCAAGGGCAGGCGCTAGCACGACCTCGAGGTCGAGCGTTTGGTGGCCGAGGCCGCGGGTATCCAGCCGGGCATGACCCACGTCACTCTGCGTGTCAACGGCACCGATCGCGAGATCGACTGCGACACCCGAACCACCCTGCTCGACGCCTTACGAGAGAACCTCGACCTCATCGGGGCCAAGAAGGGGTGCGATCACGGGCAGTGCGGTGCCTGCACCGTTCTGGTCGAGGGTCGTCGGATCAACAGCTGCCTGACGTTCGCTGTCGCGCAGCAGGATCGCGAGATCACCACGGTCGAGGGGTTGTCCGACGGCGACACGCTGCACCCGGTGCAACAGGCCTTCGTCGATCGTGACGCGTTCCAGTGCGGGTACTGCACGTCCGGGCAGATCTGCTCGGCGGTCGCGGTGGTCGAAGAGGCCAAGCAGGGTTGGCCCAGTGCCGTCACCGAGGACCTCGAGGCCACCGACGTCGAACTCGATTCGGGTGAAGTGCGAGAACGTATGAGCGGCAACCTCTGTCGCTGTGGTGCGTACGCCAACATCGTTCCGGCCGTGCAGGACGCATCGTGAAGACCTTCGAGTACGACGCCGCTACCGCGGTCGACGACGCAGTGGCCCGCCTCGCCCGGGACGAGCACGCGATGCTGCTCGGCGGAGGAACCAACCTCGTCGATCTGATGAAGCTCGGGGTTTCGAGCCCGTCGACTCTGATCGATGTGACGCGATTGCCGTTGCACGACATCGAGGTGACCGCCGACGGTTCCCTGCGTATCGGTGCGGCCGTGACCAACAGCGACCTCGCCGTGCATCCGGTGGTGCGCCAGCGCTACCCCGTGCTCTCGCGGGCAGTGCTCTCCGGTGCGTCGGGTCAACTACGCAACATGGCGACCACCGGCGGAAACCTGTTCCAGCGCACTCGTTGTGTCTACTTCATGGACTCTTCGAAGCCGTGCAACAAGCGCGAACCAGGCTCGGGCTGCCCTGCGCGCACGGGTGAACACCGAAACTTGGCCATTCTCGGGGCTTCGCAGGCCTGCGTGGCGACGCACCCCTCGGATATGGCGGTTGCGCTGTCGGCACTCGATGCGCGCATCGTCGTTCGCGGAGTCGACGGCGAACGTGTTCTCGCGATCGACGACTTCTTCCGGCTCCCGGGGGACGAGCCCGAGCGCGACAACACGGTGGCTCGGGACGAGATCGTCACGGCGATAGAGATTCCGAAGCCGGCCGACACTGCCGTCTCCACCTACCGCAAGGTGCGGGATCGGCAGTCCTACGCGTTCGCAGTCGCCTCCGTTGCCGCTGTTCTCGACGTCGAGGACGGAATCGTGCGCGGAGTGTCGATCGCGCTGGGCGGCGTCGCGCACAAGCCGTGGCGAGCACACACCGCCGAACACGCACTGTTGGGCACGGCCGCCGAGGAGGCGTCGTTCCGGCGGGCCATGGCGCTCGAGCTCGATTCAGCAGAGCCGTTACGCGACAACGCGTTCAAGATTCCGCTGGTGATCAATCTCGTGTCCCGCACTCTGGTGGAACTCACAGATTCTGAGGTTCGGTCATGACCGCATCGATCGGACAGTCGATCAGGCGTACCGAGTCCATCTCAAAGGTCACCGGTAGGGCGCGTTACGCCGCGGAACAGCCGCCGGCCGTCGGGCAGTTGTATGCCTGGTACGTGCCCGCAACAGTTCCGGCCGGGACGGTCGAGCACGTCGAACTCGGTGCCGACTCCTCGGTGCACGCCGTCCTGTGGCACGGCAACGCCGAGAAGCTCGGCGAGGTCGAGGATGCAGAACTGCTTGTGCTGCAATCGAACACCGTCGCGTACCGCGGCCAGATCGTGGCCGTCGTCGTGGCCGAGACCCTCCAAGCCGCGCGAGCCGCCGCTGCCCAGGTGCAGGTGCGGTACGGCGACGTGCGCTCACCCGACAACACGCTGACCGCGGAGCACCGGTCGCTGTACGCGCCCGAATCGGTGAACGCGGGCTTCCCCACGGACGTCACGGTCGGCGATCCGGATGCTGCGTTGGAGACGGCCGAGCACGTGATCGACAGCTGGTACTCGACGTCTCCGATGCACAACAGTCCGATGGAGCCGCATGCCACCACGGCGCAGTGGTCCGACGGCGTTCTGACGCTGTGGGATTCGACGCAGGCACCGTCCGGTGTTCAGGGTGACCTCGCCACGGCGTTCGGTCTCGAGCCCGAGAACGTTCGCGTGATCGCGGAGAACGTCGGCGGCGGATTCGGAGCCAAGGGCAGTACTCGGCCCAATGCGATCCTCGCGGCGATGGCTGCACGGGCCACCGGTAAGACCGTGAAGCTGGTCCTGCCGAGGCAGGCCCTGTTCGATGTCGTCGGATACCGCACGCCGACGCTCAATCATGTTCGCCTGGGTGCTGATTCGAGCGGCGCACTGACGGCGATCGCGCACGATTCGTTTCAGCAGACCAGTACGATCTTCGAGTTCTGCGAGCAGACCTCGGAATCGACTCGGCACATCTACGCGGCGCCCAATCGCCGCACCACTCACCGACTCGCGAAGCTGGACGTCGGAACGCCGCGGTGGATGCGGGCACCCGGCGAAGCGCCCGGCATGTTCGCCGTCGAAACGGCCATCGACGAACTGGCCGAGGCCACCGGAATCGACCCGATCGAGTTGCGCATTCGCAACGAGCCCGACGTCGACCCCGCGAGTGGGAACCCGTTCAGCTCACGCAGCGTGGTGCAATGCCTACGCGAGGGAGCCGAGAAGTTCGGCTGGGACCGTCGGGTCTCGACTCCGGGACAGCGCAGAGAAGGCAACGTCCTGGTGGGCATGGGGGTCGCGACGGCCAGCTACCCGGTGCTGATTTCGCCCAGTACCGCGGCGGCGCGGGTGGAGCAGGACGGCACGATCACGGTGTCCGTCGCCGCGTCGGACATCGGTACCGGCGCGCGGACCGTGCTGCGACAGATTGCCGCCGATGCTCTCGACGTCGACGCGGATACCGTCACACTCGAACTCGGCGACAGCGTACTGCCGAAAGCACCTGGAGCCGGCGGCTCCTCGGGTACCTCGTCGTGGGGCTGGGCCGTCACCAAGGTGTGTCACGCGCTGAAATCCCAGGGTTCCTACGAGCCGGGCAACTCGGCCGAGGCCGATACGACCGATGACGTGGAGGGGCAGAAGGAGCTGGCGCGCATGGCTTTCGGCGCTCAGTTCGCCGAGGTTGCCGTGGATATCGACACCGGTGAGGTACGGGTGCGTCGGATGCTCGGGGTGTTCGGCATCGGCGCGGTGATGAATCCACGGCTGGCTCGGTCTCAGCTCATCGGCGGCATGACGTTCGGGCTCGGGATGGCGCTGATGGAAAGTGGCATCGTCGATCACGAGTTCGGCGGGTTCGCCAACCACGATCTCGCCGAGTATCACATCCCGGCGTGTGCGGACGTCACCGATCTCGAGGCCGTGTGGATCGACGAGGTCGATACGGAACTCGCGCCTATGGGTGGCAAGGGAATCGGTGAGATCGGTGCAGTCGGATCCTCGGCGGCCATCGGGAACGCGGTCTACAACGCGACCGGCGTCCGAGTCCGCGACCTTCCGATCACCCTGGACAAAGTGCTGCCGCATCTCTAGAGCGGCTTCGCCGCATGTGAGTGGCGGAGCCTGCGCTCGTTCCGCAGGCTCCACTCCGGTCTCGTCACCCACTACGACTTTCCACTCACATGCCTCGACGGATTCGTTTCGCAGGCTCCACTCACATGGGGCGCAGCCCCTCTACGCAAGTATCCGCTGCAGGAACTGTCGGGTGCGGGGCTCGGCCGGGTTCACGAGCACCTGCTCCGGCGTGCCGCGTTCGAGGACGACGCCGTTCTCGATGAACAGCACCTGATCGGCGACTTGCTGGGCGAAGCGGATTTCGTGGGTGACGATCACCATCGTCCACCCCTCGGCGGCAAGGTTTTTGATGACGGCCAGTACTTCGCCCACGAGTTCGGGATCGAGGGCCGAGGTGGGCTCGTCGAACAGCATCAGTTTGGGATGCAGGGCGAGGGCGCGAGCAATTCCGACGCGCTGTTGCTGGCCGCCGGAGAGCTGGAACGGGTATTGATCGGACTTGGCGTCGAGGCCGATCTGGTCGAGGATTGCGTGAGCGTCGCGGACGGCGTCGTCCTTGGCCCGCTTCTGCACGATCACCGGTCCCTCGATGATGTTCTGCAACACCGTCTTGTGCGGAAACAGGTTGTGGCTCTGGAACACCATGCCACTCTGAGCCCGGAAGTGTCGGAGTTGAGCCGCGCCGACGGGTTCGGCGAAATCCACCGACACATCGCCGATTCGGATGATCCCCGCATCGGCTCGGTCGAGAGCGTTCAACGTGCGGAGGACCGTGGTCTTGCCGGATCCGGACGGCCCGATGATGACGGTGACGGTGCCGGACGGCACGGTGAACGAGATGTCCTTCAGCACCTCGAGTGGCCCGAACGACTTCTTCAGAGCGGATACTTCCAGCAGGTCTGTCATTTGGCCACGTACCTGTCGAGTCGGACTTCGAGCTTGCCTTGGAAGAACGAGAGAACGATGCAGATCAGCCAGTAGTAGAGCGCTGCAACGGAGTAGAGGGTGAAGAAGTCGAAGGTCGGTGCCGCCGCGAGTTGCGCTACGCGCAGTAGCTCGGTCACCAGGATGGTCGACGCGAGCGAGGTGTCCTTGACCAACGAGATCAGCGTGTTCGACAACGGTGGTACCGCGGTCCGTAGCGCTTGCGGAAGTACGATGCGCTGCAGCGTGGTTCGGTATCCCATGCCGATGGTCTGCGCGGCCTCCCATTGGCCCTTGGGCACGCTCAGTATCGCCGCACGGATGACCTCGGCGGCATAACCGCCGACGTTCAAGGAGAACGCGACCACGGCGGCCGGGAACGGTGAGATCACGATCCCGAACTGCGGTAGCCCGTAGAAAATGATGAACAACTGCAGCAGCAGGGGAGTGCCGCGAATGATCGAGACGTAGAACCGGGCGACCGCAGCGAGCGGCTCGAGCGACGAGATGCGGGCCAACGCGACTGCAAGGGCAATGACGAGTCCGACCACAAAACTGATTGCGGTCAGCGGAATGGTCATTGTGACAGTGGCTTTGAGCATCGGCCACAAGTTGTCGAGGACCAACTGAGTTTTGGACGGTGCCGTCGACGCGGCGTCGTCGCTCACCGGAACCACGGTGTCTGCCGTCGGTGCGGCGACGTCACTGCCGAAGTACTTCTTCGAGATCTCGGCGATGGTGCCGTTCTCACGCAGCGTGTCGACGGCCGTATCGACCTCGTCCATCAGGCCGCTGTTCTTGCGGGCCACGAAGGATTGCAGTGTCGTGTCCCCGGTCTCGCCGGCAATCTTCACACCGGTATCGCCGGTCTGTTGCAGGTATTCGGCGATCGCGAGGGAGTCGTTGACGGTGGCGTCGACGCGGCCGTCCTTGACGAGGGTGACCGCCTGGACGAATCCCTCGACGGCTTCGACGTTGGCACCTGCGTTCGCAGCGACCTCGGCCCAGTTGCTCGTCGAGGATTGGGCGGTGGTCTTGCCTGCCAGGTCGGCGAGAGTCGAAATAGTGGAGTCGTCTGCAGCGGTGAGGATCTGACCTTCCGACACCGTGTAGGGCGTGGACAGGTCGTATGCCGATTGCCGGGCCGGGGTGATCGAGACCTGGTTGGCGATGAGGTCGAATCGCTGGGATTGCAGGCCGGCGAATATCGAATCGAACGGCGTCTGCACGAAGTCGACGCGTACCCCCAGTTCCGCACCGACGGCGTTGATCACGTCGATGTCGTACCCGGTGAGCTGCCCGTCCGCGCCCTGATAGCTGAACGGGCTGTAGGTGCCTTCGGTGCCGACCACCAGCACCCCGTCGTCGCGGACGCGGTCCAGCAACGACTGCGAGGACGAGCTGCATCCGGACAACCCCAGTATGGCGATCAGAATCGCGACCAGAGCAAGAGTAGATCTGCGCACCATCCGCGCCTGCTTTCACCGTAACTACGAGTGCATCGAAACCTACCCGTCGATCTCCAATTCCGCTGACACCACCACGGTGTTGTTCATCGGTAGTGCGGCCACCCCGAGTGCAGTGCGTGCGTGCGCACCGATTTCGGGACCGAAGATCGCCAGCACCAGGTCGGAGAAGCCGTTGACGACCGTTGTGGTCTGGGTGAAGCCGTGATCGGCATTGACCGAACCGGTGACGGTGAGCCACGCGCTGATTCGATCGAGATCGCCGACGGCGCGGGCGACGCTACCGAGGAGAGCCAATGCGGTGTCGCGCGCGGCATCGGTGGCCGCGTCGAGACTTACGTGCGACGGGACTGCACCGAACGGGCCCGCCAGGGTGCCGTCCGGGGCCAAGGGAGAATGCCCCGAGGCGAACACTCGGTTGCCCCGTACCCGCACCCACTCGAACGAGAACTCGAAACCGGGCGGAGCGGTCGGTTCCCCGGGCAACGTGAAACCGAGTTCGGTGATGCGACGTTCGATCTCCATGAACGAAAATCCTGTCAGACCGCAACACCGTTGATGGTGCGAACGGTCCAGCGAGAACCGTCGTGCTCGAGGGTGGAGACACCCGCGTTCAGAATTCGCGGAGAGTGCCGACGTCGGATCGCGTCGAAGATCGCTCGGATGACACCGCCGTGCGCCACGGCGATCACCGCCGAGTCCGGGTAGCGAGAGGCGATGTCGTCGACGGCTCGCACGCCTCGCACGATCAGGTCGGAGCGGGGCTCCAAGCCTGGGTACATACCGTTCGGCCAGTGCGAATAGGCGTCCCAGTCGGTGAATCCTTCGGCCTCGCCGAAGTGTCGTTCGGCCAGATCGGGGAACTCGGCGGTGCGTGTCAGGCCGAGGTGTGCACCGATGATGTCGGCGGTTTCGGCTGCTCGGATCAACGGTGAACTGACCAGGTGGTCCCACTGGCGGTACTCGAGTTCGTAGCCGGCCTCGCGGGCCTGAGCACGGCCGGTGTCGTTGAGCGGAATGTCCGACGAGCCCTGCAGACGCCCGTGCAGATTCCAGTTCGTTTCACCGTGCCGAACCAGTGCCAGAAAAGTCATAGTGAGCGGAGAATATCCCAGAGTTACCAGGGAGTACGGTCGATACGAAGATACGTGAACGAGCTTGGAGGATTGTCGATGAATCTTGCCCTGACAGAAGAAGAGGCCGCGTTCCGTGACGAGATGCGGACGTTCTTCACCACGAAGGTCCCCGCCGAGATTCGCGAGAAGAGCGCGACCGGTCAGGAGTTGAGCAAGGACGAGGTGGTCACGACCATGCGAATCCTCAACGAGAACGGCTTGGCGGTGCCGCATTGGCCCGCCGAGTTCGGTGGCCGCGACTGGACCGCTGTGCAGCGCCACATCTGGCTCGACGAAATGCAGCTGGCGTCGGTGCCCGAGCCCCTGGCCTTCAACGCCTCGATGGTCGGCCCGGTCATCGCGACGTTCGGCTCTCAGGAGCTCAAGGAGAAGTTCCTGCCCAAGACGGCGAACCTCGACATCTGGTGGTGCCAGGGCTTCTCCGAGCCCGAGGCCGGATCGGACCTGGCGTCGCTGCGCACCACCGCTATTCGAGACGGTGACGACTACATCGTCAACGGGCAGAAGACGTGGACGACGCTCGGCCAGTACGCCGACTGGATCTTCGCGCTCGTGCGGACCAACCCGGACGCGCCGAAGAAGCAGGCCGGAATCTCCTTCCTGCTCATCGATCTGAACACCCCCGGCATCGAGATGCGGCCCATCAAGTTGATCGACGGCAGCGTCGAGGTCAACGAGGTCTTCTTCGACAACGTTCGCGTTCCGGCCGAGAACCTCGTCGGCGAGGAGAACCAGGGTTGGAGCTACGCCAAGTTCCTGCTCGGCAACGAGCGCACCGGCGTCGCCCGGGCCGGACACACCAAAGTGCATCTGGGACAGGCGAAGAAGCACGCCGCGCAGACCAAGGTCGGCAGCGGCACGCTGCTCGAGGACCCACTGTTCGCGGCCAAGATGGCCGAGGTCGAGAACGAACTTCTCGCCCTCGAGCTGACTCAGCTGCGCCTGGTGTCCAGCTCGGACGACGGCAAGCCGAATCCGGCCTCGTCCATTCTCAAGCTGCGGGGATCGGAATTGCAGCAAGCCACAACCGAATTGCTGATGGACGTCGCCGGCCCGGACTCGCTGCCCTACGAGGCGGGCGAGGACATCGAGAGCGAAGGCTGGGCGCAGCGCTCGGTACCGGGGTATCTCAACTACCGCAAGGTGTCGATCTACGGCGGCTCGAACGAGGTTCAGCGCACCATCATCGCCTCGGCGATTCTCGGACTGTAAGGGAGCATCTGAAGACATGGATTTCGAACTCAACGAAGAGCAGAAGCTGCTGCGCGACACCACTCGTGAGGTGCTCACGCGGGCGTACGACACCGAGAAGCGCAACAAGATCGTTAACGGTGAGCTGGGTTGGAGCACCGACGTCTGGAAGCAGTTGGCCGAGGTCGGCCTGCTGGGTCTGACGTTCAGCGAAGAGGACGGCGGCATGGACGCCGGTCCCGTGGAGATCATGGCAGTGATGACCGAGGTCGGACGACGGCTCGCGCCGGAGCCGATTCTCGACGCCGTGCTCGTCCCCGGCGGGTTGATCTCCGAACTCGGCAGCGCCGAGCAGCGCTCGCGCCTCCTGCCGCCGGTGGCCGAGGGATCGTCGATGCTGGCGTTCGCGCACAACGAATCCGGCAGCCGCTGGCCCAACATCGAGGTCGCCACCACTGCCACCGAGGACGGTGGGTCGTGGTCGATCAACGGTGTCAAGAATCCGGTACCGCACGGCGGTAGCGCCGACGTGATCGTCGTCAGCGCCGTGCTTCCCGCCGGAGGAACCGGACTGTTCGTCGTCGACGCCGACGCGACGGGTCTCACGCGCAAGTCCTACGCCACGCACGACGGTCAGCGCGCCGCACAGATCGAATTCGTGGACGTCGCGGCCGAGCCGCTCGGCACCGCCGAGAACGCAGCTGCCGCGATCACCGGTGCCGAGGTGCGGGCGCAGGCCGCGCTGTGTGCGGAGGCAATCGGTGCGATGGAAGAAGCGCTCCGCCTGACCACCGATTACCTCAAGGCGCGCAAGCAGTTCGGGGTTCCGCTGGCCAAGTTCCAGGCGCTCACCTTCCGCGCTGCGGACATGTACGTGCTGCTCGAGCTCGCCCGCAGCATGAGCCTCTACGCCACGATGTCACTGTCCGACGGCAACGTGGACACGACGATCGCGTCGCGGGCGAAGCTGCAGATTTCGCGGTCCGGGCGCAAGCTCGGCCAAGAGGCGATTCAGTTGCACGGCGGCATCGGCGTCACCGCCGAGTATCCGGTCGGGCACTACACCAGTCGGCTCGTGGCCATCGAGCACACTCTCGGTGGTGCCGACGAGCACCTGCGCATCCTGGCGTCGAAGGTCTCCGATCACGATCTCATCGGGATCTGACGCTCCTCGGAAAGACACGACTCGGGCCCGGCCACCTTCGAAAAGGTGACCGGGCCCGAGTCGTGTCCAGAGACGTCAGCTGCCCGAATCGGCCTGAACCACAAGGTCGGCCACGGCTGCGGGGTTGGAGACCAGGATCGCGTGCGAGCCCGGTACCTCGGTCACCGTCGCCCCGGCCCGTTGCGCCATGAAGCGCTCCGCCGAGGTCGGGATGATCTGATCCTGCTGGGGGATCAACGCCCAGGACGGGGTATCCGCCCACGACGGTGGGCCGCTCGGCTCGAGCAGTGCACCGGCGGCGATGGTCTTCTGGTGAGCGACCATGCGCGCAGCCTGCTCCTCGCTCACGTCGGGCGCGAAGAACGGGCGGAACAGCGCGGGGGTGATGTACGAGTCGACGTTCTTGCCGATCAGGTTGGACGAGTCGTCGACGATCGACAGGCCGATCACCGGCGGAACCAGGGCCGTCACGGGGAATCGGAACGGATCGAGTTCGAGCGCGACGGGTTCACCTTCGACGGGCATGAATGCGGCGACGTAGACCAGCGCCTCCACATTGTCGGCGTGCACGTTGCTGATCACCGTGCCGCCGTACGAATGGCCCACCAGGACTACCGGGCCGTCGATGCTCTCGACAACATCGGTCACGGAGGCCGCGTCGATCGCGGGCCCGCGCAGCGAGTTCTCTGCGGTCACCACCGGGTAGCCGCGGCCGCGCAGGTTCGCTGCGACGCCGTCCCAGCTGGTGCTGTCGGCGAAGGCTCCGTGTACGAGAACCACGGTAGGCAGGCCCTGCGCAGCGGCCGGGGCCGCGCCGATACCGACCATCGTGCCCACGGTCAATGCCGCGGCCGCGAGCAGTGAAGTCCACTTCGGTTTCGTCATGCTCTCAACCTGTCACACGCTCAAAGTTTCCGCGGTGTTCACCGCGAAGATTCGACCAGCTTTTTCTCAGTGAACGCTCGTATGCTTGGCTTGCAGCAGTGGCGTTCGCCCGGCCGGGCGAACGTGAAACGGTAGGTCCGATCGTGAGCGAGAGTTCGATGAAGTCTCGGATGGCCGAGTACCCACGCCCCCATCACTGCTTGTTGCACGTCAGCGACACGCATCTCGTCGACGGTGGCGGTCGGTTGTACGGCGGCGTGGACAGTGAGTTGCGGCTCGAACAGGTGTTGACCGACGTACGCAACTCGGGTGTGCGACCCGACGCGTTGGTATTCACCGGAGACCTGACCGACAAGGGTGAGGCCGGCGCCTACGAGAAGCTGCGGGCGTTGGTCGAGCCGGTGGCCGAGGAGCTCGGTGCGCAGATCGTCTGGGCGATGGGCAATCACGACGACCGTGCGACGTTTCGCCAGAAGCTGCTCGACGCCGAACCGACCGTGCAGTCCATCGATCGCGTCCACGACGTCGACGGCCTGCGCGTCGTCACGCTCGACACGACGGTTCCCGGCCGCCATCACGGTGAGCTCGGCGACGAGCAATTGGCCTGGCTCGCCGACACACTCGCCACGCCCGCCGAGTTCGGGACGATCCTGGCGATGCATCATCCGCCGGTGCCGACCGTGCTCGATCTCGCAGTGCTGGTCGAGCTGATCGATCAGTCGCGCCTGGCCGACGTGCTGCGCGGTACCGATGTGCGCTCCATTCTTGCTGGGCACCTGCACTATTCGACGACGGCCACGTTCGCGGGTATTCCCGTCTCGGTGGCGTCGGCCACGTGCTACACCCAGGATCTGAACGTGCCCGCAGGCGGATTGCGCGGTCGCGACGGTGCCCAGGGTTACAACCTGGTCCACGTCTACGAAGACACCGTCGTGCACTCGGTGGTGCCGACGGGCTCGTACGACACTGTGGGAGAACCGGTCTCGGCGGAAGAGACGGCACGCAGGCTCGATGCGGCGGGAGTCACCATCGCAGACAGCGCACGGCGGAAGACGTTCAGCGACGCCTAACGCTGTTCGCGTTCCCAGGGCGCGACGATGGGGAAGTACTTGTCCAGGAACTGCGTGACGGTGCGGGTGCGCAGATCCAGGTCGACTTCGGGGAAGCTGCCGTCGTTGAGGCAGAAGAAGTCGACAGATCGCTTGGGGAGCAGCTTCTCCATCAAGTCGAGGCCCGCTACCGACGTGGTGTCGATGTACCGAACCTTCGCGTCTTTCTGGACCACCGCGCGTCCGCTCATCAATGCGTAGTAGTGGTACAGCGAGTTCGTCACCGAGATGTTGGTACTCGCTCGGAATGCACTCGCCGCTGTGGAGGCGAACTCGTCCGGGAACTCGTTCTCCATTTCCTGCATCACGCTGCGGCGCAACGGAGTTGCTGCGTGTTCCAGATGTCGGGTGGTGGTCATTCCGAATCGGTCCTGCAGGATTCGACGGTTCACCCGCGCCGCGTTCTCGAAGCCGCTGCGATCGGCGTCGCTGTAGCCCAACCCGATTCGCGTCGTCGCCTCGATGAACATGCTGATTCCGCCGGGGGAGAAGAACATCGACGGGCTGACCGGACGACCGAAGAACATGTCGTCGTTCGAGTACAGGAAGTGCTCGGACAAGCCAGGGATGTGGTGCAGCTGGCTCTCGACGGCCTGCGAGTTGTGTGTCGGCAGAACCGAGGTGTCCACGAAGAACGCCTCGCTCGGAACGAATGTCACCTTGGGATGGTCGGCGAGCCACGCCGGCCTCGGGGAGTCGGTGGCCACGAAGATGCGCCGGATCCACGGTGCGTACAGGTGGACCGACCGGAGGGCGTACTTCAGCTCGTCGATCTGTCGGTAGCGGGCCGCTGAATCGTCACCCTCGCCGACGACGTAGTTCGCCATCCGCCGCGCACGCTGAGCCTGGAACTCTGCGGACGAGCCGTCGACCCAGGAGAACACGATGTCGATGTCGAAATTGATGTCCGACGCATGGTCGGCAAACATGTTCTCGATGGTCGGCCACGTTCTACCGAAGCGTTCGACGGTGCCGCGGACGGCCTCGTCGGGCCGAATGTTGCGGCGGGTCAAGGAGTTCTCGATCGGCAGCACGATCTCGGACGGGGAGAAAGACCACAGCTCGATCTGCACGGCCGTCGACGCGCCGTAGTACAACCCGCTGAACGGCTCGACGCGCGGCCGGTAGAGGCGCACGATCCGCGCGTTCGCGGACGGCGAGAGTGTGCCGTCGGCAACCAGCACGGCTTTCCCTCGGGCGTCGACGGTCTTGGAGTAGAACGGCTCGGCGCGGCAGGCGTGCACCAGCGCTGTGGTGAGCGCGTCCCGGGCAGCCAGTTCGATGGCGATGACGGGTCGTTCGTCGTTGCCGCGAACGAGCAGGTATTTGATTCGTGCGGCGTCGAGGACGGCGCGGACGAACAGTAGATCCTCGACCATCGCCTGATGTGGGGTGGTGGAGGTGATCGTCAGGGCGTAGCGGCCGTCGTGGCTGACCACGTCGGATCGTTCGCTCAGGCGTGCTGCGGACGCTGCAGATTCTCGGGTGACGGCATCATTTGTCTCGTGCTCCGGTGGAACGAGGTAGATATCGTGCGGGGCAGAAGACGAGGTGATGGCGTTCCTTCCTGAGTGCGCGCGCTGGCCGGGGAACCCGGTGCGGACTCAGTCTAGTGCAGGTCCGGGGCTTTCTTGACGCGCTGCGGTAGAACCCAGTTCGCCGCGACCAGGCCCACCACAACTCCGGCAGAGTCGGCGAGAGCGTCGGCGACCGATCCCGAGCGTCCCAGGGGCAGGATCGCCTGCAGAAACTCCGAGAGCGCCGCGAACGCCAGTACCCACAGAGCGGTCCTCGCCCAGCCGATTCCGGCCAGACGGGAGGTGTAGGCGAGGGCCGCGAACAGCGTGAAGTGAATGATCTTGTCGCTGTGCTGGAATCCGGAAGGCACCCCCGACGCGGGGGTGAAGAGAACGATCAACGCGACGACGAACGTGACGGCCAGGGGAATTCGATACGTCGACAGCGAGAACACCGCTCGAGTTTACCGGCGTTGCAGCACCACCACCGTGTCGATTCGCTCGTCGCCGTCCGGCGTCGTACGGGTGCGGTGTTCGGCGTGGATCACCTCGAATTCGTCGCCTGCCGCTGCGACGACCGGTTCCGGTGCGAACAGTCGGTGCTTGGCCGGATGCTGCGAGGCATGGCTGTCGCTGGGACTGTGCCCGACGATCAGCAGACGCCCGTTAGGTGCGACCGCTGCGGCGAACCTGCGGGTGGTCAGTTCGAGTTCGTCCGGTGGCACCTGCAGGAAGTGCACCGACACCAGATCGAACGCCGCGGCCGGGGGAGTCCAGTCCAGAACGTCTTCCTGTTGCCAGTTCACTGCGAGTGTCCGCGGCTCGAGTGCCTGTTGTGCTGCGCGAGCGCGGCCGAGGGCAACATCGGAGATGTCGACGCCGGTCACGTGCCAGCCTTCACCGGCCAGCCACAGGGAGTCGGCACCTTCTCCGCAGCCGATGTCCAGGGCGCGGCCCGGAGTCAGCTCGGACGCTTCCTGTACCAACACGGCATTGGGATTTCCGCTCCAGATGGCGGTCCGCTGGTTGTAGAGGTCGTCCCAGAACGCTTCGTCGAAGGCACCGTTCTCGAAATCCGGTTCTGCGTGGGTCCCGTCGGCGGGAGGAGTGTGAGCATGTGTGTGGTCGGCCATACTTCGAGACTGCCCGCTCGCGGCCACGGACGCAAACAAATTTGCTGTTTCGGCAACAGTGGATCTGAGTAGAGTGGTGTGTCATGACCGAACAGGAACGTGAAGTACTGACGTGGGCGACGTTCGGAGATGCCTCGCGCGATCTGACCAAGAAGATCGTCGACGACGGGTTCGTTCCGGACATCGTCATCGCGATCGCCCGCGGCGGACTCATTCCCGCGGGCGCGATCGCCTACGCGATGGGCGTCAAGGCTGCGGGCACCCTCAATGTCGAGTTCTACTCCGACATCGAAGAAACTCTGCCCGATCCCGTTGTCCTGGAACCACTTCTGGACACCGACGCGATCGTCGGCAAGAAGTTGCTCGTGGTCGACGACGTCGCCGATTCCGGCCGCACCCTGGCTCTGGTGATCGATCTACTGAAGGCGCATACGCCCGACGTGCGGTCGGCCGTGATCTACACCAAGCCGAGAACCATTGTGCAGCCGGACTATTGGTGGCGAGAGACCGACAAGTGGATCAACTTTCCATGGTCCACGTTGCCGGTCATCACCTGAGTTACTCGCTGGAGACGTCGATCAGCACCTTCCCGACGGTTCCGTTCTCGACGGCGTCGTGCGCGGCAGCGGTCTCGCTCAGCGGGAAGCGGTGCAGTGGTAGACCGGTGGCCTCACCCACCTCCAACACACCTGCGGCCGCCGCGGCGCTGACGTCCGCCTCGGCGTTACGCAATGCCTCGTCGCCGACGGTGTAGAGGAGTACGAACTGGTAGCGGGTGTTGAGCACCATGTTCGGTCGGACGTCGAGGGTCACTGTGTCTCCGCCGTTGTTGGCGTAGACGGCCACCGATGCGCGGTTCGCTCCCACGGCAGCGTTGAGTGCGGCGTTCTGTGCGGGAGCAACCTCGACGACGAGATCTACTCCGGCAGGCACCAATTCACGAATTTCGGCGGCGGCGTCGCCGGCCTTGTAGTTCACCACGTGATGCGCGCCCGCGGCGGTCGCCAGTGCGCCCTTCTCCGGTCCGCTGACCGTCGTCACTACGGTCGCGCCTGCCCAGCGGGCCAATTGGATTGCGGCATGGCCGACGGCACCGGCACCACCGGCGACGAGTACCGACTTGCCTTCCAGTGCGCCCGGGTGCAGCCGCGCGGGTCCGTCCTCGGACACCGTGAGTGCGCGGTGCGCCGTCATCGCGGGCACCCCGAGGCTTGCGCCCACGTCGAATCCGACGCCGTCGGGCAGAGGTACCACCCGGGAGGCGGGCAGGATTGCGAAAGACTGTGCTGTTCCAGTGGGACGCTGGTGCTGGGCCAGGTACACCCAAACACGATCTCCGACGGAGACGCCATCGACGTCGGGGCCGACCGCGTCGACCACTCCGGCACCGTCCTGGTTCGGTACCACCTCGTCGAATGCCAGCTTCTCACCCGGGCCGGAGCCGGTCCGGTTCTTCCAGTCCGTCGGATTGACGCCCGAGACCACGATGCGGACGCGGACTTCGCCTGCGGCGGGCTCGGTCACCTCGCGATCCTTCAGCTCGAGGACGGACGAATCGCCGGTGCGGGTGTACACAATTGCTGGAGCAGTCATATCTGTTGCAACGCGCTCGGACCGCTCCGATGTTCCCTGCGGCCTCATCGGGGTATGCATGAGTGGTCATCAGTGCTGTCAGAGAAGAGATGGATCTTTATGAATCACAACGACCTGCTCACCGACGCGTTCGGCCGGATCAAGGAACTCGTCCACTCGGTGCTGGACGAAATCCCCACTGCCGCGTTGACGTATCGACCCGACGCCGACGCCAACAGCATCGCGTGGTTGCTGTGGCACCTGACGCGGGTGCAGGACGACCACATCGCGGGTGTGGCCGGGAGCGAACAGGTCTGGACGTCGGACTCGTGGTTCGAGCGTTTCGGACTACCGTTCGACAAGTCCGACATCGGCTACGGCCAATCGTCCTCGGACGTCGCTCAGGTCACCTCGAGCGCCGAGTTGCTGCGTGAGTACCACGACGCCGTGCACTCGAAAACCGTTGCGTACGTGAGCAGTATCTCGACCGACGATCTGGACCGGATCGTCGACGAGAACTGGGATCCGCCCGTCACGCTGGGTGCACGGCTGGTGTCCGTGGTGTCCGACGACCTGCAGCATGCCGGGCAGGCCTCGTACGTTCTCGGCCTGTACACCCGGCAGGCCTAGCCGTCAGGCGTAACGCTTCTGCAGGTTCTCCAGCGTCTTACGGATGTTTCGACGCTGGAACTGCGGGAACGTCTTGCCGCTGGTGACGATCTTGTCGAACACGAGGGCCAGGGCGTCGGGCCATTTCGTTCGGTCGTCGGTCCAGGTTTCGGTGACTTTTGTGCCGTCCACGACCTGCTCGAAGTCGTATCGCCAGGTTGCGTTCGCGCCCTTGATCTTCGGAGTGCTCTTTCCGATCGCGTGGACGCGGAACTCGAAGGTCTTGCCCGGGTCCGCCGCCGTGACGGTACAGCGAGTGATCCACTTCGCCCGGCCGCGCTTGTTGGTTCCGTCGAACACCATTCCCACGTAAGCACTCTCGCGAGGTTCGTGGACCGTTGCGCCGGTATTTTCGGGGCTCCACTGCCCCATCTTGGTGGGGTCGCTGATTGCAGCGTAGAGAGTGTCGGCGTCGGCGTTCACGACGATGCTGTCGGAGACCACGAGTTCGCGCTTCATTACGATGCACCGTTCTTCAGGCCGGGATGGATACGAGTGAGCATGGGCACCAACAGGGTTCGCGGAGTGATCTGAGCGAAGATCGATCCGATGCGGTTGGCCGGCCCAGGGATCGAGACCATGCGTCCCTTGGTCATGTCGTCGACGGCAGTCTTGGCCACCGTTTCCGCCGACACCCACATGATCGACGGAAGTGCCTTCTCTGCATCGTCTTTCGCGAAGCCCGCGGCCTCACCGAATCCGGTCTGCACCGGTCCTGGGCACAGCGCGGTGGCGGTCACTCCGGTTCCGCGCAGTTCTCCGGTCAGAGATTGAGTGTAGGAGAGCACGAACGCCTTGCATGCGCCATATCCGGCCTGCCCGGGCAAAGGCTGGAATGCGGCGGTCGAGGCGACGTTCAGCAGCGCGCCGCGTCGGCGTTCGATCATGCCGGGGAGGAATCGGGTGCAGAGGTCTGCGACGGCGACCACGTCGACCTCGATCATGTTCATTTCCGCATCCGGATCCGATTCTGCGACGGGTCCGAGGGTGGAGAGTCCGGCGTTGTTGATCAGAATGTCCGGGATCAGGCCGAGATCGGTGATGCGTCCGAGCAGTTCGGCGCGAGCAGTGCGGTCGGAGAGGTCTGCGGCGAGCACTTCGGCTCGGACTCCCCGTGCTCGGATCTCCTGTGCCAACTCTTCGAGCTTGTCGGCACGCCGGGCGACGAGGGTGACGCCGTGGCCTCGGGAGGCGAGTTGGCGAGCGATGGCAGCCCCGATGCCGGAAGACGCTCCGGTCACGACGGCAGTCCGATCGGGTGCGGGACGAGGAAGGCTCATGTGTCCCACCGTAGCGAATGCGTGTTGTGCAGCGCATTTGAATCTCAATGAGAGGTTAGCCTAGTCTAACTTTAACGTCCCTTTGCTTATCGAGAGGTAACCATGTTTTCTGCTCCAACGGCCGGTCGGCGGTCTGTTCGACGGTTCTCCGCGCTGTCCGCGCTCGCCGTGTCGGTCCTTGTGGTCGGCGCATGTGGCAGCAGCGACACCGCCGAGACGCAGAACGCCGACGGCGGTGACTTCGCGTCCGTGACGATCGATTCGGCTTTGGGGCAGGCGGTCATCACCGAGAAGCCGGAGCGCATCGTGACTCTCGGGCAGGGTTCGGCCGAGACGGCGATCGCGTTGGGCACCGTCCCGGTCGGTGTCGAGGAGTATTCGTGGGGTGCCGACGACACCGGCTATCTGCCGTGGGTGCACGACGCCGTGACGGAGTTGGGTGCCGAACTTCCCCAACAGTTCACCGGCGGTACCGAATTGAACATCGAGGCCGTCGCGGCGCTCGAACCGGATCTGATCCTGGCACCGTGGTCCGGCATCACGCAGGATCAGTTCGACAAGCTCAGTGCCTTCGCCCCGGTGGTTGCGTACGAGGAGCAGCCGTGGACAACTACCTGGGAAGACCAGATCACCGTGATCGGCAAGGCCATGGGTGAGGAGGAGAAGGCCGCGGAGGAGATCGACAAGATCGAGAACCGCTTCGCGGACGCCGCCGCCCAGCACCCCGAGTACGCGGACGTGAGCTTTTCGTACATCTACAACACCGGCCCCGGCACGCTCGGAGTGTTTCTCGCCGACGAGCAGCGCGTTGCGATGGTTCGCGGTCTCGGGTTGCAGGTCGATCCGGTGGTGAACACGCTCGACGAGACCGAGGGCACCGACTCGTCGGTCATCGGGTTGGAGAATGCGAATCTGCTGAACGATTCCGACGTGATCTTCACTTTCTACTCGGACCCGCAGAACCGCACCGACACCGAGAATCAGCCTGCATATAAGCAGATTCCGGCCGTGTCCCGGGGTTCGGTCGTTGCGCCGACGGATCAGTCGTTCGTCACAGGGTCGTCCATCATCAATCCGCTGACTGTGCCCTGGGCACTCGAGCGATATGTGCCGATGATCGACGAGGCTGTCGCGAAGGTCGACACCGGCACGTCGTCGGCTAATTGAGCGGAGCGTAGGGGAGGCCACGGTGGTCTACTCGAATCATCCCGTAGGACAACCTCTTCCAGCCCCGCACCGTGTACTCGGTGCGGGGCTGGTGTGCGTTGGAGGGATCAAGTGATGTGGGGGCCGGCTCTGGCGTGGGATTGTCGGGGTTCTCGGTACGGGTCGACGGTGGCCGGCGGGATGAACCACGGGTGGTTGTCGGCGGCGATGAAGACTTCCCAGTCACTGTGGTGGATGAGTCGGTGGTGGAATCCGCACAATAGGACGAGGTTGTTCATGTCGGTGGGTCCGCCGTCGGTCCAGTGCCAGATGTGGTGGCCTTCGGTCCAGGCTGCGGGTTTGCCGCAGCCTGGGAACGCGCAACCGTGATCACGGGCGGTCAACGCGCGTTTCTGTTTGGCGGTGACGGTGCGGGCGGTGCGGGCAAGGTTGATCGGGGAGCCGTTCTCGTCCATGACGATCGCGGTGAGGAGACAATCGCAGGCGAGTTGGCGGGAGGTCTCGCGGGTGAGTGGTCCCATCCAGGGCAGCCACCCGACGGTGGTGCCGTCGCCGAACAGGTCCCGATACGCGCCACGATCGGTGGCCGGTCCACTGTCGCAACCATCGGCATCACCGCCGCGGGTGCTGCTGCTCGCGCTATCGGATCTGGTTGCCGTACCTGTGTTTTCGTCATTGCCGCTGCCGCTGCCACTGTCACTGTCACTGTCACTGTCACGGTCACCGGAGCCTGCGCCTGCTGCAGTGCCGCGGAGGTTTGTGAGGTCGCGGAGGGTGATGTGCAGGTTGACGTGCGGCTTCTCCCCGCCCTCGGTGGGTCGGTTGCTGGAGGCGAGGTAGCGGTCGAGGATGTGTCCGAACGCCTCGGCGCGGCGTAGAGCGGGGCTGCGGTCGTCTTGAGTGCCGTCCGCGGCCGGGCGGGGTTCGGTCAACGGCGAGAGTGCGGTGAGCAGCTTCTCACCGGTGACAGCATCGAAGTCACCTTTGAGCGCCAGCCGCCCGTTCAAGGTTTTCGAGGCGAACAGTTCGTTGCGGTCGGTGTCCTCGGGTGGTGGCTTGTTGCCACCGTAGGTGTCTTTCAGTTTGGTGATCGCTTCGCGGATGCGGTCGGTGCGCGCGCTTGTGGTCCGGTCGCAGCTTTGATCATGGCGGCGCGGGCGATGTCCTGGCCTTCTTGGGGGAGGTTCTTCGGTGGTGTTTCGGCGAAGGTGAGGATCAGGGCGGCGTGGTCGATGGTCATGACGCCGGTGTTGACGGCGTCGGCGATGTCGGGAAACGCAGCCATGCCGCGGGCGAGGGCGACAATCTTGTTTGCTTTGGACGGTGAAAGCAAAGTGGTGGAGGTCAGCCAGCCGGCGGGTCCGGGGAAGCCGAGTTTCTCCCGCGAGACGCGGGTGTCGATTTCGGCGACGAGAGCGATCCGCCGGGCCTCCAACAACTGGATCTGATGGGAGACCGCGGCAGAGTCGGCGAGGAGTTCACTCTCGCTCAGTTGCCAGATCTCTGTGGTCATAGAGCAAGTGTATCGAACGTGCGTTCGACTGGCAATCATAGTGCAATCGAAAACTGTTGCTGTGCATAAAGATTCGCGAATCGATACCTGTCGGTAGCCTGTGGTAGGAGCTGCGGAGCCCGTTTCGTGATGGTGATCGCTGCAGCGATTCCGGTCCGAGCACGCGGTGACTATTTCGATTTTTTACGCGTAATCGACCAGCATCAACTCGTTCCCATCCGCCGCTGGCGTTACTTGGGTGTCTTCGTGGCGGTTCATCTGCCGCGCGGGCGGTCCGTGACCATGCGGGGAGCGTCGCGCATGCAGATTCGCCCAACGTACGGCCATCGGACCGATGCGGCGTTTCGTCACCGAGCGCGACGCTCTCGAAGTTCGGAAATCTGCGGTGCAGGCATCCGGCGCTTCAGTACACCTCGCGCTGACGTTCCTGTTCCAACACCTGCTCGAGGTCGCTCAATCGGTTCATCGACGACACCTGACGCGCCGTGCGGTGATTGAGTGCCAACATCTCGCGGTGCCGGTGTACGAAGGCCCAGTAGCCGGCGGTGAAAGGGCAGGCGTCGTCGCCCAGTCGCTTTTTCGGGTTGAATTCGCACGGCTTGCAGTAGTCGGTCATGCGATTGAGGTACGCCCCGCCCGAGGCGTAGGGCTTGGTGGCGATCACTCCGCCGTCCGCGTGTTGACTCATGCCGATGACGTTCACCGGCATCACCCAGGCAAACCCGTCGACGAAAGCCGTTGCGAACCAGTCGGTCAACGCTCGCGGATCCCAGGCATGTTGCAGCGCAAAGTTTCCCAGGATCATCAGTCGGGGAATGTGGTGCACCCAGCCGCGGTCGCGCACGCCGTCCACCGTCGACGACAGGCACTTCGCCACCACAGCGTCGCCGTCCAACTCCGTCAGCCAACTCGGAAGGGGTTCATGCGCTTCGAGCTTGTTGCGCTCGAGGTACTCCGGCCCCAGATGCCAGTACAGGTGCCATACGTATTCGCGCCAGCCGAGAATCTGCCGAACGAAACCCTCGACACTCGCCAGCGGGGTGCCGTCTCGGTGGGCGTCCTCGGCAGCGTGCGCCACGTCCAGCGGTTGCAGCAGGCCAAGATTCAGCGGGACCGAGAGGAGCGAGTGCGACATCGTCCAGTCGTCGGCCATCACCGCGTCCTCGTACTTGCCGAAGTCGTCCAAGCGGTAATTCACGAAGTGCGCCAACGCCTCCGATGCCTCGGCCGCCGTCACCGCGAATACTCGTGGCCCGTCGACTCCGACGGTGTCGAGGTCCCAGTCGTCGAGGTCGGCGCGCACCTGATCGTCGATGGCATCCTCGGTCGGCCACCACGGCTCTTCGACACCCAGGGTCAACCGACCCTTCGGCGGTGGCGACTGATTCTCGGCGTCGAGGTTCCACTTCCCCGAGACGGGATCGGCACCGTCCATCAGCACGTCGAATCTCTTGCGCTGCTCCCGGTAGAACGTCTCCATCCGGAAGGTCCCACGCTCGGCCGCCCAGTCGGCGAACTCTGTCCGGGGAAGCGCGAACATCGGCGTCGGCAGAATCTCCGAGACCAGGCCCTCCTCGTGCAAGGCGGCGACGAACTTCTCCGCCGCGTGTGAGGTGGGCTCGAACACCACCACGGGTTTGCCGTACTCGGCCAACGCCTCGCGGTACGTCTCGGTCTGCAGATAGGTGACGCGATCACCCAGCTCATCGGCCAGATGACGCATTCCCGACAACACGAGATGGAGCTTCTGTCGGTGGTATCGCCGACGTCGGAACACGCGCCGCGACTCGATCATCAGCACGTCTCGCTCGGCATGCTCGTCCACCGAGTGGAAGTGCGGGCCGAGCTGATCACCGAACAACCACAGAGCGTCCATTCTCGGAGTGTTCTCCCGCAGCGACGAAGGCAAACCAGCGTCCGGAGCATGGCCGGCTGGTGAACACTGGGGCCGACCCAGGCGCGCCTTACTTGACCACCGACCATCCATCGCATGGACTGACCCGATGCACGCTGAGTCTGCGCTTTCCAGAAGGACGTTTCTTCGCTCGTCGTCGGTGGCCGTCGCAGTGGCCGGAGTGGCCACGACCCTGCCTGCGACTGCCCACGCGCAGGGCAGCGACCGAGGCTTCTTGCACGGGGTGGCGTCGGGAGATCCGGTACCCGACGCGATCGTTCTCTGGACCCGCATCACCCCCACACCCGACGCCACCCCGGGCTCCGGCGTCGGCCCGCAGGTGTCGGTGACGTGGCGGATTTCCCGTAGCGCGGACATGGGTGACGTCGTCTCCTCCGGCACCGTCTCGACCGGCCCCGATACCGATCACACCGTCAAGGTCGACGTCGACGGCCTCAGCGCAGGCACCACGTACTTCTACGATTTCCGCACGAGCGACGCGGCATCGGCCGTCGGGACCACGCACACCGCACCGGCCAACAATGCCGACGTCGATGCGATGCGCTTCGGCGTCGTCTCGTGCTCCAACTGGGAGTCGGGCTACTTCGGTGCCTACCGGCATTTGGCCGCCAGGACGGACTTGGACGCCATCGTGCACCTCGGCGACTACATCTACGAGTACGAGACGGGCGGCTTCCCGGGGCGCGACGGCGTCGTGCGGCAGCATTCGCCCACGCACGAGATCGTCACGCTCGCCGATTACCGCCAGCGGCACGGCCAGTACAAGTCCGACCCGGATCTGCAGGCCGCGCACGTCGACGTCCCGTGGATCTGCACGTGGGACGACCACGAGTCGGCCAACGACGCGTACGACGGCGGCGCCGAGAACCACACTCCCGCCACCGAGGGCGATTGGTACACGCGCAAGGCCAATTCGGAGCAGGCCTACTACGAGTGGATGCCGGTACGCGCGGCAGGCACGGCGACCAACCGTCATCTGTACCGCAGGCTCCGGTTCGGCAACCTGCTCGAACTCTCGATGCTGGACCTACGGACCTACCGCTCGCAGCAGGTGTTGCCGTTCAACGGTCCCGAGGTCGATTCGCCGAACCGGACCATCACCGGTGCCGAGCAGATGCAGTGGCTCACCGACGGCATCGTCTCGTCGCCGACGCAATGGAAGATCGTCGGCAATCCGGTGATGATCACTCCGACATTGATCCCGCCGCTCGACCGCGACGCCGCCAGGGCGGTCACCTCGCTGCTCGGCATTCCCGAGGGCGGTCTGCCCTACAACGCCGATCCATGGGACGGCTACACCGCCGACCGCCGCAAGCTGCTCGGAGCGATCGTCGATGCAGGCGTCGACAACACGGTCTTCATCACCGGCGACATCCACTCGGCCTGGGCCTGCGAGGTGCCTCTCGACGCGGCGCACTACGCCACCACCGAGCCTGCTGCCACGGAGCTGGTCGTCACCTCGGTGAGCTCGGCCAACATCGACGATCTGACGCACACTCCGCCGCACACGCTGGGTCGGGTCGCCGAGGAAGCATTCAAGGCACTCAACCACCACGTGAAGTTCGTCGACCTCGACAGCCACGGGTTCGGCGTCTTCGAGGTCACCAAGACGGCGGCTCGGATGGACCACTGGTTCCTCAACGCCAAGGAGGATCCGCAGACCGCGGTGTACTGGGGAGCGGGCTTCACCGTCGACTCCGGCACTCAGCGCGTTCGGGCGGCAGCGCCACCACGGGGCTGACACGCCATACTGGACAGCGTGGCTGTACCGAAAATCGTCCTGTTCTACGTGTTCACTCCGCTGCCCGATCCCGAAGCGATCAGGCTGTGGCAACAGTCGCTGGCCGCGTCGAACAACCTGACCGGACGCATCCTGATCTCCGAACACGGCATCAACGCGACGGTGGGCGGTGACGTCGACGACGTCAAGAGGTACGTCCGCGGCACCCGCAGCTACCCGGCCTTCAAGGCGGCCGACATCAAGTGGTCCGACGGCCTCGGCAACGACTTCCCTCGGTTGTCCGTTCGAGTCCGGGACGAGATCGTCACATTCGGAGCGCCCGGGGAGCTGAAGGTCGACGCCGACGGCGTGGTCGGCGGTGGCACTCATCTGAGCCCGGAGCAGGTGCACGAGCTGGTCGATTCCCGCGGCGACGACGTCGTCTTCTTCGACGGCCGAAATGCGTTCGAGGCGCAGATCGGAAAGTTCAAGAATGCTGTCGTCCCCGACGTCGAGACGACGAAGGACTTCGTCTCGCAGCTCGATTCCGGTGCGTACGACCATCTGAAGAAGTCCCCGGTGGTCACCTACTGCACCGGGGGAGTGCGGTGCGAGGTGCTGTCTTCGCTGATGGTGGCCCGTGGGTTCGAGGAGGTCTATCAGCTCGACGGCGGAATCGTCCGATACGCAGAGACTTTCGGTGACGACGCGCTCTGGGAGGGCTCGCTGTTCGTTTTCGACAAGCGGATGGCTCAGAACTTCTCCGACCACACCGCCGTCATCGGTCGGTGCAGTTCCTGCGGCAACCCGACGTCGCGGTACCAGGACTTCGACGGTGATGCCGGCCGTGGTTTGCGGTTGATCTGTCTCGATTGCGCCTGAGTGATGCTGCCTTTTCGGGACGGTCTCGCGCCTCTGAGACTGCTTCTACCGCATGGTGATCCGGCTACCACGATCGCCGAGTATCTGGAACGTGAGATGCCCGAGGACGACTGGCGGCGGGCCATGCTCGACGCCGAAGTGGTCGACGAGAAGAGCAGGCCCGTTTCCGTCGACACACGGTACCGCGCCGGCAGTCAGGTGTACTTCTATCGTGTTCCAGCGCAGGAGGTTCCGGTTCCGTTCGAGATCGGCATCCTGCACGAGGACGACGACCTGCTGGTGGTCGACAAGCCGCACTTCCTCGCCACCATCCCGCGTGGTCGGCACGTCACACAAACCGCGACGGTGCGACTACGTAAGCAGTTCGACTGCCCCGACCTCACGCCCGCGCACCGACTCGATCGCGCCACCGCCGGGGTGCTGCTCTTCACCAAGACCAAGCATGCCCGACGGCCGTATCAGGAACTCTTCTCGACGCGGAACGTCGCCAAAGAATACGAGGCCGTCGCGGGATTCGATGCGGCGCTGCAGTTTCCGCGCATCGTACGGAGCCGAATCCTCAAGGAGCACGGGGTCATGACGGCGTACGAGGAGCCGGGGGAGCCGAACAGCGAGACGCGCATCGAACTCGGCGAAACGTTCGGTGATCGTGCCCGCTATCGACTGTTTCCCAAGACGGGAAAGACGCACCAGCTGCGGATTCATCTGTCCTCGTTGGGTATTCCTATCGAGAACGACCCGTACTATCCGGTGTTCACCTCGGTTCCTGCCGATGACTTCACCCGACCGTTGCAGCTCCTCGCCCGGGCACTGAACTTCACGGACCCCCTGACCGGTGAGGCCAGGCGCTTCGTCAGCGCCCGCGTACTCGAGGTCTGACGGGTTTCGAATCGTTCGTTCGGACGATTGTGACGATTCGGGCGCGCGATTACCGTCGCGTTCGGAACGTGTTCGACGGAATCGAAGAGGAGAACAGCGTGAAGCGTCGTATTGCTGTCGTGTTGGGAGCCGCAGTCATCGCCGTAGCATCGCCTGCGGTCGCGGTAGCCGATACCGGAAGCGCCAGCACCGGTAGCTCTAGCGGAGCGATTTCGGATCTGTCTCGGTTGTGGGAGGCCTGCGCGCTGACCATCTTCACGGGACAGTGCACCGGAATCGTGGCCACGATTCCTCAGTACAACCTCCCCTGAACCGACAAACGCGCGCGCATTCGCCAGACGCTTGCGGAATGGGTAACCATTCCGTGGGCCTCCAGCAAACGCGCGCGCGTTTGCGAGAACCAGAGCCCTACTTGGCCAACGACCGCGCCATTCCGCGTTCGATGGCGGCGACCAGCTGCGGGCGCAGTTCGGCGGCGGGGACGATGTGGTGCACCGATCCGACGTTCTGCGCGCGCTGGATGTTGTGGATGGCCTCGAATTCGGCTGCCACTTCACCCAGTTTGGCGTTGCGGGCGTTCGCTCGCACAGTGCCGAGCTCGACGCGCAGTGCCGAGCGGGTGGCGTCGTCCTCGGCTGCGTTCAGTCGTGCTTCGAGTTCCTTGACCTCGGAGTCGGCTGCGGTGCGGGCGTTGACGTCGCGGGTGAACACCACTGCTGCTGCCGGGGCACCACCGAGTACGGAGGCGAAGGATCCCTCGACGGCGAGGACTTCCATGTTGTCGTTGAGCGCTCCGGAGAACACCACGAACGCGCCGCCGTGGTAACGCGAGACCACACAGAACACGACCGGTCCGTCGAAGTTGACGATGGCACGGCCGATCTCGGCACCGTATTCGAGCTGGATGTTGCGCAGCGATTCCGGTGATCCGTCGAAGCCGGAGAGGTTGGCCAGCACCACGATCGGCCGGCTTCCGCTGGCGGCGTTGATGGCGCGAGCGGTCTTCTTCGACGAGTTCGGGAACAAGGTGCCCGAGGTCCACTGATCGGGGCCGTCGGAGGGGAACCAGCCCTTGCGGGGGATGGCCCGTGACTCGATACCGATGACGGACACCGGGATTCCGGCGAGGTGGGCGTCGAACACCACGGAAGTGTCGGCGTCGGCCATGTCGGCCCAACGCTCGAGCACCGAGTGGTCCTGGTCCACCACGGCGCGCATCACGGTGCGAATGTCGAACGGCTTCTTGCGGTCCGGGTTGGTGACCGAGGAGAAGATGTCGCCGACGGTGGTGAAGTCGCTCGACGGGTGCACGTGCGGGTAGGTACGCACGTCGCGCTCGGTCGGGTCTGCGGTGGCTGCGCGGCGTGGGAAGCGTTCTCCCGGTGCGGCATACGCGTGGTCGTAATGCGCGAACAGGATGTCGCACGCGGCCCGCAGGTTCGGTGCCCAGTACTGCGCCTGGCCGTTGGGGCCCATGACGCGGTCGTAGCCACCGATACCGAAGTTGTCCTCGGCCGAGACGCCACCGGAGTAGTCCAGGGACTGCTTTCCGGTGAGCACCATCGCACTGTCGGGGGTCATCACCAGGATGCCCTTGGTGTGGGTGAGCATCGTGGCTTCGGCGTTCCAGTAGGGCTGCGCGCCGACGTTGATGCCTGCGACGACGATGTTGATCTCACCGCCGGCCTGAGTGAAGGTGATGATGCGACGCAGGCCGCGCGAGACCCAGTCCATGTTCTCTGTGCCCGATTCCATGGAAATCGTTGCACCGGAGGACAATGCGAACCACTCGACGGGCGCACCGAGTTGCTCGGCGAGGTCGATGGCCGCGACGATCCGCGAGCACTCGGCCTCGGCGACCGTGCCGAGTGCCTTGGTCGGGTCGCCGAACAGTGCGACGCGAGTGATGCCCTCGGGGTACTTGGCGGTCGGTGTGGTCGCGAGACCGACGATGACGCCTGCGGTGTTGCGGCCGTAGGGACGATCGACCGGTGCGAGTACGCCGTCGGCGTCGAAGTCGTACTCGGTGAACATGCCACCGTTGCTGCTCAGCAACGGAATGAGCTCGTACGGGTACACGGTGCCGCGGGCCTGGGAGCGTTGCACCTTCTGGGTGTACTCGTCGAGTGGGCGCATCGGCTCGGTCGGCGGCGGGGTCACCTTGGCGACGATGCCTGCGCCGGATCGGTACGACAGACGCAACGCGACCTCTCGCGGTGTTGCGCCGGGTGTTTCGGCCAGACGTGCGATGAGGGTGATCTCCTCGAGGCCTGCACCGATCGTCAGCGGCGCGATGTGCCGGGCGATGGTGGCGATGCGGTCGGCGGGCACGTTCAGTACCGGCCAGACGTAGAGCACGACGCGGTTGGCGTCGAGGCGTTTCTTGCCGCGTCCGGCCTGGGCCCGGCGGATTCCGTCGAGGCAGGCTGCGACGGTGCGTTCGATCTCGGGTACGGCGACGATGTTGCCGGCGTCGTCCAACTGTGTTGTGACACCGCGGATCTCGGCCAGGGCAACCAGTCGCTCGTCGGAGGGGTTGGCCTTCGACGTCAGGTGGAACAGGTACGTTCCGGCGCTGGCAGGCAGGCGAACGCCGTCGAAGTTCTTCAGTCGCCACAGGTCGAGCCGCTGACCGGTCAGCGGGTGCATGTCCCGGATGATCGTGTCCTCGGCGAGGGGCTCGGATCCCTCGACCGTGGTGCGGCGGTAGGTCATCTTTCGGGTCGCGGACCCGAACGCGGTCACGGTGACGCGACGCCAGCGGCCGGTGCTCGGGTGCGCGGCCAGTGCAGCCTGGAGTTGTTCCGAGAGGGCGTCGCCGTCCGTCGGCGCGTCCGGCCAGGACAGGTAGAGGTCCACGGCCAGGTGCTCCGGTGACGGACCGGCGATGTCCTCGACCGCATCGAGAGTGGCTGCGAGAGAATCGAAGTCGGTGGCGGTGGAGACGAGGTGCAGTCGCTCGCCGGAGAGCTCGAAGTTACCGGTGACGAAGTGCTTGCCGTCGCGGTCGAAGGCCTTGACGTCTTCGAGGGTGCGGATCTCGTAGTACTGGCGGGTGATCACCTCGAGCAGGGCTCCGGGATCGGTGATCCGTTGTGCCAGCAGCTCGATCAACGGCTCCGGGGTAGCGACGAGAGCGGCGACGCGCGCCGAGTAGTCGGCGGCGTCGGGGTTCTCGGCGAGGTACTGCAGACTGCCGCGGACTCCGTCGTAGATCTTCTCTCGTGCGGTGCGGATCTGCGGCTCGTCGAACAGTCGGAAGCGCAGGTTGCGGGCGACGTCGCCGATGACGGGGTAGCGGGCCTGGGTGGCACCGATGAGTCGTTCGAGTACCTCGGCCATGGCCGGAGTGGCGTCGGGTTGTTCCGAGCAATCGCTGAGCCAGTGGCCGAGCAGGGCAGCGATGACCGGAACCTGGTTCTCCATACGCTGCAGGGCGAGGAAGACGCGGTAGACGGCTTCTTCGAGCTCGGGTGTGCGGCCTTCGTCGATGGCGGCGTCGTAGTGCGCCAGGGCGCGAGTGAGCTTGCCTCGGAACGATTCCGGCAGTCCCTGCACGTCTGCGTCGAGCGACTGCATGAACGAGTGGAAGTGCTCGCGAGGGGAGTGGACGCGCTCGTCGTTGCTCTCTTCGTCCATCGTCGGTCGGTTGCGCGAGAGTTCACAGATATCGGCGAATGTGTTGAGCAACGACAGTTCGGCACTCACCAGCTCCGAGTCGTTCCGCGGCACGTCGGCACGCAGAGTCTCGTAGGTGGACAACAGGTTTCGAGCGCGAGCTCCGCTGACGTCGAAACCGGTGATGAGGGCTGCGAGCTCGTCGAGGCGGTCCAGGGCGCGGCGCTGCGGCGAGCGCTGCGCGGCGTCGTCGATGCCGCGGAACTGCACGCGCGGTGCCTGCTCGGACACCTTCTGCTCACCGGCCTGATCGACGCGCAGCAGGGCTGCTCCGGCGTCGACCTGGCCGTTGACCGAGGCCAGTACCTCACGCACGGTGCCCGCGTACGGGGACCGGACGGCAGTTTCCATCTTCATCGATTCGAGGACGACGAGGGTCTGTCCCGCTTCGACCTCGTCTCCGACGGCGACCGGGACGGCCACGACGACGGCGGGGGCAGGCGCGCGGACCAACCCGGCCTCGTCCTGGGAGATCTGGTGGCTGATGCCGTCGACCTCGACGAGGAAGTGGGCGGCTCCGGCGACGGTGACGACCTGGTAGCGACGGTCGCCGATGACCAAACGGCTCTCGTAGGCGCCGAGGCGTTCGACGTCGACCTGCAACTCCCCGATGGCATCTCCGTCGATGCTGTAGCGGTGCGTGCCGGTTTGGCCTACTTCGATCTTGTAGGCCTGGCCCTGGTAGTTCAGTTCGACGGTGCGGCCGATGGCATGGGTGGCGCGCGGACGACCACCGCGAGCGGAGTTGAGGAACGCGGTGCGCTCGCGGCCTTCCTCGGCGTCGTAGGCATCGATGGCCGCGGCGATGATGGCGATGTCCGCGACGGCCGTCGGGCCCACCTGCGAGCCGGCCTCGGTGCGATCGAGCCAGCCGGTGTCGGCCGAGGCGGAGATGACTTCCTCGCGGTCGAGCAGGCTCAGCAGGAAGGACTTGGTGGTGGTGCCGCCGTCGATGACGACGGTGGTCTCGCGTAGTGCGTTCCGCAACCGTGCGAGAGCTTCGCTGCGGTCGCGGCCCCAGGCGATCACCTTGGCGACCATCGAGTCGTAGTCGGGCGGGATCACGTCGCCCTGGGCGATACCGGTGTCGACGCGGATGCCGGTGCCGAGCGGGAACTTGAGCAGCTCGACTGTGCCGGGAGCCGGCGCGAAGCCGTTGTCGGCGTCCTCGGCGTTGAGGCGGGCCTCGACGGCGTGACCGAACTCGGTGGGGCACTCGCCGGGCAGTGCTTGACCGTCGGCGACGAGGATCTGCAGCTTCACCAGGTCGATGCCGGTGGTGTACTCGGTGATGGGGTGCTCGACCTGAAGTCGGGTGTTGACCTCGAGGAACGTGAAGATCTTCTGCTCGGGCTGGTACAGGTACTCGACGGTGCCTGCGCCCTGGTAGCCGGCGGCCTTGACGAGTTCGGCGGAGGCCGTGCGCAGCTGATCGGCCTGTTCCTGGGTCAGAAGCGGCGAGCTGGACTCCTCGATGACCTTCTGATTGCGACGCTGGATCGAGCAGTCGCGCACACCCGGAGCCCACACGTTGCCGTGGCTGTCGGCGATGACCTGTACCTCGACGTGGCGGGCATCGGTGACCAGACGCTCCAGGAACACGACCGGGTCGCCGAACGAGCGCTCGGCCTCGCCCTGGGTGCGCTCGAGGGAGAGTTCGAGTTCGTCCTCGTGGAAGACCTTGCGGATACCGCGCCCGCCGCCGCCCGAGCGGGCCTTGATGATCAGCGGGTAGCCGATCGCCGCTGCGTGACGCCTGGCGTCGGCGCGGGTCTCGACCGGTCCACCGGACCACGGTGCGACCGGTACGCCGACCTTTTCGGCGAGGATCTTGGCCTCGACCTTGTCGCCGAGCAGACGCATCGCGTCGGCGGACGGGCCGATGAAGGTGATGTTCAGTCGGGCGACGAGGTCCGCGAACGTGGGGTCCTCGGCGACGAAGCCCCACCCGACCCACACTGCGTCGGCACCCGACTCCACCAGCGCCGCCTCGAGGACGCTGTAGTCGAGGTACGCCGAGCCGCTCGCAGGCTTACGCAGCGTGACGGCCTCGTCGGCCTGGCGGACGAACATGGCCCGCTTCTCCGCCTCGGTGTGCAGCGCTACGGTGCGGATGCCGTAATCGTGTTCGGCGTTGAGCTCTCGGACGGCTCGGATCAGCCGTACTGCTGCCTCGCCTCGGTTGACTACTGCAATCCGCTTGAACAACGTATCTCTCTTCGCTCGGTATGGGCGCACTTCGTCGGTGCACTCTCGATGGAACGTGGATTGGTGCTGAGCATGTCCGTTTATGTGCCATCGGGTCGTTCCGCAGGCTCCACTCCTACGCTCATGCAGCACTCCGACCGACCTATTCTAACTGCAATGCGCCCCCGTGCATCGCCAACGACGTTCGGCGTGAGTGTGATTGATCACCAAGATCGGAATTATCCTCTGTGACAACCTATTTCGATTCCTTCCGGACGGTGCTACCGGGCAGTAACACTCTCGTACCCGCGAGTAGCGTTGGCGTAACAGCTAATTCGCTGTTCGGACACCTACGTTCCTACCGGCGAGTACATTACCGGTGGGTACAACTCGGCCGAGTCCCGTCGAGTAAGCCGATACGTCACGCATCCAGCCCTCGCTCGGCGTCTCCGTCGTCGGTGAACGGCAGCCGCAGCGCGTTGACCCACAGCCTCGTCGCGGTCTCGAGCAGGCCCTCGTAGTCCGCCGCGGACCGACCGCCGGCGGCGTCGACGACGAAGTGATTGAACGCCAGACGACTGATCATCGAAGAGAGGGCTCGGGAAGCGAGAAGGGGATCGAGTTCGGTGTCGGCCAGGCCTCGGTTCTGCAGGCTCTCGATGCTGCGAGCATTGCGTCTGACGAAGGCGTCGGCGCGCTCGCGACGTAGCCGGCGAAATTCGGGATCGATGTTCGAGACCTGCTCGAGCAGGGCCATCAGCTTCGCGTTGCGCTGGTACGCCTCGAAGTAGGCGCGATTGCTCGCTGCGATCACGGCTACCGGGTTTTCGTGGGGATCCACCCGTTCCGTTCCGGGGTGCAGCATGTCGTCCCTGGCCTGTTCGAGCACCGCGGCCAGGATTTCTTCTTTGCTGGTGAAGTACGTGTAGAAGGTTCCGGCGGAGCACCGAGCAGCGCGGGTGATGTCGATCAGTCGGGAGTCGAGGTATCCGCTCTCCTCGAAGACGCGTCGTGCGGCCGCGACGAGCGAGGATCGAGTTCGTAGCCCGCGTGGGGTGATCGGCAGCTCCCGATTCGGAAGGTCGCCATCGGACTCCGGCGCAGCAGGCATTCAGTCTTTATACGTCATTGTGCGCACGGTTCCGTCCGGATGAACCTGCGAATCTCACCCCGCTGCGGAACTCGCGTCATCGTGCGGATTCGAGCGGGCGCCGAGGGAGTGGATCGGGGTGTTCCGCTGTGGTGCAGACGGCCACCGAAACTCGGTCTTTGTGACCGGGCACTAGAACGCATTCTGTGTGCTCAGCACGCGGTGAACAACTGCTTTCGAGCGGCTAGTGTGGCCGGGGTGCGCAAGCACTGTCCCTGAAATGGGACGACCATTCGAGTATTTGTGGGGAAACTGTGACGGCTGCAGCGGCTACCGGTCGTGAACACGACGACGAGCTCAAGAGCAGGGTGCAACGCCTGCTGCGCTTCCTTCGCGAGATCGTCGAGGCGAGATCGAACCCTGTGCTGCGATTCGACGATCACGTCCAGGTCGAGTGGGTGCATTCCGGTGACGTGCCCATGCAGCTCGACCTGCTGGCCAAGCAGGGTGGCGTGGTGCTCCGTGCGCCGCGCATCGCGGTCGACGAGCCGCCCGCACCTCCCGAACTGCTGTCGGGGTGGCTCGATCCTCAGATCGTCGCCGACAGCCGCTACCGCGAGCTGGAGCTGGCCGACGCGGCGTCGGTGACGTCCCGCCGTCGTGCCGAGGCGCAGGAATCCGATGCCGACTTCGACATCCGCAAGGCGTACGAGATCAAGAAGGCTTTCGAGGAGTACTCGCAGTCGTGGAAGGAGTGGGCGCAGGAGGACCGGGAGCGGCGTCCACAGGCCGCGATCTACCAGGCCCTGCAGTTGATGATGCAAGAGCTCGCGTCTCGGCCCGAGTCGATCGAACTGGTGGTGGCGTCGGGGTTGCTGACGTCGAGCAACGTCGATCCGCAGCGCAGTGTGCGCACCCACCTGGTCACGCAGCCGGCCAACATCGAGCGGGATGTTCGTACCGGGGACCTGCTGGTACGTCTCGCGGCGAACACAACCCCGCGGCTCGAGGACGGGCAGCTGCTGACGGGCTCGAACGAATTCGATACTTCCGGATCGGTTGACCTGGCGCAGCAACTTCACGACTCGGTCACCTCGCCCGTCGGAGCCGGAATGGAGCAATTCCTCCGAAACTGGGCTGCGCGAGTTCCGCGGCACGAGATCGAGGTACTCGATCGGGTCGGACCGCCCGGAGCTCTCGCCTACATCGACGACGACCGAACACTGACCATCTCGCCTGCCCTCGTGCTCCGTACCCGCAACTCGTTTGCGTTGGTCGAGTACTACGAGCAGATGATCGCCGATCTCGAGTTCGCCGACTCCCCGGTACCGCTGGGTCTCGCGCAGCTCGTCGACGCCATCGAACCGGCCGATCGGTTGGCGTGGCTCGAGCGCACCGGAGCAGGTGAGTCGGCGGTACTGGCCGAGGATCCTCTGTTTCCGTTGCCGGCGAACGCGGAGCAGTCGCAGATCATCGAACGTCTCGGACGCGACAGCGGTGTCGTGGTCGAGGGGCCACCCGGTACGGGCAAGACCCACACCATCGCGAACCTGATGTCAGGTCTGCTGGCGCGCGGTCAGCGGGTTCTGGTCACTAGTGAAAAGTCACAAGCTTTGCGGGTGCTGCGTGACAAACTGCCGCCGGAGCTGCAGGAGCTCTGCGTGTCCATCACCGACCTCTCTCGTGGTGGTTCGGACGAGCTCAACCGCAGCGTCGCGAAGATAGCCGAACGCAAGACCTCGTTCGACGAGGCCAGCGAGGTGCAGAAGATCGAGGCACTGACGACGCAGCGTGCGGCGGCTCTCACTCGGCGAGCCGAGCTGCTGGACCGCGTCAGCGCGCTCCGTGAGTCCGAAACTGTTGTGCACGAGTATGTTTCGGACGGATACGACGGCACGGTGTCGTCGATCGTGCGCAAGGTCAAAGCGGCCGAGAGCTCACATGAGTGGCTGCCGGGCCCGCTGCTGGCCGATCGGCCACCACTCGACGGTGCTCAGGTCGATCGCTTGCGCACGTTGATCGCTACCTCGGACGAGAATCGTGCACTGCGCTCCCGCCAGGTGCTGCCCCGCCCGGAGACGATGCTGCCGAATTCGGCCGAACTCGCAGTGCTCTGCCAGCGTGCAGGTGCGCAGATCGACACTGTCTCGCCCCAGGCCCAGTCCCTCATCACGCTGCTCGACGGCGTGCAGCCGGCGGTGTCCGCCGAGATCAGGCAACTGTGCGAAGAACTTGCCGCCCGAGTTCGAGCGGTGGTCGAACTCGACGATTCCTATTCGCGCCTGACCGATTCGGTGCTGTCCGGCGAAGCCGCGCACCTGTGGTCCCGGGTCAGCGGACTGGACCTGATGGTGGAGACGGCAGCTGCGTCGGATCGCTACGTCGGTGCGCACGACGTGCAGTGTTCGTCGAGTTCGTCGGCGGCGCTGGCGGCGATGGATGCGCTGGCCGGAGCACTGGAGTCGGGTGTCGAATGGAAGCCGCGGTTCCGTCGCAGCGAGGAACAGAAAGCCGTCGAGGCTCTCGACATCGTGGCCACGGTCGACGGACAGCCCGCGACGACGGCGATGGCCGCGCGCTTGGTGGCCGAACACCTCCGCGCGCTGGACTCCGTGCAGAGCGCAGCGGTGCTGCTGGCCGACCTTGCGATCGTCGTTCCGCTCGACGGAACGCGTTCGATTCGTGTGAACGACGTGGCGCGGATCGCCGATCGGCTCGGCCTGGTGGCGCAGGTGGTGTCCGCACGTGACGCCCTGGTGCACCGTCTTTACGCCATTTCCCCTGCGGCACCGTGGATTCGAAGCCTGGCCGAGGCTCACGAGGTCGCCGGAGCTGCCGACGCCATCGCCCAGCGAGCGGACATCGACGCCGCGCGTGCCGAACTCGAGGCCCTGCAGTTCTCGGTCGCCACTCGCATCGATGCCGGGCCGTCGCCCGAGGGCTCGACCCTGGTGAGTGCGTTGAGCACCGCCGATCCGGTGGAATTGGCTGCCGCCGTTGCCTCGTATTCGCAGGCATGTGCAGAGCAAGAAGATCAACTCCTGCTCGAATCGATGTCGGCGTCGTTGTCCGCGGTGGCACCCGCCCTGTTCGATCTGGTCGAGGACACCGCCGCCGATCTCGAATGGGACGAGCTCAGTTGGCAGATGTCGAAGGCCTGGGCGTGGCGTCGTGCTCGCGAGTGGGTCGGCGAGCAGCATCATGGCGGTCTCGAACAGCAACTCGAAGCGGAATTGGCCGCTGCCGATACCGATATCGCTTATCTCACTACCCGTCTCGCTGCCGCGAGTGCGTGGCGCAACAGTCTCGAGCGCATGACGGCCGTCGAGGTCCGTGCGTTGCAGACCTACCGCGAGCACATCTCCAGCATCGGATCCGGGGCCGGCAAGTACGCCGAAACCTACCGCAGTGCAGCACGATCGGCGATGCGCGAGGCGCAGAGCGCGGTGCCTGCCTGGGTCATGCCGCTCTCGCAGGTGCTGGCGTCGATTCCGCCGGTACCGGGTAGCTTCGACGTTGTCATCGTCGACGAGGCCAGCCAGGCCGACATCACCAGCCTCTTCCTGCTGTATCTCGCGCCTCGCGTGATCGTGGTGGGTGACGACCGGCAGTGCGCACCAGCCGATGTCATGCAGACCGGCACCCTCGAGGACGTGTTCGATCGGTTGGACGTCTACCTGCCCGATCTGCCCGAACACGTACGGGCAACTCTGACGCCGAGGTCGAGTCTGTTCTCCATGCTGCGCACCAGGTTCGGCCAGGTGGTGCGGTTACGCGAGCACTTCCGGTCGATGCCCGAGATCATCAATTGGTCGAGCCAGCAGTTCTACGGAGACTCACCGCTCGTTCCCGTGCGGCAGTTCGGGGCAGATCGGTTACCGCCGTTGCGGCACACGTACGTTCGCGGTGCAACGGTGACCGGAAAGAATGCGTCGCTCGTCAACCGCACCGAGGCCGTTGCGATCGCTCAACAGATCGCCGACTGCCTCGAGGATCCCTCGTACGACAACTTGACCTTCGGCGTCGTTGTGCTGCAAGGACAGTCGCAGGTCGACGAGATTCGCAACGAGTTGATCAAGCGCATCGGCATCGAACAGTGGGAGCAGCGGCGGCTGCGCGTCGGCACACCGCCGGACTTCCAGGGAGACGAACGTAACGTCGTGTTTCTCTCGATGGTGGTGGCACCCGACCAAAATTTCGCCACCCTCACCGCCAACCAGTACAAGCGGCGGTTCAACGTGGCGGCCTCGCGGGCACAGGATCAGTTGTGGCTCTTCCACTCGGTGACGGTCGACCGCCTCAAGCGAGCGGACCTGCGCAACTCGTTGCTGAGCTATGTCACCTCCGTTTCGCCCGCACCGGCCGACCCGATGCCGGTGAACGTCTCACGGGAGGTCCGGACGGCCCCCTTCGAGACGCTTCTCGAGCAGCAGCTGTGGAGCGACCTCGTCGAACGTGGATTTCACGTCAATCCCGGTGTGATGGTGAACAATCGGCGTCTGGGCCTCGTGGTCACCGGGGAATCCTCGCGGCTGGCGGTGGAGTGCGACGGTGACACCTTCCTGTCCACCTCGGCGCAGCGGTTGGCCGATCTGCAGCGTGAGCAGGAACTCAAGCGCTGCGGCTGGACGTTCTGGCGGGTACGTGAATCGGAGTACTACCTCGACCACGATGCGGCGTTGGAAAGTCTCTGGGCAACGTTGGCGCAGCTGGGAATCAAGCCCAACAGTGTTGTGGTGGAGGGCGTTACGTCTTCCGGCGAAGCGTGGACGCCGGTGCCGCTCGAGGCCTCGCAGTTCGACGATTCCGGTGCCTTCGATACCTCGTCCACCGACGACTCTTCGGTGCACCATCGATCGGTGCTGTCCCTGTGGAGCATGCCGCACATCGACATCCCGACCGAGGCCAACTCCGGAGATCGAGAAACATCGACTCCGACGCCGACCAACGGCTCTCGAAGCGCCGACGGAACCGGAACGACCAACGGGTCGGGAACCAACGGCGCTCACGCGACCAACGGATCCGGCGGGTCCACCGCGTCCCGTGGCTCTGCACACCCGAACGGGTCTGCGACGTCGAGTCGATCGCCGATGACCAACGGATCTACGCAGCCCAAGCTCGAGAAGCAGGCACCCGCAGAGGCCGAATATTCGGCCGACAACGGAGCGACATCACCTGCACGGGCAGGGGAGGAGGCTGCGGCTCGAGACGAGACCACGCCGAGCGTCGTGCCGCCCGAGTCCGGCACTACCGAGTCCGGCACTGCCGAGTCCGGCACTGCCGAGTCGAACGGGGCGGACGAAAGTCCGGTGGAGCCCGAGAAGACCGACGTCGAGACGAGCGTCGGTCTCGAAGAATCGGAGGACCAGAAGATCGCCGAGCACGAACTCCCGCTCAACGGACTCCGCGGCTACACCACGCGGCGTCGACCGTAGCGCCCGCCGATGACAGATCGCCGGACTCAGCAACCCGACCGGCCGGCCTCACCCTCTCGTTCGCGTCGCCGCCGGATAGTGGTGCCCACCGTCGTGTTCTCGGTCTGCGCGGTACTTTTCGCGCTGCCGACGTGGACGGTTGTGTTCGCGGGCGCACAGTGGGGATCGGCTGTGCAGGTCGTCGGGACCTCGGTTGCGGCCGCCGCGTTCCTCGCGCTGCCCACGTCGATGTACATGGGTCACCGGCCCGGTCCCGAGGGGCGAAGCGAAGATGCCTGGGCGCGCGTCGGAGATGTGCTGCTCGGTCTGGTCTGGATCGCATTCGTGTGGTCGGCGCTGTCGTTGCTGCTGCGGCTCGGCCTGTGGTTCGCCGGAGTCGACGACCCGGTGCGATCGCGGATCGTGTCGGTTTCGACCGTGGGAATTGTGGTGGTCCTTGCCCTGTGGGGTCACTACGAGGCGATGCGCACACCGCGGGTGCGGCACACGACTGTGCGGATCGACCGGCTCGGCCCTCGATTCGACGGTCTGCGAGTAGTTCTGGTGACCGACACGCATTTCGGTCCGCTCGATCGGACAACGTGGTCGCACCGATTGACCGATGCGGTCAATGCACTCGAACCCGATGTGTTGGCCCATGTGGGAGACATAGCCGACGGTTCGGTCGGTCGGCGTCGACAGCAGGCGGCACCGCTCGAATCCATGCTCGCAACATCGGCGCGCGTGTACGTCACCGGCAATCACGAGTACTTCGGCGAGGCGCAGGAGTGGCTCGATCACATGGAGAGCATCGGGTGGAACTCTCTACACAATCGGCACGTGGTGCTCCATCGCGGTGACGATGCCCTGATCATCGCCGGCGTCGACGACGCCACGGCGAAGGGTTCCGGTGCGCCAGGCCACGGTGCCGATCTTCCTCGAGCTCTCGCAGGTACCGATCCCTCGACGCCTGTGTTGTTGCTGGCCCATCAGCCCAAACAGATCGGCGACGCCGTCCTGGCGGGTGTCGATCTGCAGGTGTCCGGTCACACGCACGGCGGCCAGATCTGGCCGTTCTCGGCATTGGTCCGCCTCGACCAGCCGGTCGTACACGGACTGAGCAGTCATGGCGACCGAACTCAGCTCTACACCAGCCGCGGATCGGGCTTTTGGGGTCCGCCGTTCCGGGTGTTCGCACCGAGTGAGATTTCCGTTCTGACGTTGGTCGCCGGCTGAGGCAGCGACACCTGGCAGTATCGGTGACGTGAACAGAGCCGAAGACGTCGTTGTGGTCGCAACCGATCTCGACGGCACGCTGTTGCGTTCGGACCGAACGATTTCGGCGCGCACGGCCGACGCGATGGCCGGTGCCGACGCCGCCGGAATAAGGGTGGTGTGGGCGAGCGCACGGGCGCGTCACTCCATCGACGAACTCGCTGCGTCCTGTGGCTTCCGGGGGACGGCTATCGGGGCCAATGGGGCGGTGGTTCTCGATCTGGCCGACGGTACCCCCAACATCGTCGGTACCAGATCGGTACCGGCCGAGACGGTCGCGTCGGTCAAGTCGGTCGTGCGGTCTCTCGTACCCGGCGTGGCCTTCGCGACCGTCGGTGCCACTCGATTCGTGGCAGAGGCCGGGTATGCGGAACTGTGCGTGTTCGCCGACCATCATCGGCAACCCCACGAGATGGAACTCTCCGATAACGGCTTGTCGGCCGAGGTCGAGCCGACGGTCAAAATTGTTGCCCGACACAGGGATACGAGCAGTGAGGCCCTGTACGAGCTCGTCGCTGCGGCCGGCCTGACCGGGGTGGAGTTGACGCACTCGGGTGCGCCGTACATCGAGATGTCCGCTGCGGGAGTTTCGAAGGCAAGCGCGCTGCGCGAGTTGTGTGAGCAGTGGGGTGTATCGGCGGATTCGGTTGCAGCAGTAGGAGATGCGCGCAACGATTTGCCGATGCTCGCCTGGGCGGGCACGGCGTTGTGTCCGTCGAATGCCGCGGCACCGGTGCTTGCCGTCGCAGATCGAGTCCTCGGATGCAACGACGACGACGCGGTCGCACGCTACCTGGAAGAACTCACCGCACTCCGCGCCGAACTGTAACGTCCGGTCTGCTCGTTTCGACCCTGTGTGAAAGGCTGGCCCCATCATCGGCAGAAGGACACCATGAGCTATCCAGGTTCGGGGGACCCCTCGCAGCGCGCCTACGGGCAGTACGGCGCGCAGCCGAATCCGTCCGATCGAGTGATTCCACCGCCGGGGTATTCACCGGACACTGCCGACTCCGGGGCTTCCGATTCCCCGTCTCCGTCCGGTCGTCCCCTTCGCCCGCCGCGTGCCGCAGTGCAGCCCAATGTCGCAGCGCAGCCTCGTGCCGCAGTGCAGCCCAATGTCGCAGCGCAGCCTCGTGCCGCAGTGCAGCCCAATGTCGCAGCGCAGCCTCGTGCCGCAGTGCAGCCCGATGTCGCAGCGCAGCCTCGTGCCGCAGTGCAGCCCAATGTCGCAGCGCAGCCTCGTGCCGCAGTGCAGCCCGATGTCGCAGCGCAGTCGGGAGGGCCCGGCGCAGTTCCCTTCCCGCCGGTGTTCGCGGGTGGTCCGCCGCAGTCGCCGCGCAATGGGAACGGCGGTCTCTGGATCGTCGTTGCCGTTCTGGTGGCGGTAGCACTGATTCTCGGTGGAGTGTTCGCCTGGTTGACGCTGCGCGACGACGCCAGTACAGCCGTGGCGTCGGCGAGTGCCGCACCGCCGTCGGTGGAGAGCGACGGCAGCGCTTCGGGCGCGGTGCCGGGCTCCTCCTCGACGGGTGGACAGGAATCGGCCATGACGACTCTGCCGGCGGGTGCGCAGACCTGCCCGGCCACCGTTGCGTCGACCGGCGGCCTTCGGGGTTCGGCAGTGGGGTCGACAGCAACGTCGTGCCCGTTCGCCGAGGAAGTGCGGTTGGCCTACACGCGTGGCGGCTCGGATCGTAATTCCAGAACGGTGGTGGCCAGCAGTCCTGTCACCGGCAAGCGGTACGAGATGAACTGCGTGTCGTCCGCGCAGTTGGTGACGTGCACCGGTGGCGAGAACGCTGTTGTCTACCTCTTCTAGGTCGATGCACCGCGGCAACGGAAGCTTCTACGCGGTCGCTCTTTCGCTTGCACTGCTGGTCTCCGGTTGCACGATTGCCACGGACGACGGCACTGCGACGGATACGTCGGGGGTCTCCGCGTCGACGTCCCTGCCGATGCCCCGGTCGGACCGACCGACGTCGGACCCTGGAGTGTGGAGCACCGCAGTTCCGGTCGAACCGTTGTCTGTCGCCGATCTCGCTGAGGAGTTCGGCGTACTCGAATCCGCGGCAGGTGGCCCCATCGGCCTTGCTCTGGTTCCGGTCGGCGGCGGTCCGGCCACCGTGCTCGGAACGTGGACCTCCGGTGTCGCGTGGTCGACGGTCAAAGTACCGATGGCCGTCGCCGCTCTACGCAATGGCGGTGACGCGGTTCTGGCCGACGCCGCAGCGGCAATCGAAAGCTCCGACAACGCGGCGGCCGACGTGCTGTGGGGTTCGCTGGGTGATTCCGCTGCTGCGGGTGCCGCGGTCGAGTCGGTTCTGCGGCAAGGCGGTGACTCTGCCACGACGATTCGGAGGGAGCGGATCCGTCCCGAATTCAGCGCGTTCGGGCAGACCGAATGGTCTACGCAGGACCAGGCGACGTTCGCGGCCGGTTTGTCGTGCATTCCGGATGCAGGACCCGTGGTCGAGATGATGAACAATGTTGTGCCGGAGCAGCAGTGGGGCCTGGGGCAGCTGTCCGACGCAGCGTTCAAAGGCGGCTGGGGGCCGCGCGTGGATGGTGGCTACGTCGTGCGACAAGTCGGTATCGTCACCACCGTTGCTGGACGTGTCGGTGTAGCGATTGCGGCGCAACCGGATTCGGGTTCGTTCACCGACGGAACCGCCATGCTCGACGCGGTCGGTGGCTGGCTGGAGTCGCGCAGTGATCGGCTTCCCGCGGGGCACTGCCTCTAGCGATTGTCGAGGCCCGGATCGGCGGAGGTAGCCTCTGGCGTGCCAGTGATTCGTCCGCCACCGAAAGGCCCATGCTGTGAACGACGCCCAGTCGCCGGAGCCGACCGAACCCACCACGATTGCCGAGTACTTGAACGCGCACGCGATACGGGTGTCCCCGCTCGACGGTGCCGCGGCGGCAGAGCTGGGCATCACCGTGCCGGTGCCTGCAGGCTGGCAGACGCTCGATCCGGCGCAGTTTCCCGGTGCCACCCAGGTGATCGTGGAACCGAATCTCGTGGAGAACGGATTCGCTCCCAATGCTGTGCTTCTCGTCGGTGCTCTCTCGCGCACGATCGATCCGGAAGCGTTGATGGCGTTGGGTTTCGGAGACGGGCGGGCGATGCCCGGCTGGGTGGAGCGCGAGGCGAGTACGGCGTCGTGGCTCGGTTGGCCGTCGCGATTCATTCGGGGTTCCTACGTCGCGCAACAACTCGAAGCAGCGGTGACGACTCGGTACGTGTTGGTGGGCGTCGATACCCAGTACCTGGTGCAGTTGACGGTAACGACGTTGGCATCTCAGCTCGACGCGTTGGCCTTCGACGTCACAGCGATCAACGACGGCTTGACGACCGACGGATCGTAGCCTCGGATCCATCGATGTAATTTATGGCAGTAGCAGGTAATTACGATTGTCCGACGGTGAACTCTTCGCTTGGCTGGTGAGGTACCAATCGAGCGAAGGGTGATGCGTCATGCGAGTACTGCTGATAGGTGGAGCGTCGGGAATCGGGCGGGCCGTTGCGGCCGAGATCGTCGACGGGGGAGGCGAGGTGATCCTCGCCGGTCGACGTCCGGATGTGCTGAACGACGCGGCCGCGGCGATGGGTCCAAGGGCAACCTCGGTGATCGTCGATCTGACCGACGAGGAATCGATCGCTGCAGCGGCCGCGGAGGTCGGATCGGTCGATCACGTGGTGAGTCTCGCGGCCGATCACGCGAACGGTTCGGTCGCCGACCTCGACGTCGCCGACATCCGAAAGGCGTTCGACACGAAAGTGATCGGGCCCATTGTGCTGGCCAAGCATTTCGCATCGAGTATTGCGAAGGGCGGCTCGCTACTGTTCTTCTCCGGGGTGGCCGCGTGGAAGCCGGCACCCGGTCTCTCGGTGATGGCGACGACCAACGGGGCCGTGGTGTTTCTCGTGGAGGCGCTCGCGGTCGAATTGGCTCCGATTCGGGTCAACGCGGTGTCGCCGGGCATCGTCGATTCCGGCGCGTGGGATTCGATGGGAGCAGGGAAGGACCCGTTCTTCGCCGAGACAGCGCGAGCCAATCCTGCGGGTCGGGTCGGCCGGCCGGACGACGTGGTGGCCGCGGTGCTCTTTGCGCTCACCAACACATTCGTCACCGGTACCACCGTGCACGTCGACGGCGGAGGACGGTTCGTCTGAGGCGGGTGTCGCTCGGGTTGTTGTTGCTGGTGGGGACGAGCTAACGCATGTCATCGCCGCGGGCCGGCTGGAATCCCGCGGCGGAGCAGGTCGGCGACGAATCGCTGAACCAAGGCGTCACTCGGCGATCCGACCATTGCGACCACGGTGCGACGCAGGTTCGGTTGTAGGGGCTTGACGACGCCGTCGAATCGGTCAGGGAGAGCAGACGTCGGCACCAGCGCAATCCCCAAGCCTGCGCGGGCCAATTGCGCTGCGGTAGTGGCGCTTCGAGTACGCGTGCTGACCGTCGGGAAAATATCGTGCGCCGCGGCCTCGGCGTCTATCCACCCTCCGAGTCCATTCGACGGGTGGTAGTGGACCATCGGTCTACCGCGGAGGTCGTTCCACGAGATGCTCGGCTCGTCGGTGAGGTCGAGGCCTTCGGGTATCACCGCGACGATGTCCTCGGTGCCGATCTCGGTGACCTGCCCGGTGAATCGGTCGGACGCTGGGCCGACGGCCAGGTCGGACGCGCCGGTGGCCACGGAGTCGGCCATGGCGTCGGCGCTGCTGTGTTCGGAAAGCTCCACGTCGACGTTGCGATACTTACGGGCCCACGTGCGCACGATCGGAGCGACCACAGGGACTGTCATCGTTTCCACACAGGCCAGCCGCAGTCGTCCGCGAGAACCGTCGGCCACGGCTCGTCCGGTCTCGACCACCCGATCGGCCGCTGCCAGTGCGGCTTCGGCGTCGGCGAGTATTGCCAACCCGGTCGGGGTGGGACGAACGCCGCGAGGTAGTCGCTCGAGAAGGGATGTGCCGATCTCGGTTTCCAACGCGGCCAACTGATGCGACAGGGCGGGTTGCGAAAGGTGTAGGCGCACCGACGCCGCGGTGACCGAGCCGCACTCGACGACGGCGACGAAGCATTCGAGGGCACGCAAGGTCGGCACGGTTCGAGGGTAGGTGACGGCCGTGTGCTCACCGCACGGGTCGGATCGCCTCACGGGGTCCGACGCCTGTGTCCGACGCATCGATCCGGCTAAGGTCGATCGCATGTCGATCAGAACCGGCCGCGTCCGGCACTTGTCGGTGGTCCCGGATCTCCCCGATCCCGGGGAGCTATCGGACGGCGGTACGACACAGGTTACGGGGCGAAGCCTGGTCAGCCTGGTGCTCGGAGTGACCATCGATCACACGCGACCGGAGATTTGGCGTCGGGTGCGGGTGCGCTCGGACTTGCTGCTGTCCGAACTGCACTCGGTGTTGCAGTGCGTGCTGGGTTGGGAAGACCGGCACATGCACGCCTTCAGCATCGGAACCGTCGGTGCGATGCGTCGCTTCGAGATGGCCGAGACACTCGATCACGAACCGGACGACGAGGCAGTGAGCGAAGAGCGGGTTCGGCTCGACGAGGTGCTCACGGTGCGCGGATCCGTGCTGATCTACGAGTACGACTTCGGTGACGGATGGACACACACCATCGTTCTGGAGCAGATCGATTCGGACATCGACGACCTGCGATCGGTCTGCCTCGATGGAGCTCGCGCGTGCCCGCCCGAGGATTGCGGCGGGCCGTCGCATTATGCGCAGGATCTCGACATCGCTGCCGATCCAGCCGATCCCGAATTTCCCCGCCTGCTCGAGAGGTGGGGTCCGGCATTCAACCCCTACCGGTTCGACGTCGGTGCGGTCAACAAGAAGTTGCACGCGCTCGACACGGGACGCTCGGTTCTCGCCGAGGCGGTGGCGACGGCACCCGCTATCGGCAGACTCTTCGATCGCGTGCGTCCCACGGAAGTGCCGTCCTTGATGGCGCTGCTACCCCGATGCGAACTCACCATCGAGAGTTCGGTGGATCTTCCGGTGGCCGAGATCGCGATGGCCAAGGTGGTGTGGTTCCTCGCCCGGATCGGCGACGACGGAGTTGTCCTGACAGATGCCGGCTATCTCAAGCCCGCACTCATCGCGGCGATCCGCGAAGAGCTCGATTGGGGTCTTGGATGGGTAGGAACGAGCAACCGCGAGATCGACCACCATCAGGTGACCGACCTTCGCGAAGCCGTGCGACACCTCGGATTGACGCGGGTATCCAAGGGGCGACTGATGCGCACGAAGCTAGGGGCGAGCTTGGCCGCCGACCCAGTCGGGCTGTGGCGACATGCAGCCTCGCGACTTCCGTTGGGTAAGGAGACGTACGAGACCGACGCCGCGACGCTCTTCCTGATCTCGCTCGCTGCATCTGCCTCCTCCACCCATCGCAACGAAATGCTGATCGAGACCGTGGCCGAGCTGGGTTGGGCAAGTGAGGATTCCGGTGTGTTCGACGCGCAGTTCGCGGCGCAGGCCACAGTGAGCTTCCTCGACCTCATCGGTGCCCACGGTCCGCAGTTCTACTTCCGGCAGGGTGTATCGGACTCGCCGAGCTGGTCGCGGCGATTCGCGCGCGACGCCTTGCTCACCTGATTCGGGCGTCCAACGGGGTCGATCTTGCTGTGGACACTCCTGACCTGCCGATTTGCGTTGGTGGGGTTGGTGGCGTAACTTTTGTCGAGTCAGAGCGACGGACACCGACCCGGTCTTCACGGACTGGGTGAACGAGGTTGGACGTGTGGCTCGGCAGGTTTTATCCCCCAAGAGTCGGGCCTTGTGTCCGAGACCAAGCTGGGATAGGCTGGAACAGTTGCCCTTGAGGCCTTCGGACTGTGTGTTCGTGGGGTTCGAGTGTGTGCGTGTTCTTTGAGAACTCAACAGTGTGTCGATGAATGTCAGTGCCGAATTTTTGTTTGGTGAAAGCGTTCGATGTATCAGCCATCCGCTTGTGGTGGTTGTTGTCGGGTGTTGTTTGAAAATGCTAGTTGAGTTTATTTGCTAGTGATTTGACTCTTTATGTTTATGACTGATTTGCAGTTTCGACTGTTGATCGAGAGTCTTTTACGGAGAGTTTGATCCTGGCTCAGGACGAACGCTGGCGGCGTGCTTAACACATGCAAGTCGAGCGGTAAGGCCTTTCGGGGTACACGAGCGG
>NZ_NOXY01000032.1:0-198253 GCF_002258735.1 Rhodococcus sp. WWJCD1
ATGACCGACCACGGCAACATGTACGGAGCCAGCGAGTTCTACAACGAGGCCAAGAAGGCCGGTATCAAACCGATCATCGGCATCGAGGCCTACATCGCCCCCGAGTCCCGGTTCAACAAGAAGCGCGTGCTGTGGGGCGATCGAAGCCAGAAGTCCGACGACGTCTCCGGTAGCGGTGCGTACACGCACATGACGATGGTGGCGGAGAACGCGACCGGCGTTCGCAATCTGTTCAAGCTGTCCTCGCTCGCGTCCATCGAGGGTCAGCTGGGCAAGTGGGCCCGCATGGACGAGGAGATCATCGCTCAGCACGCCGAGGGCATCATCGCCACCACCGGATGCCCGTCCGGTGAGGTTCAGACGCGCCTACGTCTCGGTCAGGACCGTGAAGCCCTCGAGGCCGCGGCCAAGTGGCAGGAGATCTGGGGACCGGACAACTTCTTCCTCGAACTGATGGACCACGGTCTGTCCATCGAGCGACGCGTCCGCGAGGGCCTGCTCGACATCGGCAAGAAGCTCTCCATCCCGCCGCTCGCTACCAACGACTGCCACTACGTCACCAAGGACGCTGCCGAGAACCACGAGGCGCTGCTGTGCATTCAGACCGGTAAGACGCTCAGCGATCCCACGCGCTTCAAGTTCGACGGGGACGGCTACTACCTCAAGTCCGCTGCCGAGATGCGCGAGCTTTGGGACGATCAGGTGCCCGGTGCCTGCGACAGCACGCTGCTCATCGCCGAGCGAGTGCAGCCGTACGACGAGGTGTGGGCACCCCGCGACCGGATGCCGATCTTCCCGGTTCCCGAGGGCGACACCCAAGGCAGCTGGCTGACGAAAGAGGTCGACAGAGGCCTCGAATGGCGTTTCCCCAGCGGTGTGCCGCAGGAGTACCGCGACCGCGCTAAGTACGAGATCAGCGTCATCCTCGAAATGGGGTTCCCGGCGTACTTCCTCGTCGTCGGCGACCTCATCAACTACGCCCGTTCCGTCGGTATCCGGGTCGGCCCGGGCCGAGGCTCCGCGGCCGGATCGTTGGTTGCCTACGCCATGGGCATCACGAACATCGACCCGCTGCCGCACGGACTGCTGTTCGAGCGATTCCTCAACCCCGAGCGCGTGTCGATGCCCGATATCGATATCGACTTCGACGATCGTCGCCGCGGTGAGATGGTGCGCTACGCCACCGAGAAGTGGGGCAGCGACCGCGTCGCCCAGGTGATCACGTTCGGCACCATCAAGACCAAGGCGGCCATCAAGGACTCCGCCCGTGTGCAGTTCGGCCAGCCCGGCTTCGGTATCGCCGATCAGATCACCAAGGCGCTGCCGCCCCCCATCATGGCCAAGGACATCTCGGTGGCAGGTATCACCGATCCGTCGCACGAGCGGTACAAGGAGGCCACCGAGGTTCGAGCGCTCATCGACTCCAACCCCGACGTGGCCACGATCTACAAGACGGCCAAGGGCCTCGAAGGCCTGATCCGTAACGCAGGCGTGCACGCCTGTGCGGTCATCATGTCCTCGGAGCCGCTCACCGACGCCATTCCGGTGTGGAAGCGCGCGCAGGACGGCGCGATCATCACCGGCTGGGATTACCCGTCGTGCGAGGCCATCGGTCTGCTCAAGATGGACTTCCTCGGTCTGCGAAACCTCACGGTCATCGGTGACGCCATCGACAACATCAAGGCCAACCGCGGAATCGACCTCGACCTCGACACCCTTGCACTGGACGACGCGGCTACCTACGAGATGCTCGCCAGAGGAGACAACCTCGGTGTCTTCCAGATGGATTCGGCTGGTATGCGAGAGCTTCTACTTCGCATGGCACCGACCGAGTTCAACGACCTCATTGCATCGAACGCACTGTATCGACCAGGTCCGATGGGGGTCGGAGCGCACTGGGCGTACGCGGACCGCAAGAACGGTCGCGAGGCAGTAACACCTATCCATCCGGAGCTCGAGGAACCACTCCGCAAAATATTGGGAGAAACATATGCCCTGATCGTCTATCAGGAGCAGATCATGCAGCTCGCGCAGAAGGTGGCCGGCTACACCCTCGGACAGGCCGACCTTCTCCGGCGAGCGATGGGTAAGAAAAAGCCCGAAGTGCTCGCCGCCGAGTTCGAGAACTTCCGAAACGGCATGCGCAGCAACAGATATAGCGACGATGCTGTCACCGCACTGTGGGAGGCCGTCCTGCCGTTCGCAGGCTACGCTTACAACAAATCACATGCCGCCGGATACAGCCTGGTCATGTACTGGACCGCCTACCTCAAAGCCAACTACCCGGCCGAGTACATGGCGGGCCTACTCACCTCGGTCGGCGATGACAAGGACAAAATCGCCGTCTACCTAGCGGACTGCCGCACCAGAGGCATCGTCGTGCTGCCTCCCGACGTCAACGCCTCTCGCGTCGACTTCGCCTCGGTGGGCAAAGACATCCGTTTCGGCCTCGGTGCGGTCCGCAACGTAGGAACCAACGTGGTGGCGTCGATCATCAGGGCACGCGAGCAGAAGAGCAAGTATGCCGACTTCTCGGACTACCTCGGCAAGATCGACGCCACTGCCTGCAGTAAGAAGGTCACCGAATCCCTCATCAAAGCCGGCGCGTTCGACTCACTCGACCATCCACGCAAGGGGCTGATGCTCATTCACGCCGACGCAATCGACGCGGTGATGGGCACCAAGAAGGCCGAGGCGATCGGTCAATTCGATCTGTTCGGCGGCGAGGACGCCGATGAGTCCATCTCCGCGGTGTTCAACGTGCGGGTGCCGGACGAGGAGTGGGACACCAAGCACAAGCTCGCACTCGAACGAGAGATGTTGGGACTCTACGTGTCCGGCCACCCGCTCGACGGCATCGCCACTTCGCTCAGATCGATGACGGACACCTCCATCGCGGCTGTGCATGCCGGAAAGGTTCGTCACGGCCAGAAGATCAAGATCGGTGGCATCATTGCCGCTGTCGACCGTCGCGTGAACAAGAAAGGTGAGTCGTGGGCCATCGTCGAGATCGCTGATCTCGACGCTGCCACCGAGATACTGGTGTTCTCGACGACCTACGCCGGCTTCCAGCATGCGCTCACCGAGGATTCCGTCTTACTTGTTACCGCAAACGTCAGTATTCGCGAAGGTAGAACGTCAGTCGTTGCAGTCGACATCTGCGTACCTGAGCTGGGGAATGCCGACCCATCACTCTCCCCGATGACCCTCACCCTCGCGGTGCACTCCTGTACACGACCGAACATCGAAGCCCTCCGTGAAACTCTGCAACGCCATCCCGGGAACACCGACGTCCACATCGCCCTGACCGGCACTACGACGACACGGTGGGCAACCGATCCGAAGTTTCGAGTACACAAGACACCAGCCCTATACGGCGATCTCAAAGCCCTGTTCGGAGCCAACTGTCTGACAACCTCCCCGGCCAGCGCAGCGAATGCGTAGATCCACGAGACGGCGATTTCATTCCTGAACGGACACGCTCCAGCAACAGTGACGGACAGGCGAGAGATCAGAGGGTCTCGCGATGGACACAAAGTCGCCCGGACTGCTCCATGCGTGGGCGAAAACTCGCGGACAGTGGATTTGCTGTCTGAGCTTCGACATACCGATCGGAAACGGCAAGGGTTTCCTTCGCCTCCATCAGCAGTGGTGCCCCGCCGAGGCCGCTACTCCCGTCGACTGAAACACGCTCAATCGTCAAGATGTGTTGACGAATAGAGAACGTCAAGATATGTTGACGATATGGAATCGGAGAACGTCTTCACCCCGACCGAGTTGACCGAACTATACGTCGAATACAAGGCGGCACTGCTCGATGTCGAACTCGCGGAGATGGTGCGCGAGCAGGGAAGTAAGGACGCTGCGACCTGGGAGGCGAACTCCGAGCGACGCATGGCCGGCGCGGTCTCCGACGTCGACGCGCTCGAGATCAACGCCTTCCTGGCCTCGACGATGATCGCCGACCGCTACGCCATCATCGGACGCCTCCGCAGTCAGGAGCGCCCTGTTCCGTGGTCGAAGATCGGCGAGATCCTCGGCATGAGCAAGCAAGCCGCCCAGCAGTGGTACGACACCTACAACCTCCGGCCCCCGGTGCAGAACCCCACCCGTCGCACCGATCCGGCGTGAGTCGCAGGCTCGATCATCCTGCGCTGTAGGTGATTCGAGTGAGCGGGGTGGTGCCGCCGTTCGATGCCCGCAACGTGGCGGCTCGGATTTGCATGGAACCGAAAACCGTTGCAGGACTTGACAATACAGCGTGACGCTGTAAGGTTAGGGGCATGGGAGAAGCAAAGCGGAACCTCACGGCAGTCACCTCCGAATACGGCGACGAACGCCCCGAACGCGGAGTGGGAGTGTCCATCCGACGGGGCGGCATCGAGGTCGAGTACCTGGACGCGACCGGCATCGAGGAGCACGCGCCGATGGACTGGACCCCGGACATGGCGGAGGTGCTGCTCGGCCGTAGCGGATACGCGGTCACCGGGCGCTGGGTCGACATCAGCGACCCCTGTGCAGAAGATCCGATCTGGGAACTACCCGTCGCGAAGACCGCCGACCGCTGACCCTCGCCTTACGCCCACCTGCGAACGGGCACCGGGCAGCTGGAATCTGCCCGGTGCCTCACCGCCGCACTCTAATCAGGGAGACCGCCATCATGACCACCACCATGTCTGCACAATCGGCACCGACCTCGACCGGCTACACCCTCGTCCACGTCGACCCCCACGAACTCGACATCACCGACAACGTCCGCGACGGAGTCGACATCACCGCCGACCCTGAGTTCGTCGCCTCCATCGCCGCCCACGGTGTCCTCCAGGCGGTCTCGGCGGTCCGCCGCGCCGACGGAACCCTGGTCGTCCACGACGGACAGCGCAGAACTCTCGGGGCCCGCGAAGCCGGTCTCACCTCGATCCCGGTACTGGTGCGTGAGCAGTCCGACGACGAGAAGGCCGCAGGCATCGAACGCATCACCGAGCAGGTCGTGTCCAACGATCAGCGCGAAGACCTCACCACCGGCCAACGCGCCGCCGCCGTCACGGGCCTGCTCGAGCTGGGCCTGAGCGTCCACAAGGTCAGCGCGCAACTGCACGTCCCGAAGGCGTACGTCGAAAAGGCCGGTCGCGCAGGACGATCCGAGCGCGCCCGCCAGCAGCTCGACGACCGCCAGCTCACCCTCGAAGGGGCTGCGTTGCTTGCTGATCTCGAAACCGCCGCCGAGACGGAGCCGTGGATCACCGAAGCGATCGAGCAGATCTTCGACAACAGATTCGGCTTCGAGTACCGCCTTGCCACCCTCGCGCGCCGCATCGACGAACGCGCCGAGACCACTGCCGCCGCAGCCGACTACATCGCACGCGGCTTCATCCTGCTCCACGACGAACCGTCCACCACCGACGGGCAGTGGTACTCCCTCGCGGACCTGCGCACTTCCGACGGCAGTGCAGTCCCGGCCGACGTCCCGGAGCAGGCGCCGCACCTGTGGCACGTCCACGTCCACGAGACCGGCACCGTCTGGGTCGACAAGACCACCCGTGAGGAGGTCGCCGAGGACGAAGTCGACTTCGACACCGAGGGCGACGACGAAGCCGAAGCGTACGAGCAGCTGCGGCACGCCAACACGGTCGAGAAAGTGACCGCCTGGGGGTACGAGTTCTTCCTGCGCCACGACAACCGGGCTGCGGCCGGCCTCGAACTCGCCCCCGAGAAGATCGCCGCCGCCGATGCAGAGGGCGGCGACACCGAGGACGGATTGACCCCGGCGCAGCGTAAAGCCGCGCGCGCCGAAGCCGAACGCATCGAGAAAGAACGCGCAGAGCGCCGAAAAGCGAAGGCCCTCAACCGTGCCGGAGCCACCGCCACCGAAGCCAGGCGCACGTTCCTTGCCGGTCTACTCGCGGGCAAGAGCGCCCCGAAGAACGCCACCAAGTGGATGGTGACCACCCTGGCGACCCATGGTGATGTGTTCACCGAATCCAAGTGCTCGGAGCGGTACGGCGAGATCATGGGCTCGCCGCTGCACGAGGTGGACCGTAAGGCCACCGCTGCCACGCCCGCTCGCGCCGAGGTGTTGCTGCTCGCCCGAGTGCTTACTGCGTTCGAGGCCCGCCTCACGGGGCCGCAGGATGCCAAGGATTACTGGCGGTTCTCCTCCAAGCACTACCGGGGCATGGTCGGCATCGACAGCTACCTGACCTTCCTCGCCGACAGCGGGCACACCCTGACCCCGGTGGAGCAGGCCGCGATCGGCAACATCACCGTCGACGCCGCGTACGCAGCCGTCGACGACGACGCCTGACAATCCGCTGGAGCATCGCAACCAGCACGACAACAAGGCCCCGACCATCACACCGATGGCCCGGGCCTTCCTGGTTCGTCAAGATATGTTGACGCTCAGTGGTGAACCGGGAACGCCGAACGGCGATCAGCGTGGGCGCAGGTCGGTTCGTGCACCACTGCCGGGTCGGCCTGCGAGCCACGCCTCGATGTCCTCCCGCGAATACAGCGGTGTGCGCGAGAGGTGGCGGGCAGGTTTCGGGGCCTGACCACGAGCGACGTACGACCGCCACGTCGAGGACGCGATCGCCTTCCCGGTCGAGGCCTCGATCAGTTCCAGAACCTCCGAGAGTGTCAATTCGGCATCGGCCACGGTTCCTCCGATCCCCGCACGAGCCTGATTGTCGACATACCCGCACCTTACAGCCCCACGCTGTAAATACTTCGCCGTACCCCTCGCAACCCTACAGCGTGACGCTGTAGGGTTGGGGTATGACCTCGACGCGCACCGAATCGACCCAATGTGACTGGCAGTCAACACTGTTCGATGACTGCGCGTTGCCCGGGTGCGCTCTCCCGGTCGCCGTACCGGGGGAGGTGTGCCAGTCCTGCCGCACCGCTTTCGGGGACATGCTCAACGTGCGCACCGATGGACCGGACCGCGAGCCCGGACAGGTCCGCGCCGACCTCGCCGCCCGCGACGCGAGCGCCCGCGAGCAGTACCGGGTGCAGGCCGCCACCGTGGCTGCGGTGCAGCAGGTTTCGCCCCGCAAGCGCAACCAGATCTGCTGGCTCTGCGAGGAGCGCCGGACCTGCACCTCGACCGGCGGGCGCTGGGAATGCGCCGACTGCCAGAACCTGCCGTCCTGAACACCCACGCACTTTTCCTCGTCGAGAACTCGGGAGTACCCATGACCGCCACCCTCGCGCCCGCTACGGCCGCGCCTCGCCGCCTCACAGGAGTTGGAATGAAACTGATTTCGCTCGACACCCAGTTCGACGGAACGGTCGTCGACATTCTCGGCTACCGCACCGCGCCCGCAGGCCGCGTCGAGGTCACCGCCCTCCTCGACGCACCCGGTGCCTGGTACAGCCGCACCCATCCGGTCGTTCTCGACGCCAGCGACGTCCGACTCTCGCTGGCCTTGCAGTCCCTCACCCGTCCCGAGCTGGGCGTGCGGTGATGGCCGAGACCGCAGGCCAGATCGACATCTTCGACGTGTTGGCCGACGTCGCAGCAGACGAGCAGAACCTGCACATCGACCGCCATGGCATCCCGACCTTGTTCGCCAGCCCCACCCGAGGGGTCGCAGCTCGCATCGCGGAGTTTCGAGACCTGGGCGACCACCTGGGGGCGGCACGGCTCGACCGCCGCCTCCCACGCGTTCCGGCCTGGAATCTGCGACCCCACCGCAGCCACCGACACCTGCCAACCCACCTGCGTTGCAGCGGACCTCGACTGCCAGTGCCCGGACACGAGCAGGGACGCTCCATGTGAGTGCGTCGGCGGCGACGTCTACCGCGGCGCGTGCACCGGCTGCCCGTGGGAAGGCGAGAACCGCGCCGACGAACACGAAGCAGTCAGCGACGCCCTCGATCACGCCCACCCCTGCTGGCTCGACGACCTCCCGATCGTGATCCCCGAACGCAGACCGTCGCAGAAGGACCAGGTGTGGGCAGCGAAGGTCATCGAGCTCATCGGGGAGCGACCCACCGGATGGCCCGTCATTACCCGACGCGGCGACACCATCGGCCTGCGCTCGGTCCCGAACCGCTCACCGTGGGGTGGCTACGACGTTGCCGCCGCCTCTGCCAACGCACACCTCGCCCGCCAACTCTGACCCTGCATTCTCCTGCCGATGCTGGAAAGGCCACTGTCGATGAACACCCCACTCGTACTCGCCCAAGCACTCACCTCACCCGATGCGCCCCCGATGGCATCCGGTGTACTGGAACTGATGTCCTACCTGATGTGGATGAGCACCGCGCTCGGTGTCCTTGCCATGATGGGCGGGGGAGCCAAGTTCTTCTGGTCTCGCATGTACGGTGCCGACGACAGGACCGCGCTACAGATGTGCGGGGGAGGGCTCGTCATCGCGGTCGCCGCCATGTTGATCGATACCGTGCTTCTCTCTCAGATCTCTTCAGAGGAGGCGTCTGACGTTCGCCTTTCCGATCCACCAGCGGTACCGGACGCACCGGTCTCAGATGCCCCGGCGCTACCAGCGTCCGACGTCGCACCTGAGGCCCCGATGGACTGGACTCCGCTGGTCTGGATGGTCGTGGTTGTGCTCGCCCTCGCATTGGCCGCGTACCTGATCGTTCGGACCCGCAGCCATGTCGTCGACCGCCGCAACGCCAAGAAGGCACTCGAAGCCGACTACGCCGCCGCCCACGCTGTCTACAGCGAGGTCGCGGACGCCTACGCCGCCTACCTGGCCGACCCGTACTCCATCTTCATCAGGCCCCTGCTCGACGACCTCACCGAGCCCCGCACCGCAGCCTTCATCGACGCCTTCGCCGCCATGAACGATTCTCGGCCCGAACAGTGCCCCGACACCGCAGAGCGCGTGCAGGCCTTCGCCGTCGTCGCGCAGAAAGCACGCACCGCCTGGCGCAGCGCCGACGGCTACGCCCGCACCATGGGCCTACGCGTGACCAGCGTCGAGGGCCAACGAACCGTTCGCCGGATCCGCAGCGCCCTCGGTATCGCCCTCGACGACTCGGCCACCGGGCAGGAACGCGAGACCGCGCTCCGCACCGTTCAGGAGCTCGCGGCCGGCATCGTCACCATCCCCGACCGCATCTACGACAGCGCCAAGATCGCCATAGAGACCACCACACGCAAACAGCTCACCAGCTGACCCCAACCCGGCCCCGGTGGTGTCGACACCCAGCAGTGTGTCGGCACCACCTGGCAACATGACCCACCAACGACACAACGACAGACACAGCTGTCGATCACGACTGGACACCACAGATCGGAACGAAAGAAGCCATGGATCTCGTCAACCGCACAGCACTGATCGTGTTCGTCGTCCTGGTCACCGGGGCCTACGCCGTCGGCACCGCCTACATACGCAAGCCGTCCCGAGTGACACTGCACAGCAACGCACTCGCCCTCATCGGTTTCGCCGTAGTCGCTGCCACTGTCTTCGCCGTCACCTACCCAGACCTCGCCTGGGGATGGAAAGCCGCCTTCATCGCAGGATCCATCCTGTTCGGCTACCTGATCGCACGGCAGTTCAACAGCACCCGTGACGAGTACGAGGCCGACCAGAAGCGCAGCTTCGTCCAAACCACCGCCGACGACGACAGGAACAACCGATGAACCCATTCACCACCTTCCGTGACCACGCCAAGATCCGCCACGAATTCCTGTTCGACGACAGCATAGAAAACGCCGAACGCTACTTCGAGTCAGCGGAGGCAGTGGACCGGCTTCGATACGGCCTCAACCGATTTGCCGCTGTCTTGGTAGGCATCCTCGGGGTGTCCGCAGCCGCATACAACGTCACGAGGGGATCCGCTGTCAGCATCATCGAACTCGCATTTCCCGCTCTTGCAGTGGCATTGGTGTTCGCTCTTGTCCGTCTCGGCAACGAGCTGGGCTCGAAAGGCACGAAAGAGATCGTCGCCACCGCGAACATGGCCAAGTCCATCGGCGACCAACGCCGCAACGACGCGTCCAACCACTGACCGCCCGACGACGACACGATGAATGGGGACACCATGGATATCGCCTCTGCCTTGGCCGATCACGACAAGGCTCTCGATCTCGTGACGTCCGAACCCACACTCGACCATCTCACGCGATACGAAGCCGCAGCGGACACCTACACGGGCTTTCTCAACCACCGGATCAGTCTCTATTTCCGGGTCTGCACCGCTGGGGCCGTGGTTCTCGTAGCGTTGTACTTCCTTCTCGACCTCCCGTCATTTCCGGGCATCTTCGTGATATGGGTGTGGGTGCTCGGGATCATGACGCCGACCGCCTGGAATATGCACCAGCTGCACATGGTCCGCAAGCTCGTCGTCTCGGCCCACGTCTTCGTGGACACATATGATTCTCTTCGAGCCGAAGACTGACCAGGCGGGAACATCATGATCCTGTACGCAGTGGGACTGATCGTCGTCCTAGTCGCCGCAATAGCGCTGTACGCCTTGCAGACCGAACATCGGACCCGACCGGCGCAGTGGTCCCTGCTGGTGCTGATCGCGGGAATCGTCATCACCACGATCGCGTTCTGGACCCAACACAGCGACCCAGGCAATACCTTGGTCATGACCTGGACTCTCCTGATCACCGCAGCCGTATTGGCACTCGCCGCGAGCGCTGCAGAAGTAGTCTCCCGCATCGTCAGGTGGGTCGAGGCCGAACCCCGAGATACAGACATCATCGACAACCCGGCCCATGCCCCGAGCGGTGATCGAGCATGAACCGCAAAGCTGCATCGACGGCGATCGACTGGTACCGACTGGACTGCCTCATCAGCGGAGACCTTCGCAAACTCGGAACCCACCTGGAGCGTGGTCTCGATAGCAGATTCCCCATCTCGCCCGATGCACAACACCGCGTAGTCGAAGGAAAAATACAAATCCAGAATTGGTTGGCCGCTCTACAACACCTCCGCAACGAAGCCGCACGAAACACCACACCCGAACTCGTACAAGAATGGATGCAGTTGCGGCGGCAGATGGTCTTGAAAGGCCCGTTCGGAATCCGCAGGTCTCTGGTCTCACACCGCACCCGACAGTACGAACTCGAATACTGATAGCCCCCGACTGACGCCGCCGTAGAGCAACAGCTCCGGCGGCGTTTTCGCATGTCTCGATCACGGCGTCGCAGCAGTAGTCGGGCGACGGCATCATGACCCGAATGTGGAATGAACTGTTCCCCGTCGCTTTTTCGTATTTCTCTCCGTGTGCTGCCACTATCAGGAACAACGCAACCGACGTAATTGCGAACTGCTAGGCAGTCCGGAATCTATTGCGCGCCAGTATATTCGAGTCAAATTGTCTAGCTTTATCTATGGCTTATAGGAACGATTTGGCGTAGAATTGAACCCACCGGAACGATTCCCTCGAGGAGTGAGCTATGTCGATCACCGTGTACACGAAACCCGAATGCAACAGCTGCGATCAAACGAAACGACGTCTGAACAAGCATGGGATCGAATACACGACCGTCGATGTCACCGAAGATGCAGCGGCGCGCGAGTTCGTCACCGACGGGCTCGGCTACCGGCAGATGCCCGTGGTGGTCGTCGACGAGAACACCCACTGGTCCGGCTTTCGGATCGACGCCCTCGACAAGCTCGCCGCCGCCTGACCGACCAACTCCGTTGACCCTTTTCGAGATTCACCTGCGAGAACGAGCCCGACGATGACGCCACTGAGTGCAGTCCCACCGCCCGATGAGCCCGAGCGTGTCGTTCGCAGCCTCGCCGCTGTTGACGACGACCACGGCGTCGACGACGAGACTGCTCACGAGCCGTCCACCGACCCCGAGGCGCTGCTGCTGTGCGCCCTGATGTGGAGTGCCCACACCGGGGGAGTGTCCGCCGAGGATCTGCGCATCACCGCGATCGTGACCGCCGAGGACTTCGACGACGTCGCGTACCGGCGAATGTTCGTCGTGATCGCAGGTCTCGTCGCGGCCGGCGAACCCTACGACCCGGCGAGCGTCACCGCAGCCTTCATGCGATCCGGATCCGGCGGAGCCAAGGACGCGCCCCTGCGTCGCCGCTTGAACGAAGTCATCACCGCCGGGGCAGACGGCTTCACCGCCGTCCACTACGCCGACATCGTGCTCTCCCAGTCCTACCGGCGCAGTTACCGGACCGTGGCAGCGGCCATCGTCCACGCCGCCGAGGAGTTGCCGGAGGAGTACCTGTTCGAACATCTCGTGGAGTACGGGCGCGCTCAGCGCGCACTGTGGCAGCGGCTCAACACGTTTCGGGGAGGGCAGTGACCCATGGTCGACACTCCCGCCGCGTCCACGACGCAGGAACACGCCCCCGCATCCGCGCAATCGTCAAGATGTGTTGACGAAGCCGTAGCGTCAACACATCTTGACGATACGGCGGTTCGTGCCCCACGAAGACGGATGCGCGTGAGCGATGCAGGCGGTGTCAGCGCCGAGGTGGAATCGCCGATCGGGGCGTACCTGTGGTGGTGCGGACACGTCGGAGCCGACGCACACGACCTCGACGCGCTGCAGGAGTGGGACTACCTCCACGCCGACGAGACGACCGACGCCGAACGCCGCACCCTGACCGCGTGGGCACTGGCGGCCGGCATCTTCGGCGCACCCGGCACCGCGCCGCACCCGCAGCACTGACCGCCCGTCCGAACCCTGCCCGAACGACAAAGGCACCCACACCGGCTGTGTGGGTGCCTTTCTCGCGTGTACGGACGAGCCGAGTCGGACGAGCGGTGTCAGTGGCGATCGACGATCCGGACCGCGTCGCCGAAGTCGATGTCGTAGTCGACCAGGTACGGCGCATCGGGGTCACCGCTGGATGTGTATCGCGGGTAGAGGCCCTTCTGCTGTTCGGTCTGAAGAACGACCACGCGTACGCGTCCGGGCGTGATGTGGATTTCGCGGAGGACTCCGGTCATCGGTTCGTTCCACAGCACCGCCTCGAACTCGAGGACCGCGCCGAGGTCGCCGCCGTCGAGCTGGAACGCAGGCTTGACGGCGCTGTCGCCCTCGGTGGCGGCGGATCGCTGCGGGGGCCGAGGTAGTCGGTGCCGCCCTTCCCGGGTCTGCGGTGGGAACTGGTGGTCGGTGGTCATCCGAGACCGTGGTCGGCTGACCGCGATGTCGCAGCTGTGTGTGTCGGGGCGGGGGAGGTGTGCAGCGTGGACGAGGTGGCCCGTGCAGCTCCGGAGGAGCGTCCGGTCGGGGGAGTGACCAACCCGCGCGGACGTGTCGAGGAGCGTTCGGCGTCCGCTGCGTGCGCCATCGGCGGCGTCGATACCGACGCGGACACAGCTGCGGTGTTGTCCGGGCGTGCGGCCGGCCTCGATCGAGCTCGCAGATCGTCGAGGTCGGCGGCGAGTGCGGTGATGTGTTCGGCGTCGGCGACCGGGTCTAGGACGGAGAGGTTCGCGCGCAGGTTCCGCACCTGCACGGACCGTTCTGCGGCGATGCGGTCGGTGTCGGAGACGTCCGCTGCGTGGGTCACGCGCAGCACGGTGTCGTTGCGCATCGGTTCGATGGTGCCGCCGAGGTCTGCCGCGAGCTGCTCGGCGATGCGGTGTGCGTCTTCGGGGGTGTACGCGCCGACGTCGGTGCGCGAGTTCGGGATCGGGCCCGGGCGGGTGGAGTACACCTCCACGTCGAGAACTGCGACGGCGTCGGGACCCTCGACCGCCGAGTCGGGTAACGGGGGTGACGTTTCGACGACAGCGGCCACGGCGGCGGTCACTGCGCGGGGTGCGGGGATGACGGTGCGCCGCGCGCCGGAGGCGTAGGCGGGGAGCGCGGTCAGTTCGGCGGCGAGTTCGCCGGGGGTGCCGATGAACTCGACATCACGGCGTGAGGTTCCCTCTCCGGCTGCGTCGATGACGACGGAGACGGTGTCGACTTCGCGGGTGTCCGACAGTGCTGCTGCTTGGGTGAGGGCGAACTGTCCGGCGGAGCGGGAGGTGTAGAACGCGCCGCGGTAGTGCACGAAACCGGGGTCGCCGTTGCGGTCGAGGGAGGCTACTTCGACGTTGAATTCGGGCTGGCTCATGGTCAATGATCCTTCGGGTGATGTGGGTGCGCCCGCACGAGGAGAAGATGCGTCGAGCGTGCGAAGGGCGCACGGGGGATCCGCGACCGGTGCCGGTGCGCGGGTGGTGCGAGGGCAGCAGTGTTCAGCGCGCGGACACAGTCGAGGACTGCGGTTCGGACGACACGGCGGGTGCAGGCGACGAGGCGTCGTCATCGCGTTGTCCGTCGGGGCCGGCGGTGTTCTCGGCACCGACTCGGCGGCGCGGCGTACCGCGACCGGTCGTGCGCTTGGAGGTCTTGGATGATTTCTTGCCCACCGGTGTCGGAGCGGTCAGACCACTCCCGGTCAGTTCGGCGACCGTCCATCCGGCGTCGATCGCTTCCTTGTACGCGGCGGCGTGTTCGGCGTTCGCGCGTTCGGCCGCGCGGGTCGCTTCGGCGACCTTCTCGCGCGCATCAGCGGAAGCCTGGGCGGCGTCGAAGAGGGACTCGATGTATTTGGTGCGGTTCTCGATCGCGGCGCGGGCGCGCGCCAGAGCGGTGTCTTTGTCGACAGCGGGAGAGACAGACATGGTGAGGGCCTTCCAGATTCGGTGCGCGGATATCCCCCACCGGACAGGCACCGATCGCTCACAGAGCAACACAACCCACAATGCGGTGAACGCAGTGCGGGGTGAATCGGTACGGGTGGGGCGCGCTCGAACGTGACCCTCATCGACGCTCGAACTTGCAGCCGAGTCTAGAGCATCACCGTAGGCAATGTCAGTCCTGCAGCAGGGCGCGACGATCCCGTCTGTAGCTCACGTATGTCGCCGCAACTATCGCCATCGCAGCAACCACCAGTCCAACGAAGACCCAGACATAGCTGCTGTCGTTCGCATCAGTCGTACCGCCGCCACCCATGGAACCGCCGAAGCGATTGAGTGCCACGACGAACAACGCGGAGTAGAGGACTAGGCCGCAGCCAACTATTACAGCTGCTGGGTTGTTGAGGAACCGAGCCCAGACAATCTGAGGCCACGTCGAGTCGAGAGACACCGTCGACCGTTCGAGCCGCTTCAGCTCGAGCTCGATCGACTTCTCTATGGTCCCGCTGGGGTCGGCGCTAGGGCCCAAGGCTGCTTGAATCTCGATCAAAGCCTTCAGCTTCTCGTGTGGTGTTTTGCGTGCGGCACGCGATGCAACCCAGCCGGAGAACAACCCGACGACCAACGGTATCGACGACTCGAAAATCTGCTCCCACCCCATGAAACAGATCCTGCCACAAACAGATGTCGGCCTCCGGATAGTTCGAACTACCAGACGAGATCCGCGCAGCGCATCTTGCAAATTCTTAGTTGGGTGAGCGGCGCAGCGGCGTCGACAACTCTGTACCGGTGTCGCGGTGCGGTCGTACAACCGCAGTCCGGCGCGGCGCACGCAATCTGTGCACGAGTGCTGTTGCAGGTGGTGCACAGTCGCCATTGCACCGACGTCACCTCGCGCGAGTGCGGTGTATGCAGAGTGCCGGTTGTAGGCGTGCCGGGCGGTCAGTAGTAGTCGTTGCCGTAGGGGTCGCGGTGGTACCCGCGTCGGGGTCTGCGGTCGGCGACTCCGCTGGCACCGCCGAGTGCGAACAGGGGAAGCATGAACAGCATCACGGCGATGAACGCGACGATCACTGCGATGAACGCGCCGAACACGACCGCGAGGACGACGAGGTACGCGCCGACGCCGATGACGGTGAGAATGTTCGCCACGAAACCCTTCCATCCGGGGTCGTTCTCGCCGAGGTACCGCACGTACCAGATCAGGAATCCGGCACCGGCGACCGCGAGCAAGGGCAGCGGTCCGACGTCGTCGGTAAAGAGCGAGGAGAGCGTCATGTCGTACGTCCTTTTCGTCGAGGACTGCTCTCACCGGTGCGGCGGTGCGGCCCAGGCCTGATGGATCTATCTCTACCGAACGCCACCGACATGTCTCGGTGGCGTTCGGTTCAGAACAAGGTCGGTGGTGCTTGTGCGTCGACGCTGTATCCGGCGAGGGCGGCGCGGAGTCGGTCGGCGTCGTAGCCGTCTTTGAGTGCATCGCGGATCGCCACGGCCCGCCCGTAGCGCCCGCGCGGATCGCCGCCTGCCGGGGTCGGTCCGATGTGGCGTCCGGTTGCAACAGCGTGTGCAAGGTTCGTCGATTGGGTGCCGCGCTTGAGGTGCCCGTCATCGACTCGCACACACAGGGTTTCGTCGCAGTCGTGCTCGCCGACGATCCCGTCACCGAGGTCGCCGTGCGCGAGCAACAGCGCGAACCGGTGCGCAGACAATGTTCGTGGTGTGTCGCCGTCGGTGAAGGTGAAGCGTCCGTACCCGTCTGGGAAACTGACGGCCGATCGCCACAGCCAGCACGTCGGCGTGATGACCACTTTCGTCCAGAACCGTGCCACGGTCTTGGCGGTCAACGGTCCCTGCAACGGACGCCACGATCGACGAACCGACATCTCCGGTTCGGCGACGGTGTCCCCGCCGAACAGTGCCAGTTGCATCGTCGCGGTCACGGTCAGCGTCCCGATAGGTGGTGACCATCGGCGACGTGTCGACGCCGCGCGTTCCGCAGCACAACGAACGCAACAGAGGACGCGTCGGCAAAGGTCGATGTCGTCTTCGATCCTCCGGCCGCGAGTTCGATGGTCGGGGCGTGGAAGTCACGAAAACGCGCGTCGGGAACGGACGGTTGCGCGGGTTTCTCGCGTCCACCGAATCGGATGTTAGCTCGCTCCATGAACCCTCGGGTGTCGCGGAAGGAGATCGCGGGCAGCCACATTCTGTACCCCTGGACCGCCGACGCGTAGGCGAGGTCGGCGTTGATCATCACCGTTCCCAGGAGTGCCGATTGCAGCAGAGACAGCACCGACGGTGTGACGCCGAGTTGGTGTCCGCGGGCGGTGCCGAACAAGTCGGTTGCGGTCTCGACGCCGATCTTGTCCGACACGCGGATGCGTGCGTTGTCGGTGTAGACCGCGTACGTCCCGTGACTGTCGAAATCAGGCTCGAGCCACACCAGCGCTGCGCGGCGCTGCACGACCGACACGGGTTCGGCGATCGCAATGCCGGTCGCGGCGGCGACACGTGATGCAAGGTGCGGGTGCAGCAGTGCGACCCAATCGGCGGCGGACTGACGCTGCGGGCCGAGGGTGAACTCCGCGTCGAGGCGTGCCGCGGTGTGCACGCGCACCCGGCCGGTGTCGTCGACATGGATGTGCGGAACGGTGCCGTCGCTGCTCCAGGCGAGCACGTTCGGATCCGTGTCCGGTGTGTGGGGAGCGGGGTAGCCCGCGTCGGTCAATGCCGCCACCAGTTCGCCGGTGTAGACGCTCATCTGTGTTCTCCGTTCGTGTCGTCGGCCGGTGCCGCGACGGTGTCCGGCGTCGAGCCGGTGCCGGTGTCGGCGGTGTCGGTGAGCAGTGCCAGAAGTTTGCGGGCTTCGCCGGTCGTGATCTGGGTGAGTGTCGCGGCGGCGGCGAGTGTTCCTTCGCGGGTGCGGATGTCGTCGAGCGCGCGAGCCATCGCGAGTTTCGCGGCGTCGATCTGCTCGGCGGCGGTGAAGAACGCCGTCAACGACGCCATGTTCGCCGCGTCCCGGCGCTGACGGTCCGCGAGCACTTTCTGCTGCGCCGCCCGCGCCCGAGCACGCGCAGTCATCCGAGCCTGTGTCGACGCCATGCCGCCAACCATAGCCCCAGACACCGTCAAACACACAGATCCTGACACAACCTCCCACCACATCACCGACCCACCACCACCAAACCTGCATTTCACCAACCCAATCCCACCTGTCACCATTTACCGATCCAAAGCCCAAACGAACCCACACACCTCATGCACTATGGAGCTGCGCGTGCTTTCGCTGGTACAGTCCGCGTTTGTGATGGGTCTGCACAAGCTGACCGCTGGGGATGGGTACGAGTACCTGACCCGGCAGGTTGCGGCTGCCGATTCCACCGAGCGCGGGGCTTCCTCGTTGGCCGATTACTACTCCGAAAAAGGGGAGTCACCGGGCCGTTGGGCCGGGGCGGGTCTCGCTGGTCTGGGATCGGTCGCGGCAGGCCAGCAGGTGTCCGAGGCGCAGATGAAGGCCCTGTTCGGTGAAGGTCTGCACCCGAACGCGGACCTGATGTTCGAGCTGGCGCTCGCGCAAGGTGCGTCTCAGGCCGACGCCGCCCGGTCGGCGAAATTGGGCCGGGCGTTCAAGATCGACTCCGGAGCGACCGCGTATCGGGTGGCGTGCGCGGAGGCGTTCGTGGCGCACAATCTCGCACGCGGGCAGAAGTGGAACGCCCCGATCGACGACGCCGACCGCGCGCGGATCCGCACCGATGTCGGATCGAGAATGTTCGCAAAGGAGTACGGACGCGCGCCGGCGAACGAGCGAGAACTGTCGGGCTGGGTGGCCAAGGTCGGTCGGCAAAAGACCACCGCTGTAGCTGGTTTCGACTTGACGTTCACACCGGTGAAATCGGTGTCGGCATTGTGGGCGGTCGCCCCGCGCGAGGTCTCGGAACAGATCGAAGCGGCGCACGAGTCCGCGATCGCCGCCGCGGTGACGTACCTCGAGAAGCACGCGTGCTTCACCCGCGTCGGTACCGGGGGAGTGGCGCAAGTCGACGGCAACGGTTTGATCGCCGCACAGTTCACCCACCGCGATTCACGCGCCGGGGATCCGAACCTGCACACCCACGTCGCGATCAGCAACAAGGTCGCCGCCACGATGCCCGACGGCACCATCAAGTGGCTCGCACTCGACGGGGCCGCGTTGTACCGCAACAACGTTCCCGCCTCCGAGGTCTACAACACCGTTCTCGAAGCGCAGTTGCGTGAACGCATCGGCGTCCGGTTCGCCGAGCGAGCGTCGACCGATAGAAGCAAACGTCCAGTCCGCGAGATCGACAGCATGGACGAACGTCTCGCCGAGCGGTGGTCCTCGCGCAGCGCCGCGATCAAACTCCGCACCGCCGAACTTGCGCGCACCTTCCAGGCCGATCACGGGCGCGAACCGACCGCCATCGAAGCGATCTCCCTCGCCCAGCAAGCGACGTTGGAAACCCGTGCCGCCAAGCACGAACCGGTCTCGCACGCCGACCAACGCAGCGGCTGGCGAGCAGAAGCGATCGAGATCCTCGGATCACAGAAGGCGTTGTCGGAACTGGTCTCCTCGATCACCGCGCACACCGCCGCCGAAGCGACGACGGACTTCGATCACGCATGGGTGCGTGAGACCGCGGAACGCTCACTCGACATCGTCTCGCGGAAACGATCACGGTTCCTGCGGCACAACATTCGCGCCGAAGTCGTGCGGCAAGTACGCACCTTCGACCCACCGGCCGAGCGCATCGACGCACTCGTCGAGAAGGTCACCGACCTCGCGTGCGGGGACGAGTTGTCGATCGACCTCTCCGGTGCCGCCGACACCGACCCCGCTGCCGATATCGCCCCGGATGTGATGCGCCGACGCGATGGTGCCGATGTACACACCCGTCACGAATCGCAGTTGCTCACCACCGCAGCAGTACTCGACGCCGAAGCGCGCATCGTCGCCCACGCCGCGCGCACCGACGGTATTGCGATCGACGACAAGCACGTCGAGATTGCGTTGCTCGAATCCGCAGCGAACGGTCTCGACCTCAACGCCGGCCAGCGGTCGCTGGTGCGCGCGATGGCGACCTCGGGAGCGAAAGTGCAGCTCGCACTCGCACCCGCAGGCACCGGCAAGACCGCGTCGATGAAAGCACTGACGACCGCGTGGCAGAACGCCGCCGGGCGGGTCGTCGGGTTCGCGCCGACCGCTGCCGCTGCCGCAGTTCTGCGTCAAGATATCTTGACGACTACCGATACGTTGGCGAAGTTCGTCGACATCACCCAACGCTTGCGCGAGGGCCGGTCGGTGAAAGTTCCGCAGTGGTACACCGACATCGGCGAGGACACACTCGTCATCGTCGACGAGGCGGGCATGACCGGCACCCTCGATCTCGACGAAGCAATCACTGCACTCGTCGAGCGCGGTGCAACGGTGCGGTTGATCGGTGACGATCAACAGCTCGCCTCCGTCGCCTCCGGTGGTGTGCTCCGCGATATTCACGACCGCATCGGCGCGTTGTCGCTCTCTCAGGTCGTCCGGTTCCGCGACCCTGCCGAAGGTGCCGCCTCGCTTGCGTTGCGCGATGGCGACGAGGCCGCGATCGGGTTCTACATCGACCACGGACGGGTCCATGTCGGGTCGATCGCGACGGTCACCGACGACGCCTACACCGCGTGGGCGGCCGATCATGCGGCCGGCAAGGACGCGCTCATGCTCGCCCCGACCCGCGAGCTCGTCGCCGAACTCAACACCCGCGCCCGCACCGACCGCCTCGCCGCCACCGGCAAGCGAGTCGGACGGGAAGCCGTCCTCGCCGACGGGCTCATGGCCAGCGCCGGGGACACCGTCCGCACCCGCTCGAACGACCGCCGCAACCCGCTCTCGCAGACCGACTGGGTCCGCAACGGTGACCGCTGGATCGTCGAGAAAGTCGGCCGGGACGGCTCGCTGCGGGTCCGGCATATCGAACTCGGGCGCACCGTCACCCTGTCACCCGACTACGTGCAGTCCGCCACCGAACTCGGCTACGCCGGAACCGTGCACTCCGCGCAGGGCTCGACCGCCGACACCTGCCACGTCGTGGCCACCGGCGACGAAACCCGCCAGCTCGCCTACGTCGGACTCACCCGCGGCAAGCAAGCCAACCACCTGTATCTGGCGACCGCGTCGGACGGCGACCTGCACACCGCGATGACCGAACGCGGAATGCTTCCCCCGACCGCGGTCGACGACCTCCGCGAGATTCTGCGGCGCGACGGCGCACAGGTCTCGGCGCACTCGACTCTCGCCGAAGCCGACGATCCGCACCTGAATCTCTCGCCGGCGGCGCGGGCCTATGACTACTCGGTGGCCACCGGCTCCGAAGTGCACCTCGGGCCGGAGGTGATGGCCGCGATCGACGTGGCCGCCGAAGAAGAGGCACCGGGTCTGACCGATGAGCCCGCGTGGCCGACCCTGCGCGGACATTTGGCGATCCTCGGTGCACACGGACGCGATCCCGTCGAGGCCCTGCGCAGTGCTGTCCGCTCGCGTGAACTCGATACCGCTCTCGACAGGGCCGCGGTGCTCGACTGGCGTCTGGACCCCAGCGGCAAGCATTCCTCCGCCACTGGGCCGCTGCCGTGGCTACCTGCCATCCCGACAGCGGTACACGATCTTCCCGAGTGGGGTGCCTACCTCGACGCCCGCGAGGAACTGGTGGTGGCGCACTGCGCACGCATCGCCGCCGACGTCGCCACGTGGACACCGACGACTGCACCGGTGTGGGCGCGGCCGCTGTTCACCGACGAACCCGACCTCGAACTGCTCACTGATCTCGCGGTGTTCCGCGCCGCACACGACGTCGACCCGGCCGATCGCCGTCCGACTGGACCCGAGCAGCTCGCCGCCGCTTCGGTGAAAGCGCAACGCAGCCTCGACCGCCGCGCCGCCGAGGTGATCGACACCGGAAACGATGCCGTCGCCCGGTGGCGTCCGTTCGTCGACGAACTCGACACCCACATCGCCCGCGACCCGTACTTCCCGATCCTCGCCGACCGACTCTCCGCCGCCGCACGCGCCGGAATCGAAGTCCACACCCTCGTCCGCGACTCCCTCGCCACGTCGCCGCTGCCCGACGAGCTGCCCGCTGCCGCACTGTGGTGGCGACTGTCCGGTGAACTCTCCGTCGCCGCGCTCGACGCCGACACCGACGGCGCGGTCCTCGAACCATCGTGGACGCCGGTACTGATCGAACTGCTCGGCTACACCGCCGCCGTCCGCGTCATGTCCGATGCGGCGTGGCCCTCGCTCGTGGCGACCGTCGACGCCGCCGACCCGACCCTGTGGACCCCGGGACAGTTGCTCGGCACCGCGTACGAGTTCCTGCACGGCGGCATCGACCCGGTCGATCACGGTGTCACCCTGCCCGCCCACGAACTCGCCACCGCGCTGACGTGGCGGGCCGAGATGCTGGTGCGCGAGAACCACCTCGCCCGCACCTACACCCCACCCACCGCCGAACCACTCTCGATCGAGGACGAAGAAGCCGTCCCCGTCGTCGACGAGGCGGTCTCCGACACCATCGGCGGTGAGCTGCCCGACGAGTTCGTCATCCCGGCAGCACTACCGACCCAGGCTGCTGCGACCGACACCGTCGTCGACGGCTCAACCGCATCGGTTCCGGTCGACGCCGATGCCGACTATCTCGCTTCCCTCGACGCGCTCGACGCCCCCGTCGAATACGACCAAGCGCCACCACCGGAGTACGACGGCGGCTACGACCAGGCACCACCGCCGGAGTACGACGGCGAGTACACCGGGGTCGACCACGAGGCCGGCGCACCGCCACTCGACATCGAGGCCGCTACGGTCGAGGCCGGCACCGACGACGTCGACGCCGGAGCCGATGTGTGGGATGCGTTGCGCTTGCAGATCGAGACGATCGAGCTGCCGTACCCGACGGTCACCACCGACGAACGAGTGCGCCTGCTCACCGCAGATCTCGACGACGCGAAAACCAGGTACCGGGAGCTGCGGAACCGGATTTCCGACGGCACCAGCCCCGCACAGTTCCATGCCCGCACGATGCTCGCCGAGCTGCAGGAGCGAGCCGACCGGCAACGCCCTGCCCGCATCGCGATGCTCGACACCCGCCAGGAGTGGACCGACCGCGAGTTCGAGGCCGAAGCACTCTGGCATCACATCGACACCGTCATCCGACCCGCTGTCGCCGCCGACGTCGCTGCCGCCGGGGACGACGATGCCCGCGCCCTCGCGCAGCGCGGTCTCGACTGGGAGATCTGGCGCGCCGGATTCGTCGACGACACTGCGACTGCTTCCCGCACCCGCGCACACGAGGCCGCGGCGGAGTACGAGCGCGTCACCGCCGCCGACGGGGGAGAAGTCACCGCCGTCGACGTCACCACCGCACGCCTGGCGGCCGAGAGCATCGACCTCGCCGCGCTTGCCGAGCTCAAGGCCGACGTCGACAGCACCGAAGCGATGCTGTGGCGGGCCGAACAGGCAGCCCTGCGTGCAGCGATGACCGACGCTCCAACCTTGACGCCGCACGTGCAGCCCTCCGTTGAGGCTGTCGACGCACCAGCAGCCGACGCAGTCGAGCAGCTCGAGCAGACGGCCCCGACCGAGCTGGCAGTAGAGGACGCCGCCGCGGCTGCACCCGAGCCGCAGCCTGTGCTCTCGCCGGCCGATGCCGCTCTGCTCGCGAAGATGGAACGAGACCCGATCCGGCTCGTCCCGGACGCCGAGCTGGCCGCGTTCGTCGACCGAGCCGGACGCGACCGCACCGAGCCGACTGTCGTTGCGGATACCGAGAAGCTGTACGCGCGCCTCGACGAGCAAGCCGCTGCGATCGCAGCAGCGCGCGAGATCGAGACCGAACTACGCCGCGTCACCGCACAGTACGAGGCCGCACGCACTGAACACGCGACGCTCTCCGAGCAGCTGTCGACTGCGAAGAGACGTGAGCGCAAGAGCATCGAACCGGCCGTCGACGACGCACGACTGCGGGAAGAACGCCTCGCCCGCCAGGTCCGCGACACCCAACGTGCCGCCCGCGACGCCGCCGGACGCGTTCAGGCCGAGACCAGCGAGTGGCCCGCGATCGTGCAACGAGCCGCCGAGCCCGAACGCCGCGCTGCAGACCTCGCCGCAGCCGCGGTGTTCGACACCGCCATCACCGAACAAGGCCGGCGTCTGCATTCGGTGACATTGGCTAGTAGACGGCACACAGCCGAACAACGTATCCGCGCTACTAACAAGTCACCGCACGCTGTCGTGGCATCCCCGATCGAAGGACTGACCGACACCAAGGTCCGCGCCACCAACGTGGATATCGACGATGCTGCTGCTCAGAAGCGCGTCGCGGGGATACTTGCAGACGCCCGCGGCTCCAGGAACGGTCAAGGTGGGACCGGACATGGGTTGCCGGTGGAGCGATACAGTGCGCCCGAGTCGGAGCGTCTGTATGACGATGAGCTCGGGCTGTAACGCCAAACTGCGTCGCTCGCATCGGATGAAGATGGATTCATTGTGAGAAGGTTGATGCGGAGTATCATCCGCGCATGCAGCCAGCAGTGATCGGCTCCCTCATATCAGGGTTCGTTGCGTTGTTGACGACGGCAGCGATAATTTACTCCAACTACATCATCAGTGTCCGAAATCGAGAGAACATCCGCGAGACGCTGTCGAAAGAAGTCACCGTATGGGAGAAACTTCCAGACGGAAAGGAGAAGGAAGATCTTCTAAAGGTAATAAACGAGCAGGCACGGAAACTGATTGATACCGACCGTAGTGAGCCGGCGAGTGTCGCGCAACGCGCGGCAGTTATTGGAATGGTGGTGGCTGTTTTGGCAGGGGCTATTGCCTACGGCGTACTTCGGGTCGCTGCTCCCCTTCAATCGAACTACACTATTCTAGGTTCGGTGCATCCAGACATGCCAACTACAAGTAAATTAAAGCAGTCTTTTGCCTTAGCCCTTGAGAATACATATCTCTCTCAGCGTGGGGCGATGACCTTTCCCAACTGCGGCGCAGCAGTCCATGTACTGGACGGAAGCGGTCTCCCGGCAGAGATGACTGTGTGCTTGCGTTACGCCGACGAGGCTTGCCAAAAAGAAAACGCAAACGAAGTAGGTTCGGATTCAAAAGTTGTTAATTTCGATATTGTGATAACGCCCTCGGCTGACAGGGTGGACTCGTCCCCTCTGGTGGCCAGTCGGGCAATAGAGGTCGATCAGTTCTACACAGCTGAACAATACACAGCGGTGCGCAACCCGTTGAGAGTAGTGATCCCATGCGATGAGCCTGAAGAGGATACGGATGTCCGAATAAATCGGACGTTCACCATAGCCGTTCTCAAATCTCAGGTGTATCTGGGAATGCAAGATCCGTGGTTTCCGATCGAATGGAAACTGCCCTACTGATCGTCCCTAATTTGGTGACGGCCGGACATCAGTCGCGAGAAGCGTCATTCAGGTGAATTAACTGGATGGGCTCGTCCGCCCTAGGTGAACCGGAGCTATTGGACCCACAATCAGGCTGGGCGTGCCGCCACATCGCGCGAGACACCGGCGCGACGGCGAAATCCGTCACTGCATCGCCTTACCTCGGGGCCTCTAAGGGCCGCCCGGTTTGAGCGGGGTGCCAAAGGTTCAGCGGAGCAATCATGTATCGAACCCAATACACGGGTAGTGTGAAGTTCTCATCTCCAAGGACGACTGTCACGGCGCTACGTCGGGCTCCGATCTGGAGAAACTCCTATCGAAGGAACGAACCATGGCCCTAGCGAAATTCGCGCCCCCCACACGTATGGACGAGCCCGTACCGGACATCCTCACGCGCGGTCAGACGTCATCTCGCCTCAACATTGCCATGGGGGCGGTAGACAAGCTTCTTGCCGCCCGCGTCCTGGAGAACCCCATTCGTTTGGAAGTGGTCGAGCGTCTCGAACGGCGTAGCTACCTTGTTGTCGAAGAGGGTGAGTTGACCGTCTTGCGAACGGATGCACGTAAGCGGGCGTACCCCGGCGAGGATCGCCCGTGGATTGGTTTCAGCACCGAACATTCCAATGAGGAGCTCGATGCCACCAGCCTTCGATGGTGGCGTTCGTACCCGAGAAGAGTGATCGATAACGAGCTGTTCGTCGTCACCGTCGCGACCGTCCCGGTTGCCGTGTACAAGATCGAAGACGTCGAAAGCGAACAAGTACGTTCCGGTGAAGACAAGCCTCGGTTTCACTACAGCGGCACCCTGTTGCACCGCGTCTACCCAGGCTTGGTGGACCGGGCGCTTAGTCCGGCAGTGCCCGTCCAGTACAAAGATCGGGTGCGGCAGATCATGAGCAGCAGAATCAAGGTCGTTAGCGGCGGACCCATCGGCTACTTGAATGCCGGATCATGACCAGCGGTACTCCGGGCTCGACCGGAGGCGTGGATCGGGACACCTCGGTTGACATCCTGGCGGACGATGCGGTCCGTCGTATGAGGGTGGGCGAGGCGATCGTCGTAGTGATCGGTCTTGTGCTGCTTGCGATTGCGTTCTGTTTGGGTCGCCTCTACGAGGTTCCTGGTCCATTGGAGTTCTGGAAAGTCACCGCGCAACCTTTGGGTGTTGTCACGGCGGGTCTTTTCGCGATCAGCGCAGCCGTGGTGACTTTCATTGCGTACCGCCGCACCAGCGAGTCTGCGGCCGAGTCCGCGAGGCTTCAACGTGAGAAGGAAGTCCGGGCAGAGGCGCTGGACAGATGTTGGGAGCGGTTCCGGTTCATTTTCGAGAATTCCGAGACCGATGGTGGCAACGATCCGAAGTTGCCCCCGGAGGTCATCTTCGAGGTGGTCGATTTGCTGGGGGATGAGGCTGAGAAGCTCAAGGATCAGGTGCTCGTTCAGTTCATTGCTCAATGGGGGGAGTACTACGCCGACGCCCACCTCCTCGCATCCACAGCTCCCGTAGAACCGAGCTGACGTGCATTTCTGGTGCACCAAGCGCACACTGAACTGTGTAACGCGGGAAACCGTAGGGAGCCGACGACGATGACGAACTTAGAACAGCGCATTCACGACCTGCCGCCTGACCGCTTCGCGCGCAGCGCACACGCCGCAGCGAAGCTGGCCGTACGGTCCGCGAAGCGTGCGGGCAAAGAACCCCCAGCAAGCGCACTCTGGCTCCTGAAACAGTCGCCTGAACAATTGCAAGCCCAGCAACAGAAGCGTTTACAGGAAGAGTCTGCTGCGCGTGAGCACACGGAACCGGTCGACGATGTCGCGGCATTCGTCGGCGCATTGACTCGGCGTTGCAGTGCTGTTGGTGAGCGCGAGGGTCTCCTTCCAGATGGTGAAACACTTCGCGCAGCCGAGAACCTGGTCGCAGCCCACACCGCATTGGCTCATCTAGGCGGTGACGCTCTGGTCTCCTACCCGGGTGGCAAGACAATTCTCATCAGCGCCGAAGACGGTGAGATGCGTCCAAACACAAAGAAGACTTGGAAGGTGTCCGGCTTCGCGGGCCTGGTCGGTGACGGAGATGCGCACAAGCCAGAAGGAACGTTGCAGAAAAGTCCTGGATCAGAGGGGCAGCGCCGGTAGCTGACCGAAAGCAGTAGGTACAGACGGTCCGTCAAGATATCTTGACGGACCGTCTGTTTATAGTTGCCCTGCTAGTCCCCGGCACCGTAGTCGTGGCCTCTTTCTGTCCCATGATCGGGCCCGGATTCAGGAGCTCGGTTGTCGGTACCGTTCCAGGGTTTGGTCGTTCCAGGGTTGTCGTCTACAGCGCGGAGGAAGTTTCCGGGGCGGGTCGAGGTATCGCCCGATCCCAGCTGTCCGTCCGCGACCGCACTCTGCGCAGCGGCAAGCTGAGCAGCAATAGCTTTGTCGTGCATCATCGCTCGTACAGCGTCGGCGCTGCCCATTCCGAGGTCTTCGACGAGGGCGGGGGTGGGGTTGAGCATGAGGGACCACTTCGGCTCGCGGCCTTTCGCTGCGGCGCGTTCGGCGCGTGCAGCATCTCGGGCGAGGGCTTCGGGGCTGGTTTCGGCTTCCTTGATCTCCCTGCGTAGTCGGGCGACTTCGTTCGAGAGGTCTTTGAGCTGCACTGCTTTCGGAAACTCCGAGAGCTCGATCAGGTCGAGGTCGTCGAGGCGTTGTTCGTCTCGATCAAGTGAGCGTTCGGCCTTGGCCAGGTCGGTGTCGACGGTGTACGCCATGTTCTCCACCCGCGTCAGCAGCCCGAAAGCGTGCTGGCTGCGGTCAGTGTCCCCGATCTTCGGGTGCAGGTCGCGGGCTTCGATCACTTTCGTCGACGACCCGAGTCCGGAGAACGACAGATACAGCGCACTGTCCTGGGCGGGACGGGACGCCTCGATCGGGAATCCGCTCATTTCCGCGATCACCACCGTCTTGGTCAATCCTTCGCCTTTGAGCGAGTGATATGTGCCCTGCAGTGCCGAGGCCATCGCATTCGCGGCGTCGCTGCGCTTGTCGTAGAACACCCCGCGAATGGTCATGCCGGGCCACTGCTCGACCTCGCGCCGGCCTTTGAGCACCGGTGCCGCCTCGGCCAATTGAGCAACCCGCTGACGCGCGCGGGGTACTTCGCGGCGCAACCGGTCGCGGTCACGCTCGATCGAACGTTGCTCGGCAAAATGCGAATCCGCCTCGGACTGGAGCTCCTGGAGCTGGGAGTCGAGCTCGATCTGCTGGATGTACCGATCGTCACCGGTGGCAAGGGCCTTGGTCATCGCCGAGTTCTCGGCAAGCGAATCGCTGTCGAGGTCCACCACCCGCCGCATCGAGCGGTCCGCTCTCTTGAGCTGCTCGATGAAATGCGCCTTGCGGTGCACGGTCTGCCACATCACGGTGTCGAAGGTCTTCTCGGCAACGTAGTTGAACACCTTCACATGCCCGTTCTGGTTGCCCTGCCTGATGATTCGGCCCTCACGCTGTTCGAGGTCGGCCGGTCGCCACGGCACGTCGACGTGGTGCAGCGCGATCGCGCGATCCTGAATGTTGGTGCCGGTGCCCATCTTCTCGGTGGACCCGAACACCACCGATACCCGTCCGGTGCGGCACATCTCGAACAGGCGGGCCTTCTCCGACGGCTTCGGGTAGTCGTGGACGTAGGCGATCTGCGCGGGCTCCATTCCGCCGGCGACCAACTCCTCGCGGATCCCGTCGTAGATCGACCACGACCCGTCGGCTTTCGGGGTGGAGCGGTCGCAGAAGACGATCTGCAACGCACCCGGCGTCGGGTGGGGTTCACCGGAGGCATCGAGGTAGGTGTTCTCGCTGGAGTCGTTGTGCACGTCCAGGATTCGCTCGGCGACGATGTGCGCACGGGAATGCTCCGGCGGTGCCGGATCGAGGTGCGCGACCCTGGGGTCGAGGGTGGCGTTGCGGCCGTCGTTGGCGACCTTGAGCGCATTGTCGATATCCGGGCGTTTGGCGTCGGCATGGTCGGCGCGATACCCGAGGTCGGCGATGAAGTCCTGCACTTCCAGCGCCGGGGTGAACGTGACGTCGGTGTTGCGGCCACCGTCCTTGACGGGCAGGTTCGCGGGCACCTGATCACGGGTGACCGCGTCGGTGTAGACGCTGGTCATCCCGATGAGATCACCGACGTTGGTGAATTCACCGACCCGGGTGATCGCCCGCAGTCTCGATCCGGACGAATTCAGCTCGACCCGTTCGACGGTGTCGGTGAACGTCGCTCCCCAGTCGTTGATCTGGGCGACCCCGGCGTCCTCGAGCAGATCCGGACGCAGGTAGTGCTGCATCACCCACAGCTCGGCGAGGGAGTTCGCGACCGGGGTTCCGGTGGCGAACGTGGCGACCCGTTCGACGTACTCCTCTGGCGGGATGCCTTTGGTAATCGCTTCCTCGCGGCGCATCGACCGCAGATAGTTCAGTTTCAGATCGAGATCGGTGGCCCGGTGCGAACCTTCGTTGGCGAGCTCGGTGACCCCGGACGCGCGAGCGAGGTTCTTGAACTCGTGGGCTTCGTCGACGAAGAGGTAGTCCGCCCCCGATGCCTCGAACGTGAGCCCCAGATCCTTCCCGGCCTGTTCGAGCGCGGTTTCGAGCTTCTCCTCGAGCTTGGCTTTCATCGCCTCGAGCCGTTTGCCGGTCTGGATGCTCTCGACGTTGTCGAGCTCGGCGGCGATGGCCTCGACCTGGGTACGGATGTATTCGGCTTTCGTGCCGGGATCGACCCCGATCGAGGAGAACGCCGACCGCGGCACGATCACCATGTCCCAGTCCTGCGAGGCGGACTGCGCGACCAGCAACCGGCGCCCCTCGGCGTCGGTGGCCGCCGATCCGGACAGAATCCGTGCGCCGGGATACCACTGACCCGCTTCGCGCACGACCTGGTCGATGATGTGGTTGGGCACCACCACCCACGGCTTGTTCGCCAATCCGAGGCGCTTGAGCTCCATCGCACCCATCAAGATGGTGCCGGTCTTGCCGGCCCCGACGACGTGATCGAGCAGCACCGTCGGCTCGGAGACGATCCGAGCGGCGGCGTCGCGTTGATACGGGTACGGCGAGTACTTCTCCCCGAGACCGGGAAAGGACATGTGAGCGCCCGAATGCACCGGCGCGACAAGCGAATTGAACTTGTCGTTGTAGATGTCCAGGAGCTGTTCGCGGCGCACTTCGTCGGCGTGCAACGCCCACTGCCCGAACTCTTGCGCCAGTCGTCGCGCCTTGGACTGAGCGGCGCGGGTCGCGGCATCGTGCACCGTCGGTGCGCCGGCACTCTCGCGGAACTCCTTGGAGCTGGTGATCTCGATCGGGTCGCTGTTGAGCAGGTCGGTGAGCATCGCGGGCCATTCGTAGTCCCCGGCGCGCATACCGGCGTTGCCGATACCGCGGTCTTCGGCGGGCCGGTGCTCGAAGTTGTACTTCGTCGACCACGCGCCCCGTTTGGGTACCAGACCCCATTTGAGATTCTGCGCTCCCGAGTCCGCGTAGTGCCCGACCGTGACCGACCATCGTCCCGATGCCCGCTCGATGGTCACCGGAACATCGGCGGGCACCTCGAAGGTCTCGCGGACGAACTGGGTGTAGGTCTCGATCGGCACCCACGGCGCACCGAGAGCGACATCGACATCGGTCTTGCGCGGAGGGATCACCGCAGTCAATGCATCGACGTTCGCCTGGTAGCGGGGATCGAGGGCGGCGATCTCTTCGGCGTCGGCGAGCTTGGTGCGGACATTGCCCGACAGGTACGTCGACGACGACACCCACCGAGTCGGATCGGTCAACGTACGGAAAGCGCGTCCCTCCATCTGCGTCTCGGCCTGCTCGGCGGTGGTTCCGAGCAGCTCGGCGATACGCCCGACGTCCAGACGCGCGTGCTCGTCGAGACTGATGGCCATCGCCTCGTCGACCGTCTCGGCGTAGCGGCGCAGCTCACGCGAGTGCAGGACGTCGGTGTGGAAGATCGCCGCCTTGCGGGCCGTCATGGTCTCCTCGTCGAAATGCTCGAGGGAGAGCACTGCGGCGAACGTCGGGTCGGTGCGGATAGCTCGGCCGAGGTGGCTCTGCAGCTTGGTGGGCTGGCGCGGGTTGATCCAGGCATCGTCGGACAGCCGGGCGTAGACGTCCTCGGGAACCTCTCCGGCGTAGGGGTCGCCGGCAACCCCTTCGTCCTTACGCCACGTCTCGATCAGCTTCGCCAGAGCGGCGTCGTGCTGCGATTCGGTGAGGTCCTTGGGTATCGACATCTTGAACCGGTTGATCGGGCCGTAGCGGGCAACGTAGGCGTCGTACTGCTCACCCAGGATCTCCCGCAGCGCTTGCCGTTGACTGGGGTCGGTGGGGCCGCGTTGCGCGTCGATCAGGGCGTGGGTGGTGTCGCGCAGCGCGAGCAGCTCGCCCCATTCGGCGACCTGCTTGGCTCCGCGAGTGTTCACCGGCTCCCAATCGCGGGAGTTCCAGCGTTCGATGGTCTCCATCTGCGCGTCGTGCCGCAGCGTTCCCACCGCGAGCTCGTCCTGGGCCGGGCCGTTCCCGATCGCGAGGAGCCCGCGCTCGAAGTCTTCCCGGGTCGGCCCGAGGGTGTCGCGCCACGATGCGGTGAGCCCGAGGCCGTCGGTCTTCGCGACATCGACGATCGCGGTGAGCCGATCCTCGACCAGGGAAGCGAGGTCGACGTCGCTGTCGGTCGCGTCGACGGACAGAGTCTCGTTGCCGTACATGCCGTGCCCGACCCGCAGCTCACCGAGCACCCACTCGGGGTGATCGGTGTAGACGGCGTTGATCGATACGCCCTTGTCCTCGCCGGCATCGTCGAGAGCAGTGGCGTTCTCGAGCTGCAGGAACCGCTCGGTCAACGGTGCGGGCTTCGCTCCGTCGGCGCGGCGACGCAACACGAGAATGTCGGTGACGACCTCTGTCCCGGCGACCCGCCGAAACGCGTTGGACGGCAACCTCACTGCGCCGACGAGGTCGCCGAGGGCGGCGATGTCGCGGCGGGCTCGCTGGTTCTGGGCGTCGAGGGTGTAGCGGGAGGTCAGGACGGTGACGTACCCGCCGGGTGCAGTCATCGCCAACGATTTGACGATGAAATGGTTGTGGATCGAGTGCTTGGCCTGGTTGTGAACCGGGTCGTAGAGCCGATAGTCCCCGAACGGGACGTTGCCGATCGCCGCGGTGAACGAGGACGCCGGCGCGGTGGTCTTCTCGAACCCTTCGCCGCGGATCTGCGCCAAGGGATTCAACGCCGCGGCGATCACGGCAGTGGTGGCGTCGAGCTCGACCCCGACCATCTGCGCCGACGCCGGGGCGTGGGCGATGAATGTTCCCGACCCGCAGCCCGGTTCGAGAACACGGCCGCCGGTGAACCCGGCCCGGATCGTCGCCTTCCACATCGCCGCCGCGATGGCCGGGTCGGTGTAGTGGGCGTTGAGGATGGTGCGCTGCGCCTGACCCCAGGCGGTGTCGTCGAGCAGCGTGCGTAGTTGCTCGCGTTCGGCGGTCCAATCGTCGCGTCGCGGGTCGAAGACCTGTGGAGTCGCGCCCCAACTCGACCAGCGAGCCAGGACTGCTTGCTCGTCGGCGGTGGCGTAGCGATCCTGCGCGGTGATGACGGCGAGGGTGCGCAGGGCGTCGATGTTCGCCGATACACGGGCTTTCGCTCCGGAGGGCACCAGAATCTCGGTGCCGGGCCGGAAGTCGACGGGCTCGACATTCCACAATCGCTCGGCGACCGTCTGAGTGTCGACCATCATCCCTTCGGTGGTGTCAGGGACTGCGGTAATCGCCGGGGGATCGGGTGTCGGTTCGACTGTGGGGGAGTCGGTCTCGACGCTGGGTGGGGGAGTGCTCTGCGCGGCGAGGAGTTGGTCGACGCGGCGGCCGTCGACGGCGATCAGGTGCCGACTCTGGTTGCCGTAGCTGATCGCGGCGGCGCGATCGTCGGGCCCGAGAGTCTTCTGGTTCTCCTCGGGAATCAACGACACATCGCCCGCACGCCGCAGCTCCATCAGAGCGTCTGTGACCTGCTCGGCGGTCAGTGTCCCGTCGAGGTCGGCGCGGATCCGCGCCAGCCGCACATAGGCTTCGTCCTCGCGCGCCAGCCGCCCGTACGCGTCGCGCACCAGCTCGACCGGGGACGGCGGTAGCACCGTGGCGTCGACGGCGTTGTCCGCGAAAACCTTTGGGGTGGGCTGCAACTTCGGCACCGGTTGGGAAGCGTCGGCCTCAGCGACCAGAACGTCGGGATCGACTGGTGTGGGCAGCGGTGTGCCGCCGACATCGACGGCAGTCGGGTCGATCGGCGCTGCACCGTCGGCGTCGAACGCGAACAGGTCCAGCTGGGCGTCGGATTCGCTGCGGCGGGTTACCTTCCGCTTGCCGCGTGCTCGGCCACCCGCTCGTCGAGCTGGCTCGTGAACGTGAGAAACAGCGGGTGCTCGGTCGACGTCGGGTAGGGCTCGTTGTCCTCGATCCGCGCCGCGATCAAATGCGCTGCGTAGTACCGGAACCTCATCGGTTGCTCCGCCCACAACAGGTCCGTCAGCTGGTTCGCTTCCTTGTCCGGGTCCGCGCAGTTCAGTGGGTTGCGCCACCGCTCCGGATCGCTCCGGTGCACCTGGATCCGTGCCCGATCCCGCTCGGCTTCGGCTTCCGGGCTCTCCTGATCCGGCGGGTAGGCCTCCATCTCCGGCGGGAGATGGCCGTAGATCTCCTCGTTGATCACGAAGTCCGTCGCCTGCGCCCACGCCTGATTGATCAACCCGACCTTCTCCATGTACGGGGGAGGCTGGCCGTTGTCGCGCATGTAGTTCCGCAGCACTTGCTGTTCCATATAGATCTTCATATTGTCGATCCGCTCCGCGATCCGCTCGCTCTCGCTCTCGAGGAACGCCTGCTGATCCTCCGGGCTCAACTCCGGCGGCAGCCCCTGGTGCTCCAGGTAGAGCTTCATTATCTCCTGCGTTATCGGGTCGATCATGGGTGTCACTGTCCTCTGTCTCGGCGAACAAATCGAGTTGGAAATCGTCGGAATCTTTGGCCACAGCGTGCGCTCCTGAAGTCGGGCGAGAGGTGTAAGCGACCCGCGCAACCCGAGGCCGGGTGGGGGTCGTTAACGTCGTCGTCGGCTGGAGGCGCAATCTCCGGCCACAAAGGGCCCTGGTGGGTCATGCAGGACCCACCAGGGCTTCTGGCTGTTTCGGGTCAGGGGTTGTGTCAGGTTTTTCAGCCGGTGAGCTCGTCGAACCAGCCGGCCGGAGCCTGCACCAAGTTCAGCCGAATCGGCGGCGTCTTCTGATGAGAGTCACGGCTGCACAGGTACATCGGGCCATGCTCGCCGTCGAGCATCGTGCGCAGTTGCGGGTCCGCGTGATGAACCCACCACCCCGACATCGCGGCCCCGTCCTCGGCCGCGGACGCTGCCTCCCACGCCGTCCACAGTGCGTGCAGACGCACCACGACCTCGGGATGCTCGAACCAGCGTGGACAGAACACCCGGTTCTTCCCGGCAGACGACGAGAGCCTGCGGGCCACGATCGCCGACAGCCACGTCTCGAACCAGACATCGAAGCCCGGAAACTTCGTCGACGCAGCCTTCTCGGAATCCGAATCCGAATCCGAATCGGAGTTGTCGGGCTGGTCGTCGGGGAAGTTTTCGTCGGGGAAGTCGTCGTCGGGGTGGAAGTCGTCGTCAGCAGTCACAGGAACGGCTCCTCGTCGACGTCGTCGATGGTGGCGGTGGCGTGTACTCGATCAGGGACGGAGATCTGCTCCTTGTCGGGGATGCCGTACATCGCGAACGAGGCATCGATCGCGTCGGCATTGGGGCCGTCGGACCAATACATCTTCTTCACCAACACCGGTCGATTGCCCGAGATCTGGACCAGTGCCCGGGTTTTCGGGATCGCGGCGAGATCATCGACGGTCAGGATCGCTTCCTTGGACCAGGACTGCGACTTCGACGACGACCCACTGTCGAACATTCCGCCACTACTCGATCGTGACCAGCGTTCGACGTCGTGATCACCGACGAGCGCCGACAGCTCGGAGAGAGTGTTCTTGTCCTTCACACCGCCGCCGTACCAGAGGAAGTTCGCGGCATCGAGGAGCTGCTTGACCCCGTCCTGGCCCCACACCTTCTGGGCCTGAGAGAGGTTCTGCACGATCGTCATCACACAGATCCCCTGCGATCCAAGGTGGGAGTACCAGGCGGGGAGCTCGGGGAGTCGGCAGACGTTCGCGGCTTCGTCGAGGACGCCGAGCATCGGCACCGGCAGTCGCCCGCGCGGGCTGCGGCGCGCGACGCGCTGAGCGGCGTCGATGATCGACCCGATCAACGCCGTGGTCAGCGCCGACGACGAGTCGGGGCCTTCCTTCGACAACGCGTAGAGCGTGTCGTTACTGGTGACGAAGTCCTCGACAACGAATTCGCGCATCGAGTGCGGGTACCGCACCGAACCGCCGATCTTGGTGTCCGGTGCGCCCTCGACGGAGATGTCGTGGCGATTCGGTGGAAGAACCGACATCGCGTAGGCCTGCTCCTCGAGCAGGCCGATGAACCGACGAGCCATGTCGTACAGGCCATCTCGCTGGCGCGGGTTGAGTTCGCTGGTCGACTTGAGCCGGTTGGCGATGATGTGGTGGCCGTGAACCTCGAGCAGCCGCTGGGGAAGTTCGTTCCCCTCGTCGGAGAGCCAGCCGTAGACGTGCAACAGATCCCCGTCCGCACACGCCGCCGCGAGCATCATCTGCGCCAACAACTCCTGAGCTCCGCCGTCGAAGTAGGCATCGACGCGGGCCGAATCGTCCTTCGATGCGGCAGCGAAGTATGAGGCCAGCTTGCGGGCGTCCATGATCGTCTCGATCACGCGCAGCGGGTTCCACCAGAACCCGTCATCGCCGGTGCGGGGGCCTTCGGCGATCCCCTGTAGGTCGTAGCGCCACACCGCGCCGAGCAACTCACGGACACCACGGGTGAAGTCATGACCGTCACGCTTGTTCGAGGTGAACAATGCCGCGCCCGGAGCGGTGCACAGGGCATCGATCGCCAGCGCCGCGGTCTTACCCATCCGAGGCCCGGCGAGAGCGAACAGCATGTCCTCCCACGACATGAACACCTTCTGATTGCCTTGGACGGTGCGGCCGACGATGACCCCGATGTCGGCATCGTCCAGCGCGTCCCGGTCGACGAGGTCTGGTCTCAGCTTCTTCGCCCGTTCGAGTGCCTGCTTGCCGGTTACCCCGCTGAGCTTCGACGAGGGCCCCATCAGTCGGGCCTTGGCGTCGACATCGTCTTTCTTGCCGCTTCCGGCCGCGTGTGCCGCTGCGGCGACCCCGGCGAGACCGGAGGCGATGATCACCGTGATCACGAAGATCCATGTCGAGACGGTCGGCCAGGTGAGCTGCCCGCCGGCCACGGAGAACAGGGCGACGAACGGATTGCCGGGGATCTGCTGGCCGGTGTCGGTGAACGCGTGCCCGAGCCACAGCGACCCGTATCCGAGGGCGATAGCCGCGATCGCGAGCATGACTGCGATGAGCGGCAGCATCGACGAGGACGCGCCGGCACCCTTCGAGGTCGCCTTCTTGGTCACCATGCGTCCACACCAGCCTCGACCGCTGTGTCGACGCCGCGGTCGAGCTCGATAACCTGCGCGACCCGGTCGGTGATGTCGACGACCGAACCCGAGGACTGTTCCTGGCGCGGTGTGTCGAGCATGAGATCGGCCAGACGGAGCGGTTCGACGTCGGCAGAGGTGGAGGACACGTCGAGGGTGTGCTCGGCGATGTCGTCGAAATCGAGGCCATCGAGCTCGGCAGGCAACTCCAGGACGTCCAGCGACAGACCCGGACGGAGCACCGCATCGTCGATACCGTTGTCGACCAACCGCTCCCGCCACGCATCCTCGTGCACAGCCGTCCGATTACCTGTGGCGTCCGCCCACTCCTGCTGGGTGGGATCGGTGAACGTCTGCGCGGTGATCAGCTCGTGCGCGACACCGGACGCGGCGAGATACGCCGCCGCCCGCACCAACGACACGTCGGAGTCGAGCAGCCCGAATGCGCGACTGTCACTACGCGGCTCGTACGAGTGGGAGCGAGTGCGGATCTCCTCGCGGCGCACGTTCGCCCGGTCGGGCAGGCTACGGCGGCGTGCGGCCGCCAGGGTGGCGCGGCGGCCGCGTTCGTAGGCGGCGGCAGCGATCTGTGAGCGGCGCTGCAGCTCGGCTGTCGAGACGGTGCGGGTGGTCATCGACGGTCACCACCGTCGACAAGGGACGGGACCGGAAAATGGCTCGGCGGGAGCGGGTGAGGAATCGACATGGAGGGCCTTCACTGGGAGCGTCGGCCAGCCCACAGCTCGAAGACACCGACACCCGAGAAATGGTGTGGTGCAGTGCTGTTGCTGGATGGACGCTCGACCGTGACCCTCATCGACGGTCGAACGTCATCAGACTAGCTCATAACCGCGGTCTCTCGCATCCTTCCGGGGAAGCGAGCCCGACGCTCGCAGGTGTCCCGAGCTGGCACGACCAGAGGGTAGTCCTCTGGCTCACACTTCCGCTCTAGCGGAAGTCAAGGACGAGGAGGCGTGCCAGTGACTGACCAGACCGGTGATGCAGATGATCCTCAAAATTGCGACGGATCCCGACCTTCAGCGCAGTTCGGCAGCACGGCCGAGCTCTCGTCGCAAGAACGGGACCAGGTTCGGATTCTGCTTGGGTTGGAGGCCTTACGAGCAACGCTGGAACGCGGGTACCTGGATCCCAACGATCGTCTCGAGCTCGAAATGACCGACATCGTTACTGCCGCGATCCTCCAGGGCCGCCGGGAGTTCGTGGACGAAACGAGCGAGATGACGCCGTATCCATCCACCGACTTCACAGTCGAGTTGATCGTCGACGATCTCGATACGGCTTCGGACCTCCCGCCGAGCAATCCGGACTAGCGCACGCTATCCACCCCCGAGATAGCGACTGGTAGGCCGTATCGGGTGTTCAATTGCGGCCGGCGTGTCGCTTGCGGCACTTCACTCTATGGTCGGCAATGCGTAGGTTGGGCGTGCGCGCGTTCAGAAGTGCTCCTAGTAGCGTTGCCCAGCATGGCGACTGCGGCAGGATCCACCCCCCGTGGTGCATTGATGGACCGGCTCGTGAACAAGGCGGAGTCCGTGCGCAGCGAAGCCACCATTCAATCCGACGTACGAATGTTGCTACTCGACGCGTCACTGGGCCTGGCCGAGCAGGACTTGGACGTAAACCTTGAGACGCCCGCGGGAAATGGTCGTCGCATCGACGTCGAAGTGGGTTGCACGGTCATCGAAGTCAAACGCTCACTCGCGACGCCGGGTGCGGTCGAGGCAGCTCGCACGCAGCTTGCGGGCTATGTGGCGACAAGGTCGTCTGAGATGGGCCAGCGGTACGTCGGCATCCTCACCGACGGTCGACAGTGGATCGCTTATCACGAGGTCGACGGGGGTCTTCGGGAAGCTACTCGTGTGACAAGTATGGGTGGATCGGCCGGTGCTGACGAGCTCTTGCGCTGGCTCGAAGGCGTACTTGCCACCCGGCGGGCCATCAAACCCACCCCCACGGAGATCGCCGAGCGACTAGGGGCTCAAAGCTCTTCGCACGCTCTCGACTTTTCCACGCTCTCAGCGATCTACGCCGCCGGTAAGGACACCCCTACAGTCCAGCTCAAGCGCGAGCTGTGGGTAAAGCTTCTCCGGGGTGCCCTCGGCACACAGTTCACGGACACCGACGAGCTGTTCCTCGAACACACATTGCTGGTCAACAGCGCTGAGATCATTGCCCATCTGGTTCTCGGCCTACAGGCCGAAGAGCTGGCACCGGCCACTCTGCTCTCCGGTGACCAGTTCGCGATCGCAGGTCTGCACGGAGTGGTCGACCGCGACTTCTTCGATTGGGTTCTCGAAGTTCCCGGCGGCGACGGTTACATCGCATCCCTGGCCCGCAGACTGTCTCGATTCGACTGGTCGGCAGTCGAACACGATGTTCTCAAAGTGCTTTACGAGTCCGTGATTTCGCCGCAAACCCGTAAGGCGTTGGGTGAGTACTACACCCCGGACTGGCTCGCCAGCAAAATCGTCTCGCAAGTGGTGAACGAGCCTCTGCACCAGCGCATTCTCGATCCGAGCTGCGGCTCGGGGACATTCCTTTTTTATGCTGTCAGGCGGTTCCTCGCAGCCGCCGACGCGGCAGGTATGTCCTTGGCGGATGCCATGTCGAAAGTGTCGTCGCAGGTGATGGGTATCGACCTACACCCAGTAGCGGTTGCGCTCGCGCGCGTGACGTACCTTCTCGCGCTGGGACGGGATCGACTCAATGCGGCCGACCGGGGCAGCTTGTCCGTACCTGTTTACCTGGGAGATTCTCTCGGCTGGGATCAACGCAATGACTTGCTGACTGTCGACTACCTGGTCATTCCTACCGACACCGGCGATCAACTCATCACTGGTGAGCTGCGTTTTGCGGACCATCTTTTGGCCGACAGTGCGAGCTTCGACGACCTGGTTCAGGCGCTGGTCGATGAGTCCGGCCGTGCAGCAGGGAAGAAGACCCAACGTTTGAGCGATGGCACCGTCCGTCGCCTCGCATTGGATTCCGCTGACTTGCCAGATCTCAACGCCAACTTCGTGCGATTGAAAGAATTGCACGAAGCCGGCCGGAACCACATCTGGAGCTATTACATCCGGAATGCGGCTCGTCCCGCCTGGTTGGGACGTGATGAGAACCGCGTCGACGTCCTGATCGGAAACCCGCCCTGGCTGTCCTACCGGTACATGACCGAACCCATGCAACGGCGGTTCAAATCGCTGGCCAGTGATCGAGGGTTCTGGCACAACGAAACAACAGCGACGCACCAAGACCTTGCGGGCCTGTTCATCGCGCGCGCGGCCGAACGTTACTTGAAGACCGGTGGCAGTCTTGCGTTCGTCGTACCGAACCCGGTTGTGGACCGTGAGTACTGGTCGGGGTTTCGGCGCGGCAAGTTCGACGGTGCGAACATATCGTTCACTCCCAGTTGGGACCTCAGGCGCATCCGACCCCACCTGTTCCCACGTAGCTCAGCCGTGGTTTTCGGGACCCGCACCGAAGAGGCCCGAACCATGCCGTCAACCGCGCTCATCTGGACCGGACGTGCGCCGCACCGCCATGCCAGCGTCGACACAGCCGTGCTTCTTCGCCAGCATCTCGGTGAGCTCAGTGTCGGCACCGAAGACGATGAACGGTCGCCTTACGCTTCACGTTTCGCGCAAGGAGCCAACCTGGTCCCACGATTGATGTTCCGCGTGGAAGATGCGCCAACGTCGAGTTTGGGCGTGCCCGGTGGACGACGGGCCGTGCAATCCAAGCGGTCGGCCAGCGAGAAGCTGCCGTGGAAAAATCTTCCTGCCCTTCACGGCACGGTGGAAACGGAGTTCTTGTACCCCACCATTCTCGGCGAACAAATCGTGCCGTTCCATCTGCGCGAACCCGAGAAATTCGTGGTTCCTCTCACGCGTGATGGAACGGTGATGGGTGGTGACCATTCCAAGATCGATGCCTACCCCGGACTCGCCGCATGGGTAAGAGCGGGAGAAGCGGTCTGGGACGAACATGGTCAATCGAAGATGACTCTCGCCGAACAGATCGACCACATGAAGAAGCTCACCCAGCAGGTGCCGCTGCCCGCCGTACGGGTGGCCTACGCCGCATCGGGAATGCATGTCTCGGCAGCACTGGTAACAGACACGTCTGCCGTGATCGAGCACGCGGTCTACTGGGCCGCTGTCGCGACCTTGAGCGAGGGCCATTATCTAGTCGGAATTCTGAACGCGCCCAGCTTGACCGAGCTGGTCCGGCCCCTCATGTCCTATGGGAAAGACGAACGGCACGTCGACAAAGCGGTATGGCGGCTGCCTATACCAACTTACGATCCTGACGATCCGCTGCACGCTGAGATCGCCCACTTGTCGAGAACTCTGTCGGCCGAGGTGGAGGAGATGACTTTCCGGTCGGCGAATTTCGTCACGATTCGAAAGGACCTGCGCAAGCACTTCGCGGCGAGCCCGACTGGGGAACGTCTGGACTACTTGGTCGCATCTTTGCTGGGAGTGGTCAACGATGATGTGCCGGAGGAGACTATCGACCTCGCGGCACCCACGAGCGTGCGTCTGATCCGAACCAGCACCACGGCGTCCCCGGTCCCGAGCAGTGACACCAGCATCGACGTCGATTGCGAGTTCGATAGGCAGGGCCGTGTCTATCTATGGGGTGCATTGGTGACCAGGCCCGATATCGGCTCTGTGTACTACTCCTTCGGGGCGTCCAATGACGAAGATGAAGAAGCTCTGACGAACAGGTTCGTCGACTGGCTCAGCGAACAACTCGTCGGTGGCGACAGCCACGGCACTCGCTGGTTTCACTACGGCAGAACCGAGCAGCAGCATCTTCGTCGTATCCTCGGCCCGACAGTGCACTCGCTCACCGAACGCGGTGTCGACGTGCTCACAGACCTTGTCAGACCAGACTTCTACGCACCCCACGGCTACGGTCTCAAAAAACTCGCGCCTGCTGCAGGTGCGCGATGGCGTACGTCCGGCGCTACCGGTGCCGACACCCTGGACTGGATCGAATCTGCTCGATCCGGAGACGCTGCTGCATGGGACAGGATCGTCACCTACAACGAGGATGATGTTCGCGCACTCCACGCTCTTCGATCAGCCATCGCGCAGCTGGAGGAAGCGGATATTTTGGAAACTACCGATACCGAAACTGCTGACGGTTGATTCAAATGCACTTCCAGACAGCGGGCATCAGATACAAAGCGACCCCTATGCCCCACATCTAGCGTTGGGACTGCTGGACGTCAGGGCCCGGAGCCTGGCGGCGAGCCCGTACTCGATGACGTTCGATACGCGTCGCCGCCGAAAAGTGTACGAACTCACGCCAGCAGCGCGTGTAGCTGGCAAAGACAAGGTCGCGGAGGCGTAGGTTGTGGCGACACCGGGCAAGCGACTGCGCCGCAAACCTTCGCCGTCTATGTCGACAGCCCAGCGGTAATCAACGTCGGTCGACTTGTAGTTCGGGGCCGTCGTTTGCCTGCGAGGTTTGTTGTTTGTTCAAGGATTTGAGTGTGAGCACGGCGGTGTCGTCGGCCAGGTATTGGAAGCTCTGTGGGGGGCGAGCGATGCCGAAACTCTCAAGCAGGTACATCGGCGTGTGTGCCCTCCAGGTGTCGCCCACCTCGATTCCTACTCCGGTCTCTCGGCCCGAAAAGTAGTTCGCGTAGTCCTTGATGCCAATGCCTGCGACTTCCTCGAAGCGTAGCCACAGTTTGTGCGGGCTCAGAGAGTGCTGGTCTCGTACCTCGAACGCTCCGACTACCGCACTGACCGGAGCAGTTGCGTACACAACGACGTGTGTGACGTCATCGGCGATGCGGCGTTTCCGAAACTCAACTCGTTTGGTGCCGTCCAAGATGCGCTGAGCGTATTCCGGATGGAAGGACATGAGAATCACGCGTCCAACTGGGTGCGAATCCACGCGACACCTCCCTTCGAAACCCTGGCAATGCTCTGGGGCGATGTCGACATGACACCGGCGGCACGCAATGTAGCGGCCGGCCAGGGGGGCGAAGTCCGGGTATCGAGTCGAAACAGGACTGCAAGGACGCTGCCCCTGGAACACATTCGCTCGATCTCCTGATAGTCGTAGACGGTTCGCCCCCGCACGAAGGCCGCAATCTGGCTCGGCCGGGCGCTCACCAAAGTTTGCTCTACGACACCGACAGCAGTTACCCGAGCTTCCTCGTCAGGCTTTGTTCGAAGAAAAGCCAGAAGATGGCCGGGCTCTAGCAACCTCGTGTTCGAGCGGCATAGGTATGCCTTCCGGATTGCGTTTCCGCACGGCTCATTCTCGAACAACGAACCCTGGTCGTCGCTGTCTGGTAGCAGTCGATCGTGGTAGTGGTGCCTGATCGGCACGACGTGCGCCTCTTCGATTCTTAAGGAACGAGGGCCGTACCGGATGGCGTGATCGAGCGGTGCCAGTGGTACCTGCCCCGGCGGTGGAACGCGGTGTTTGGCCATCACCAGTTCGCCGTCCGCGGTAACCGTGTGTTGGAAGAAGCCGAATTGCTTCAGCCAGCCAACCAGTTTCTCGTGTTTCGGCCAGGCCGTGAGATACATAGCGGGGTAATTGCGGGCCGCTGCGTAGTCGATGACGGCTCTCAGTAGGAGCTCGCCACGTCGCGCTTGACCTGACCCGCTGCCGTCCTGCACCTTGAAAGTGCAGATTTTCAAAAGGCGTTCGCCGAGCTCGAACGTACCGGTTTCTTCTTTGAGTACCGCCAAACCATCCGGGGCCAAGGGTGAGCCCAGGATGATGGCTGGCCGTTCCTGATGGACGACTTTGTCGGACCACCACCGGTCGAAAGGCTCGTAGTCGCTTCTGAGGCTGGCGAAGAGATCGGCGTTGCGGTTGATCTGATAGGCCGGCACGATCGCGGCTGATGCTGCGTTGTTCAGGGCCGGATCTTGGAGCTCTCGAAGCCAGTCGATTGCCGCGTCGATGTCGAACACATTGGTGAGTCCGGCTCGGGCGGCCCGTCCCCGCATGGCGTTGTCCTCGGTGACCAGAACAGTTGGGAATCCTGTTCCGTAGGTCGACAGTACTTCGAGGTCGGCCGCGTTGTTTGTCGAAAGATGACGGGGAAATTGCTGCCTGACGAGTGGGTTTTCTGGGACTCGGTCCAGCACCCGGTAATACTTTTGAAGGGTCCGTAGCCTCGCATGGCGTACTTGGTCGGGAGCGTTGACGAAGTCGCTGCGAGTGCCGCTGCTGAGAAGTAGCTCGAATCCAAGATGTCGTGCGAGCTGGACGAGGGTGTCCGCCGCGGCCGCGTTGAGGTGCGGCTCTGAGCCGTCGTTCTCATGGGCGATGACGACATTCGTATCTAGCAGCAGGCGGGGGGAGTCTGTAACGCTTCCGTCGTACACGACGAGATCTCCTATCCGTCCAACCTCGGGTCGCCATCCGGGTGTCGACGGTAGACACCAAAGATACGGGTTCAGTGATCCAGTATCTGCGCACAGCACGTCGTCGTGGGGATGAGGGTGTGAGTGTCGCCCTCCAGTTGCTTGTCGCCAACACCCCACTTGCGCTACCATCGTTGCAATCGTTCGGCCCGCCTCAGCTCAGCTGGGTGCGGGCCGGATTTCTATACTCTGGTGATGGCTGACCTCAAACCTTTCTTGACGATCGCCCAGCAGGTCGAGCGGTTAGAGTCGCGGGGGATGGCAATCCCGGACTCCAGCATTGCAGATCGCTGGTTGAGAGCGATCGGGTATTACCGGCTCAGCGGCTACTGGTACCCGTTCGTGGACCCAAATGTTGATTCGGGGTCGGGAAGCCAATTTGTGTCAGGTACGACATTCGACGAGATCGTCCGCATGTACGAATTCGACCGGCACTTAAAGACATACATGCTGAGCGCAATCGAACGCGTGGAAGTCGCCATCCGCAGCCAGGTAGGTCATACCCTCGGTTCCCGCGGACCTATGTCGCACCTCGACGGTGACAACTTCGACCCACTATTCGTTGGTAACGGTGACCATATGGATTGGCTCGCAACAGCGTTCGGTCGGGTGAAACGCCAAAGGAACAAGGATCAGTCGCTCAAACATCACTTCGACAACTACGCCGGACGGGTTCCGATTTGGGTCCTCACTGACGTGTTGGACTTCAGCGATCTATCAAAGCTCTTCGCCGGAATGCAGGAAGAAGACCGTGACGCGATTGCGTGTTGGTTCGGCATCCCGCCGACGCCAGCTCCGGAAACCACCGGCCCACGACGCGGACGTGGATCGTCAGCCGCCAGGCGCAACCGTCGACGCCGGGCCGCAGGTCCAGGCAGTACTCTGGCGAACCTTCTCGAGCAGCTCACAATCGTCCGAAATATCTCCGCTCATCATTCTCGGCTATGGAATCGGACGCTCGTTCCAATCGGAACAAGTTCGTTACGGTCGGTCCCACTGTTCGACGGACTTCCCGCTCAATCCGACAAAATTTACGGCACAATTTCCACGGCTGCGTTCCTGTTGCAGACGACATCGCCTGGTAGCACATGGATCAAGCAACTGGAGAGCCTGATCGACCGCTCCTTTCTGCCTTCCTCCATTCGCACTCCACTCGAGATGGGGTTCCCACCCGACTGGAAACAGTTACCCCTATGGCAACACGTTGCTTCGGGCGCAATTCCCGATAGCTTTCGTCACCCGTGATGAAAGCGGGTTTCATTGCCGATAACGGATCTTATGTCAGGTAAACCTCTGCATATACTGTGCCGCAGCGTCTTTCGCTTGCGCTCGCAGTTCAGCTGTCACCGCGCAACTACGCACCGGTTTATGCAGGTATTCGAAAGCCAAGCCGTGGAACGAATCAGGGCGCAGCGTTAGTTGGAGTCAAGGTTTGGGCTGGTTAGACGATCCCGGCGAGGTCTCCGATGCGCGTCGCGCGACCGTTCCTGTCCTTCCATATTGCGACACCGTCGACGAGTCGGGCGCTCATGAATCCACCGCCGTCACCCCACGGCCATGCGGTACCGAGGTCGGCCACAACGTCCTGGACCGAATCGGCCATCGCCCACAGCGCGAATTCTTCGTCCGAATCGACGCGGGTCCCGATCCAGCTACCACCGAACTCGCCCGGATCGACGCCGGCAACCGTCACCGCGCTCAGCAGGACCACACCGTCGATCTCCGGGTCGTAGTCGATCTCCCAATCGACGTGTTCGATATCGTTGCCGTACTGGCGCACACGCAGGTCGCGTCCCAATCGGGACAGAGCCGACGTCCACGGCTCCGGCAAGTCCGAGTGCACCACCCGAACCCCCAGCAAGGGAGACCACGTGGCACTCAACAATCGCTTCGACAAATCGTGGTGGCGCACCGAGTCAGTCTGTCAGCCCAGTGGTCGCGGGGCTTGTGGTCAGCGGGGCACCGCCGCTTGAGCGTGCTCTGTACTGGTGTGGGCGGGGTTAGTCTGAAAGCGTGAGTAGTTATCTAGCCGAGGCGGGTTTGAGTGAGTGCGCGGCCCAATCGGATCCGAGCTCGGACCCGTCTCAAAGTAAACCGAGGTCGGCCGCGAGCAATAACATTACTTATCTCCGCGCACGACCACTGATATGGCAGCAATAGCTAAAAACCAGTAAATTATCCAAAAGATCGCGGGAAGATCAAACAATAAAATGAGAGCGATATTGACGGCGAGCGCAATGGCGAACACAACGAGACCCTCGGTGTCTGGCGAGTTGTCCACCAAGGTCTTGCTCGTTGGTGCGGGAACCCGCTCGATCGAGGGCGGTGCTCCGGTCCGGAGTTCGAACGGACCGATCTGATCCTCGGCCGGCTCATCCCTGTTGGCTGTCTGCCTACGAAGTAGCTCGGTAGCGGCACGGTTGACAGGAGCGCACGTCCAGTCAACGTCATCAAAAGTGAACAGCGCCATCCCTACTTCATTTGCGTACTCAAGGGCGGTTCTCGCGTATCCCTCATACGAGAAGAAGATGAGCTGTTTCGAGTGGTCGACCCCACGTGCACCAACCAGGTTTTGTAGGGCAGGGCGACCTACGGCTTTGAAGTGCATCTTTACCTGCGCAATCGCGGACATCGACATGATGTCGATGCCGCTGTCGTGACGTCCCGACATCTCCCGTGCGTCATGAAATCCCATGTTCCTCATCACGCGGGCCATCTCACGCTCGGCACGCTGATGCCTGGGCTCCATCGATCCTCCGTCTGTCAGATCAGAGGATCATAAGCGGGAACACCGACAATCAGGGTCAGTCGATGGAAGCGACAACAACTGACCTGTCTGAGCCCGCCCTTAGGATGTCGTGATGCCTTCGCGCCGCCCCGATCCCACTGCACAGATCGTGTTCGACGCCTACAAACGCACCACTGGTCCCGTGGCCTTCCTGGATGAGTCGTATCAGGCCCCAGACGGTGTCGTTGCACACCGGGACACCTTTTATGTGTTCACCGCCGTCATCGTCGAACTTGACGCGATGGATGAGCTACGGGTGGGCATCGAGGACATCGCCGACGGAACCTACTGGCACACCACGAAAGCGTTGCAAACCTCATCTGGAATCGACCAGACCCGCGACATGCTCGACTTCCTCGCCGATGGGCACGAAGCATGTGTGATCGCGCACCAAATCCCTGTCGGTGCCGACGATACCGACGCTCAGACCGCGCGGACCGCCTGCTATCGCCAGCTCGCGATCCAGCTCGGAGCCGGCCGCGACGATGTGTGGCCAGCCATCGATCTGTTCGTGCTCGAGGAACGCAATCAGAGCAACTTCCGCAACAAAGACACGGCTGACCACAAAGCCTTGGTGTCCGAGAAACTGATCCCCCGCAACACCCGCCTCCTGTCGACGTCACCGCGCCACGAGCACCTGCTGTGGCTGCCTGACCTGGTCTCAATGGCCTATCGGCGGACCCTCACACACACCAACAGCACCAGCAAATTGTTCGACGTGATCGCCGACAATGTGCACTTCGTCAAGGTCAGCGAGCCGGAGAAGGCCCAGAAATGAAGCAACCCCTGGCTGCCGTAGCTACACCAGGGGCCAGACCGGCTGTCGAGGCTTGCGCCCGGAGGACCAGTTCCTTGCTACTCATACGATAACACCGCGCGCCCAGAATTCAATCCCGGCGCATTCCACACCCACCGTTCACCCGTCATCAGGATGACCCTCGCACTCCGGCGAGCTGTTCGACATCCGCGTCTATCGCTGCCCTGATCATGTTCGGCTCCATCGGCAGTAGAGCGTGCCGGTACATGTCCGACCTTGCGTGCGCCTGGGCGAAACATTGCACAATCTACCGAACCCGGCGTCACTGACGTCCCGGCTGCGATCAGGGCGAGAAAGCCATGAGGGCTGTTGTCGCCGGAGAGCGACTCTGGGTATCGGTCGGAGTCGGCGGCGAGGTCTTCATCCCGCCCCGGAGCAGAAGACGGCTGACGCTCGCCCCGGCGCGGCTCACGTACGGGTTCTCAACCGGTTTCCACGTGCCGATCGCGTTATGACCAGTAAATTCCGGGAAGTGCAGTACGTCAAACAAATTGACTCGCATTGAGGAAGGCACACGGCCGTCTAGAACGGCCGGAGTACCTGCGTCCTGGACGAGGATTGTCCAGATCGGGTATTCGGTTCGCCGTCGGTCAGACCTGAGCTTCGCCAACGTCAGGTTGTGGGGCTTGGTGCTTCGGGGCCGGGGCACCCGACTTGCCGGTACTCGTGAACAATGATCAGAAACCGAACTACTGGTTCTATTGTTCAGGCCCATTATCAACCAAGGACTCCGCATGCATCGCATCAAAAAGTTGTCTCTCACCTGCGCGACTGTCACTATCGTGGCCATCGCTCTCAGCGGATGCGGCGCGGAAGGACCAACTGCTGAACCGACGCCTGGCTCGACGGTCGCTGTCGACGCGCCGACTGCTGCACCCGCCCAGGCGTCGTTCGAAGACAACGTCCTCGTGACGGAGGACGTCACCATCACGATCACCGACGTGAAGACAATTCAGGTCGGTGAGGACGGAAATGAGTACGGCGACAAGCCGGTCATCGCATTCTGGTACGACACGACAAATGTTTCCGGCAAGCAGACTGATCCGGGGACGGCGTGGATATCCCGCTTCGAGGCGTACCAGGACAACGATCCCAACGCGGAAAACAAGCTTGCTGTTGGCTCACTGCCAGACGCTGCGTTCCTCGACTCCCAGATGAACAAGATCAAGGTGGGCGGCACTGTCCCCAACGCGATCGCGTACGAACTGTCCGACACGACAACTCCAGTGAAGCTTGTGGCCACCGCGAACCTTGGCCAGGACGAAATCGGTTCGATGACCTTCGAGCTGCAGAAAGTAGAGACCACAGCTGAGCCGGTTTTCGAGTCCGATCCTGTTGCGCAAAAGTTCACCACGGCGCTCGATAGTCTCGGCATCGAGTACACCCCTCCCGTGCGTGCAGAGGTTGGCCTGTCAGGTGCTCGGATGCGGTTCGACATGGCAGTCAACGGCTACGACGCCGGAATCAATGTCTTCGGGGACGGGGAGGCGCTCGCGGTATGGCAGGAAGCCAGCGATTCCTTCGGCGGGGTTCATGTTGCGTTGCCCGACGCGTATGCCGTGCTGACGTTGAACAGTTCCGAGGGCATCGCGGACTCGGCAAGGATTGCTCCGATGATCGCCGAAGCTGTCGGCGGCACCGCCCACGGCGCTTAGCTACATGACCGGTGACTCACCGACGCTATTCGGTGAGTCACCGATGCATAGCGGAATGATTGTTGCGTGGTGGTGTATTTTCGGCAGTCCACCTTTCACTGTCCGGGATTGGCCGAGAACGGATCGTATGTCAGGTGACGGCTTGAAAGCGCTGTCGGACAATGTATTTCAATACTACCCGCTTGGGCGAAATTTCTGGTGCGATGTGGTCCTGGCTCCCGACATGTAGCGGGTCTCGGACATGTTATGAATCGAGCGAGCTGTACATCACGCGAGAGGTCATGGTGTCGGCCGCGCCGCTGAACGCGCCGAAAGCCGACTGGAGCAGCTCGTAGGCAGGGGCCAACTGGGTCTGCTCGATCTTTGCTACCGATGAGACGGTCCATCCAATGATCCCGTCGTGTCCTGGAACCGGCTTTCCGAAAAGATCGACCAAGGCTTCGCGGCGGTATCCACTCTCCACCAGGTCGTCTTCGGTGTACCAGTCGTCTCTAGGGTTATGAACGTATTCGGCTTGGACCCTCTGTAGCTCCTTCATGAGCCAGTCGTTGTCGGCCGATGGAGTTGCAGGTTCGGACATTTCAGATCCCCTTCGGCGAGTCGCACATCATATGAGCTGCTTCGGACTGGGCGATTCTATCGCCGCTCATATCGACCGCTCAATGTGTGTTTCTGAAAAACGAACTGACGGTGCGGCGCGCCCCTCCGCCGGTGAAAGGGGGTTTGCAGCTCGGCAACTCGTTTGTTCGCTACGCTGGCGATCATCGAGTTCGTGACATGTGTGATCGAAAGGTTCTCCGGCTTTGGCTAAACGAGTGACAACCCAATTGGTGGACGATATCGACGGGTCCGTCATCGACGACGAATCCGGCGAGACGATCGAATTCGCAGTCAACGGTGTCGAATACGTGATCGATCTGAAAGCGAAGAACGCCAACGAGTTCCACAAGAAGATCCACTACTACATCGAGCACGCGGTACGGGTCGGTGGCCGTAAGCGTAAGCCCTCCCCCGCCGGTGCGACGACGCCCTCGAAGACCGGGACACCGGCCACGCGTGACCCGGCGCAGACACGCGCAATCCGGCAGTGGGCAGCCGACGAGGGGTACGAGATCAATGACCGCGGGCGCATCCCGGCCGCCATCGAAGAGGCGTACAACGCGGCTCACTGACCTGCATTCGACCGTCGTCGACGAGGAACTGCAGACGACGCGCCTCCGCGAAAACCCATGTGTGTTTTCGGGCGTTCGTCCAACCTGGTTCGTTGGACGTTATTCTGTCTTCTGGTGGCACAGCACCGGTTGTCTCGGCCCCTAGTGCGCTATCGGCGCTGGGGTCGTGCGCGGGTCAACTACGGTGATCGTCGTGACTTCGAGTGCGGTCACAGGTTGAGACTGAACAGGCCGTAGCCGACGACGGCCAGGAGTATGCAGGCCAAGTAGATATATCCGAGTGCTAGTCCTGCGATCGCCATGCCTCGACCGGCCTCTCCGGTACGACGAATTTGATTCAATGCGATGTGGCCGAAGACTATGCCCAGCAGGCCACCGATGATGCCGAAGACCAATGCCAGAACGGCGAAAACGTTGGTTTGTTGTGCCAAACCGGACGTATTGCTTACCGGTTGGCCGTAGACCGGCCGGCCATCTGCGGTGTGCCCGACGATCGGAGCTACCAGCCTCTCGACCGAAGGTCCCGCCGTTGGCTTGGCGGAAACCTGTATCACTGCGACGATTCCGCCGATGAGCAGCAAAGCCAATGAGGCGGCGTTGACTACACCGACCAGAATGGAGATCGGTTCGGTACGCGCTGCTCGATTGATGGAGTTCAGCAGAAAGCCAACGCCGAATGCTGCGCCGAGGATCTGCCACCACCGCACCGGTTCCGAGCGGCGGTAAGAAGCGGCAGCGACGCCAGCGAACGCCGTACCGATGATCAGCCCCGTCAAGCCGAATGCGTACCAACCGCCGGCGGATCTGATGCGAAGGCCCACGTACATCAGTGCCGCGACAAATATCGCAAGCACGATGCCCAGCCCCACCGCAACGCAGATCAACCCGAGCTTAGGTCCCCGGGAACGGTGAGCACTCGTGGACTCTTCTGGTTTCGAGGGGAGTTGACCAGGCGACGGATAGAAACTCTCGGACATTCCGGTGATTCTGCTACAGGCGGCACGCAACCCGTTCGGTCGCTCTCCCCGATGTCAGTTGTTTGAATGATCTCCCGAGCGCTGCATGGTTCCTGCTGTGTGGACACTCCCGGCCCGGGACTCCCGTTCCTGCGCGGCCTCGACGCGCGCCATGTTGTCCGCGCTCGCGGGTGGTGGGGAGGGACACCCCGGCAATCCCCATCGAGGATCTCGGCGCTGAGTTATCGAGTCGGTGCTCGGCCCGTCGACGTGGGCGTCGGGTGCGGGCTGTTCGTCGGTGCCCGCCTCTACAGTGGCGGGTGTGAGCGACAACCAGTCCGTGGTCACGGTGCCTGAGCGTGTGCTCGACGAGCTAGCGCAGGTGTTGATCGACAGAATCGATCAACTACTCGATCGAGTGACCGACCGGGCTGTGGGCGCGCCGCCTCCAGGATCGGCGGCGTGGGAGTTGGAGTGGAGTGCCCGAGACACTGCGGTCGGACGTGCGCGCGTGGCCGAACGATCGCGTGTACGAGAGGAATTGGCGTGCCGCGCGTGCGCCGGACTCGATTCGGCCGGGTTCACCGCATCGGCGGTGCCGGCCCGGCACGCTCCCCCGGTCCGACCCCGCCGGACGAAGCCCGGACGTGTCCGCGTCGACGAGGCACAGCTGACCTTCTTCTAAAGCCTGCCGCGCGGACTCGTTTCCCGATGGGTACAGGCGTACGACCCCGCCGCTGCCCTGCGGCACCCGTTTACCGACGCGCGGTGCGTTTCTTGGTGCCTGCGGTGGATTTGCGGTCCTCGAATTTCAGCTTGAATCCGAATGTCTTGCTGCCCTGGTAGGTACCAGCGGCCAGCGCGCCTTTGGCCCGGTACGTCTTACCTGTCTTGCTTGTGGCGTCGAATTCGATGGTCTCCCCGGCCAGCAGCGACGCGAGTTCCTGCTCGGTGAAGTCCTTACCCGGCCAGTGTTCGTTGGCACCCCATCCGCGGCCTTTGAACGTGACGGATTTGCCTTTCCACACTCCGCTGACCAGGTCGGTCCGAGGTGCACGCTCGGCGAACTGCGGGTTGAAGCTCACGTGTGGGTACTGCTTGCCGTCTTTCTCCCTCACTCCTGGTTCGAGTTTTCCCGTGCAGGTGAACGTCTTTCCCGACTTCGCGCTCGTCGCGACGATCTCGATGACCTGACCGGCGAGCAGTGCCGCTACTTCGGTGTCGGTGAATCGGTGGCCACCGAAGACCCGCTTCGCGCGGGTCACGACCGTGCCTGCGTGGGTGAAATGCAGCTCCGGTGGCAGCTCGATCATCTCCACCGCTTCCCGGGTCACCCCGGCCTTGCCCATCCGTGCGGTGAGCTCGCCGGACAACGCCTTTGCATTCGCGGTCATCGTCTCGAGGTCGCGGCGCACCAGGTCCGCCACGAGGGACAGATAGTCGGCTGCCTCGCCGGTTCCGGCCTCGATCTGCGCCATCTGCTCGAAGACCTGCTCGGTGATCGTCAGATCCCCGATGTGCGTGCCTGGCAGGATCCGATGGTTGAGTTCACCGATCGCGCTGAGGGTGATCTTGCCGCGCTGCTCGACCATCAAGGCCTTGCCGCCCGAGTTGTTCGTGACCTCGGCATAGGTGCTCGTCCGGGTCGCACCGGTACCCACGTTCCGCTTCTCGAGCTGTTTCATCAGCCAGCCCATTGTCGGGTGCGGGGGCCGGGCGGGGAAGCCTTCGTGGACGAATGGGTCGGCGACGGTACCGAGCGCGGTGACTCCTTCTGGCTGGTCGTCCGTCTGCTGGTCCTCCTCGTCGACGACGAACACACCTTTCCATCCGAGCACTGCGGGCACATTCAGCGAGCCGACGAAGCTCGGATACATCGCGACGTGCCCGCGATGCTGGTCGTACTCGTAATCGGGGGCGAGCATCGTCAGGTAGTTCTTCGCGAGAAGCTCGTAGATCTCCCGACCCAGCTCGCCGTAGGCCTTCTCCACTGCCGCGAGGCTCGGCGGCACGTTGGGCCCCGGACGGTTGGCACCGTGCGCGCCACCGGACTTGACGTGGCTCGTGCGCGGGCCGCGGTGGCTCAGCGCCGCCGGATCCACTCCGACGACGCCGGCGATCGCGTCGACCGAGGGAAGCAGCTCGTTGAACTGCTCGATCGAGATGAACTTGTCCTCGGTGCGCGGGTAGGACACCACCTGCGCCTCGTACATCTTCTGATAGGTGTCGAGAACGTTCTTCGCCCCGAAACCTTTCTTCGACAACAGAGACGACAGTGCGGCCAGGTCCATCAGTTTCGGCGGTCCCGTTTTCTTGCGCGTGGTCCCGTCGTGGACGACCGGTGACGACTGCAGGCCGCCGGGAACATCGCTCTCGTTCTCGAATCGATCGACCTCGGGGTCGGTGTATGTCACGCCGTTCTCGTCCCGAAACCGGTTCTCGTAGAACGCCTTCTTGACGTATCCGTGGTGCGCGTCGAGTCCGTTGCCGACGATGACGACCATCGCGGACTTGAGCCGCCCGTTGCGTAGCACGGTGGTTGCCCCGGTCGTCTTGGTCGCGAGTCTGGTGAACTGCATCGAGAGCATGTCCCACTTCGACCGGAAGTCGGCCTTGCGGTAGTCGCCCTCGGCGGCGATCGCGGTGACCGGGCGACGGGCTGTGAAGGCCTTACGCAGCGATGCTGGTGTTTCGTCGAGGAACTCCATGCGTTCGAGCTTCTTGTTCTCAAGGCCCAGGTACTCCACGATCTCCCAGCCCAGGAGTGAGCCTTCACCGGTCGGGTCGAGATCGGCTGCATTGCAGATGCTCTCGCAGCCCGAGAGGGTCGTCTTCAGTTCGTGGAGCAGGCTTTTCGCGTCCGGATCGGTGACCAGCTTGCCGCCGGACACCCGGCGCCGGATTTCTCGCTCCCAGCGGAAGTCGTCGGCGTTCCACGGGAGATGTTCGAGCTCCCAGCTCTTGTACTTGTCGGTGAGAGGCGCGGGCACCATCGCGGAAGGATCCTTCAACTCCAGCAGGTGGCCGCGAGCGTGGACGATGACGTACTCCGTGCCCCCGAACGTGCCACTCATACCGCCCAAAGCGGTCGCGAAGTTACGTGCTGCGGAGGGCTTTTCGGTGAGGATTCCGACTTTTCCCATGACAATGGATCCTTCTCTGCGGTGTGTGCGGCGTGTGGACAGCGAGGGTGTTGTCGGTGGCCAGTCGGCTAGAGGCCCGCGCTGACGAGGCGATAGTTCGCGACTTTCCAGCCGTCGTCGGTGCGTTCGAGGTCGACGGCTCCGGTGTAGCCGGTGAACGGGGTGATCTCACCGCTGCGGTGTTGGACGACGCGGTCGATGACGAGAGCCACGGTGGCCTGGGTGTCACCGTCCATCTCGGCGGCTGTGCCGTCGGTGTAGACGCTGGTGTCCGGTTGGGCGACGGCGGTGACGATGTCGCCGCTGCGTGCCCACGCCGACCATTCCGGGATCGGTTGCGGCGCTGGATCGGGTGGTGTGGCGGCGGCGGTGGCCATCGGGCCGGTGAGGTTGCCGCGCTGGGCGTGCAGGGCATCCCACGGTGAATCCTGCACTGCGGGTTGCCAGGTGTACACAGCGGACATCACCGACGTCGCGACGCCGACCGGGTCGGTGGCGGACGGGTCGATGGCGATTCCGGCGTCCGTGCCCGGTGGTGGCGGTGTGTCCGGGCCGCGGAACACGAACACGATCACAGCGGCAATGGCGATGACACCGACGATGCCGAGACACGCGAACACGATGCCTGCTCGTCGGCTCATCTCGCGCTCTCCTGCGAGTCGACTTCGGTCGCTGATTCAGCGTCAGTGTCGGAGATCTGGCCCAGTGCAGCGGCTTTGGCGATCACTTCGAGCCAGTCGACGATCGGTGCGTCCACCTGGCGGCTGTGGAGGATCTGTGTCATGTCTGTGCTCCTTGATCTGTGATGGTGTCAGTGTCCTGGTGGCCACCGACAACAATGTGCGAGTGGGTGCAGCATCAACCGACGGTGGGGACTCCTGCTGCGGCGACAACGCTGACCGTCCATATCGCCCACATGACGAGCGCGGTCGCCGCCAAGTGGATGGCTTTGCGGAGCGCCGTGACAGTCCAGTTCTGCGCTCGCGCAGAGGCGTCGGCGACAGCGACGACGCTGCCTATGGTCATCGCCGCGGTGACGACGATGACGGCCCACCAACCATGCGCGAGAACGTCGCGGGTCGCCGCGGCCCGGCCGGTGTCCTCGATCGTGGTGATCATCGATTCCAGGATCAATCGGGCGACGGGAACAGCCCACACCGTCCATACGATGACCGAGGTCAGAGCAAGGGCTGTCAGTGCTCGATGCCGGTCGTGGGACGTCAGGTGGTAGCCGGTGCGTGTCGGTGTGGTGCTCATGAGCGGGCCTTTCCGTCGAGCATTGGTCGGTGGTGGCTATCGGGCCAGGTCGTAGTCGGATGCGGTGGCGGTGATCGTGGTGACGTAGTTCTGGGTCTCCGAGTACGGCGGGACGCCGCCGAACTGCTGTACCGCTCCGGGGCCGGCGTTGTATCCGGCGAGCATCAGCTCCACGGGATCGCCGGTGATGGCACCGGATTCGATCCCCGGCCGCAAGGTGTCTGCGACCGAGCAGTTGTAGCGGCCCTGCGCCATGACAGCGTCACCGATGTCGTTGGGGTCGCCCTCCCCTGCTGCCCCGGTGACCACTCCCTGGTCGTCGACGGGGAAACCGAACGACGCCCACGTTCCGGGGAGGAACTGTGCATACCCCTCGGCACCGGCGGGGCTGGTCAGGCCGGGTGTGAAGCCGGATTCCTGTTCGAGCTGAGCGGCGAGGACCGTGGGTGAGAGTTCGCGGCATTGCTCGGCCGAGAGGGTGAGCCACGGCTCGAACTCGGGCGGTATCTGGCCGGCGGCGAGTTGTCCGTGATCGCCGAGTCCGGCACCGGGTGCGGTGGTGCAGGTGCCGGTTGCTTTCGGTGCGGATCCACTGCCGCCGGGGACGGGCCCGTAGGTCTGACCGGGTGCGGGCGGTCCGTGGCCGACGGTGGTGACGTGGACGTGGTCGAAGTGGTTCTGGGTCGGAGATCCCCTGTCCTCCATGGTGTTCGGTTCACCGTGAGAGGGGATGTATTCCTGTCGCCAGATCATGTACTCGATCTGGAAGTAGTCGCGGTTGCTCCACAGGTAGTCCTTGACCTGGTCACCGAGCGCTTTGCCTTCCTCGGAGGACCAATTGTCGATCATGATGTCCGCGGCGCGGCCGGAGGGGTGATCGTCGAACCCCCCACCGTCTGCGCGCCACCCGCCGATCGTGGTGATCTGCGGGAACTTCGCGTGCACGGCGCGGGCGACGCGGACGGTGTCGACCTGGAAATGCTCCTCGGATCCGACGGTGGCGGGCAGCGCCGCCATCTCCGCGGTACCGCCTCCTGTCGAGGGCGCGGGTGCGGTCGTCGATGGAGATTGTGGAGTCTGGCCTGTCTGTCCGGTGCCGGGGTCGGCGGCGGCGTCGTAGAAGGGTTGCGGGTCGATCGCGTTGCCCGGTGCCCAGCCGCCGGGGTGGTACTCGAAGTGCAGGTGCGCACCGGTCGACTGTCCATTGTTGCCGATGTCGGCGATGTGCTGACCCGCGGTGACGCGGTCCCCGACCTTCACCAGCACACCGTCGGGGAACATGTGGCCGTACACCGTGGAGACGACCGCGCCGTCGATGTTGTGATCGAGGACGATCCACATCCCGAACCCGTCGGCGGGTCCGGCTTTCGAGACGACGCCGTCGGCGTAAGCATAGATCGGTGTCCCGACCGGACCTGCGAGGTCGATGCCGTTATGGTTGGTGCCCCACCGCGTCCCGAACGGGCTCGACACTGTCGATTCGGTGGTCTTGACCGGCTTGGCGAACGACCCCGCCGGAACCCCACCCGCAGCAGAGGAAATGCCCTTCCCGGGAAGACAATCGGTCGGCACTTCCTCGCGCACACCGGTGGTGACGAACAGGACCACGAACAGTGACAGTGCGAGCACCACAGCGAGGGCGATCGCGCCGCCCTTCTTCACAACGCGGCCGCCGAAATCGACTCCGCACCGATCGATCGCGGGGCGTGGGCGGCCAAACGCTCGGTGAGGGAACGGTTCTCCGACCGCAGTCGGGTGATCTCCTCCTCGGCGGCCCGCAGTCGTGCGGTCACCTCGTCCGCTGCGGGGCGACGCGGCGAGCCGTACTTGTCTTTGATCCACCGGGCCACGGTGTTCTCGTGTGCCCCGATCGAGACAGCCAAGGCGGCAACGCATTCGGCTCGGGAGGCGTAGTTGTGGCGAGACTTCTCGTATTGATCAAGCGCCCACGAGCGGGTCTGCGCCGAGTATTCGGCGCGGGGGTACTCGGCGGTCATCACTGCGCTCCGACCAGTACAGAGTCCTGGGCGTAGTGGGCGTCACCGGAATCGGCGGCGTGGTGCTGGCCGCCGGCGAAGTACTCAGCGAAGCGGGCGTTGGTGTCGTGGACTCCGGTGTCGTATTCGACGTCGGTGAGCACCGTCTGGATGGGAATGCCGGGGGTGTTGTCCTTGGCGACTTTGATCAGGAACTTCCCGCGCCCGATCGGGTTACGGACGGTGCGGCGTTCGGATCCGCGCAGCGCCGCGCCGCGCGACCAGGACGTGACCATGCCAGCTTCGGCGGCGGTGAACTTCAGCTCCCCGGAGAGGCGTTCGACCTCACCGATCGGCAGGCCACCGCACACGACCATGCCGGCGCGGTCGATGAACCCCTTCGCGGTCTTGATATCGGCTTCGGTGGGCAGGGTTTCGAGGTCGCGGCCGGTGTGGGTGATCATCAGCAAACCGGTTGCGTCGGTGCGGTTGAGGCGGGTGATCTCGTTGACGCGGGCGACCATGCCCGGTCCTGCGCCGATGACCTGCCACAGCTCGTCGAGCGCCATCAGGAACAGGCGTTGGCGGTCCAGTCCTGCGTCGGCGAGCAGGTGCGCAGCTTCCACGGTGCCGTACGCGTCGGCCCAGCAGGAGAGCATCACGGCGGCTTTGAGGGTGGTGTCGCCGCGGTCGAGGGAAGAGACGTCGATGCAGATCATCGGTGCATCGAGGTCGATCGGTTCGGTGGTGTGGTCGGCGAAGATGTCCCCGAGTGGGCCGGAGGTCAGTGCGCCGAGGGCCTGCATCAGTTCGGTGATGGCCTCGCGGTAGCCCTCGCGGTCGGTCTTGTAGGCCGCTTGGAGCATGTCCGCCGATCCGGCGTCGATGCGGGCGTAGAGGTCTTTGAGCAGCGGCGGGCGGGTGTAGGAGAATCCGTCGTCGGCGTACAGCTCACGCAGGGCGATACCGATCAGGGAGTTCTCGAAGGCCTTCACCGAGTGGGTGTCGTAGCGAATCAGCTCGACCAAGGCACAGACGGCATTGATCTGGCGGGTGGAGATGGTGATGGTCGCGACGTCGATCAGCTCGTCGAGCTCGGCGATACGTTCGGGGTCGGTGGCGGCATCGCGGGCGGCGATCGCGCGGACCACGGCTTGCCCGAGGGCACCGGCGGCGAGGGGGTTGAGATGTCCCCCGCCGTGCCCGAGGGTGATCACCTGCCCGCCGACCAAGTGGGTGAGCTTGACGTATTCACCCTTGATATCCCCGGCGACGATCGGGGTCTGTCCCCAGCCGCACGCCCCGAGGAGAATCTTGCGGATCAGCGTCGACTTCCCCAGGCCGGGCAGGGACAGGACGAACATCGAGGGGTTGCCGATGAGCTTGTCGCGGAAGTACGCGAACGGATCGCACGAGACGGCGTTGCCGGTGATGGCGTGCTGGCCGACGATGGTGCCGGCCGAGGGTGCGGCCGCGCCGATCGCCCACGGGTTGAGCCCGCACATCTGCACCGAGGTTGCTTCGTACTCGATCGGGGCCGGGACGGTCGACATCCGCCCACCACCGGGCCCTTTGAGGCCGCGTGTGCTCGACGACAGCGCTGCCCGCCACCACGGGTCCCCAGCGGCGTCGTGGACGGCCCGCTCGACGTGAGGGTGGTCGTTGCGCCACCGTGCGAGGCCTATGCCGCGTCGGGAGTACGGGTTGGGCTCTTCGGCGTCGCCGGTGGCGACGGCTGCGGCGATTTCGGCGTAGTCGGTGTCGCCGATGATCCACCGAACGAACGCCGACGGCTGCGGCGCTGACGTCTCGTACAGGCCATGCTCGTCTGACCTCGTCTCGTCGTATCGCGGGTCGTAGTTCCTGCGCGGGCGGTGGTCGGTCGTCGTCATCGTGGGTGTCTCTTTTCTCGGGCAGGGTGGGCCGGATGCGGTCGGCGGCGCTCTAGCTGCGACGCACGAGGATCGAAGTGGAGATTTGATCGGGCAGCAGCACACCGACACCGAGACCGGCGGCGAACGCGGCGTCCTGGAACGCGAACGCGCGGCGCAACCGCAGCCGGGAGCGGGCGGCGAGCGACTCGGTGACCGCCGCCGCATTCGCGATCTCCTCGACCGATCCGACGGTGATCGTCAGCAGTGCGGAATAGCGTTCGTATCCGGCTCCGGAGACCATCTCGTGGCGGGCCTGCTCGGCGATCTCGTGGCGCTTCTCCGACCCAGCGGAGGTGATCTTGTTGCCGCGAGAGTTGATCGCGTGCAGAGCGTCTCGGTGTTGCTTGTCGACCTTCTTGGCGGCGTCCCCGGCGGTGTAGGGGCGGTAGACGAGAGTGAGGCGTTTGCGCGGGAGGTCGTCGTGCGGCTGCAGGAGCGGTTTGAGGACGGTGTCGGTGAACACCGACTCGGGCGGTGCGGCCATCTCCCAGACGACCGAGACGCCGCCGTCGTGGCGGTAGTGACCCCATTCGGTTTTCGCTCGTCCCGGTCCGGCGTCGTCCCAGTCGACTCCGTGCTCTTCGCCGGAGATCTCCATTTCCTCGAAGTCGTTTTCGGTCGAGGGGTTGTAGGAGCGGTGCACGGCCGCGGTGATCTCGGCGGCGGTCATCGGCTGCGCGTCGATCCCGGCACCGGCCAGCGACTCGTACAGATCCGGCAGGCGGCGGGCCAGTTCGGTGGCCATCTCCTCCGGATCCTTCTGCCGCTCGCGGGTGGTGGCGCGGAAGGTGATCGACAGCCGTGCCAGGGTGCGGTGGCGACCCGAGGGCATCCGGACGGCGGACTGCTCGACGAACGCTTTCGCCAACGGCGGCGGGTTCTCCACGAGTTCGTGTTCCGCTCGCCGCGCCAATCGCAGCCCGGTAGCCGGGATGTTTTCCACCACCACCACGGCACCGACGATGTCGCCGGGCAGGCCGAGGTCGGCGAGGTAGACACCCCAATCGGCGGTGTAGAGGTCCTTGTCGCGCTGGACGATCGCTTCGTCGCCGCCGGGCAGGGCATCGAAGACGACGGTGTAGCGGTGATCGTCGGGGTTGTGGATCATCCCGAATTCGTTGCCGTGTCGGTCGATTCCCATGTAGACCTTGGTGCGGGCGAGCAGTCCGGGGAGTTTGTAGCGGCCACCGGGGATCCTCGAGTGTGGTCCGGCGTGGTACTCGGTGGACTTGTCGATGTGCTTGCGCCGCAGCCATTGCATTCTCAGTTGTCCTGTCTCGTAGAGGGTTCGGCCGTTCGGGGCGATGACCAGAGGGGCTAGGATGAGCGCGCCGATGCCCATCAACGCGAGTCCGGCCACGACGTTGCCGAAGATCAGCACCGCGAACGAGACCGCGAAAAACCCTGCACCGTAGGCGATGACCTTCGTCGGGAGGCCGAACGCGAACGTGCTCTGCGGCCGGTTGCCTGCCGAGTAGATCGGCGGCTCGTACGGGGCTTCGAGCTGGGCGCTCATCGTTGAATCCGTCCGTGGTAGTTGCCGACTGCGCCTTCTGCGGCCGAGCCGAGGGTGGTCGAGACCGATCCGGCGGTGCGTCCGGCGTTTCCGGCGGCTTTGAGTGCCCCTGCCGCTCCGCGCAGAGCTGCCGAGGTTCCGGCGCTCCCGACCGATGCAGCGGCCGTTCCGGCTCTGCGGGCGGCGCCCAACGGCCCGGACGATGCACCCGCGTGCGAGGGGCTCGATCCACCGTTGTAGCGGCCCTGAAATCCGGGGGTGGAACGTGCGCCGGTGCCGTTCCCGCCCGAGGAGCCGCCTTTGCCGCCGCCGCCCGAGGATCCGCCGACGGAGTTTGCGACCGAGCCGAGGGCACGCGACGCGGCCATACCGCCGGCCCCCATCACCGCCCCGCCTGCTGCACCGAGCATTCCCACTTCCCGGCCGCCGGCGGAGATGGTGTCTGCGGCGGGAGCGACGATCTTGATCAGGGTGGGCAGGGCGAACCCGATGATGGCCAGGAGGACGGAGCCGATGATGACTGTTGCGATCTGGTCCGAGCTCGACGCCGAGGACGCCCAGAACGCGAACAGGTACAGCAGCGTCGCGACCGGCTTGAACAGGAGAGCGCCGAGAGTGAAGGCGATCATCGACTTGTAGGAGCTGCGACCGGTGCCGGTGGCCGAGGATGCGGCGGCGATAGGAATGACAGCGACGACGACGCACAGCACTGCCTCACGGATGAGCAGGGCGATGAGCTGGGCGACGGAGCCGAGGAAGGCGAATCCAGCGCAGGCGAGCGCGAGGATCGGGCCGAGACCGGTCTTGTCATCGAACGCGGTGATGGCGGTGATCTTCTCGTCGAGGTTGCCGCCGACGAACTTCTCCAGCGCATACGACGAGGCGATGTCGCCGCCTTGGTGGAACATCAACACCAGGATCGGAAGGAGCGAGACGGTGACGACTGTGCGCACCAGCATGGTCGCGGTCTCGGTGGCCCCTTCCATCACCGCTTGTTTTCGGGCGATCGCAAGTTTGGTCATCGCAATCACGATCGAGGCGAACAAGGCGACCACGGTGAATCCGGAGATGATGTTGCGCAGGCCCGACATGGCGTTCTCGGCGGCGAGGCCCGGGATGCCCGAGGACATCCAGAACGTCATCACCGACCGGAATGCTTGGGTGTTGCCTTCCATCACTGATTTGGCGAAGTCTCCGACCGGGTCACCCCAGAATGTCGAGAGTGTGGAGTCGACGGCGGTGGAGAACGCGTCGCCGGGGTGATCGGTGAACGCGTTGTCCAGGCACAGTGCCTCGTCCATGAAGCCGCCCACGGCGGTTCCCTCGAGTGCGTCGTTGAGCCAACCGTCACCGAGGACCGGCGAGCCTTCGGCAACGCACTCGCGGCGTTGTTGCTGGAAGTCGTTGCCGTCGGCGTCGGGGTTGATCTGCTCGGTCAGATTCGGTGTGGGTGCCGGTGTCGGATCTTGGGCGTGGGCGAGTCCGCTGGCCCCGACTACCGCGATCAGTGAGAGCAGTGCGATGACGACAGCGCGGGCGGCGAAGGCCGCTGTGCGGGTCACAGTGCCCACCGGGTGAAACCATCGAGCGAGCTGTACGGGCCGCCAGTAGTGGCACCGTCGAGTTTGCTGACCTTCCAGGTGCCACCATCCCACGCCATATTCAGGCGCAGTCCTGTGTAGGTCGGGTTCTGCATCCGTCTACCGGCGTCATCGACATCGCGGATCTGAGCGAGCTCGACGACGGCGAAACTGTCCGTGCAGGAGAGGATCTTGAACGCCATGGGTGCCCGCAATGCCACAGTCTCGGTGTTGACCGGTTTCGCGAGTTCTGCTTCTTTCTTCTCCTGGGTACCGATCTTCTCGTCGGGTATCAGGGTGAGCTTCTCCGTGGATTCGACAGCCACGGGTCCGCCCGCGAGGCCGCGGGGTAGGAAGTTCGCGGCGGCCAGTGCCGCGCCTTGCGGGGTGCGGGTGTAGCCGGCGAGGACCAGGCCGTCGATATACGAGGGGCCGTCCGTCTCGGAGTACAGGGTCGAGACACCGAAGTTGCGTTGGATCATCATCGACTCCGGGGAGGTGACCGGTCGGCCGTCGTTGGTGCATTCGACTCGCGGCCCGGTCGGTTCTCGCTGCGGCAGGGGTTGGCCGGCAGGGTTGTTCGGGACCATCACCGTGCGACCGGACAGGTCCGCGTCGGGAACACCGAAGCCCTCAGCACCGGTGTCGAGCTCGGAGTCACCAGGTGCAGGTGCCGCTGTCGTCGGCGACGGAGCAGCGGTGCTCGGCGGGGTGGCGTCGTCGTTCATGTTCGGGATGACGAACACGATCGCGCCGATGACCGCGACGACGACGAACACAGCGAGGCCGATAAGGAGTTTGCGTGTCAAGGCGCTCATGAGTTCTGCTCCAACGTGGTGTAGCCGTCGAGGGAGTCCAGCTCGACCGCGTCGATGTTCTCCTCCGCGGTCGGAAGAACGATGCGCCAGTCGTCCGCGATCCATTGCAGGGCAACGGGGTAGGCGTAGAGCTGGTCGTCACCGCCGATGGTTTGAGCCACCGACACCGCCGCCGAGAGCGGGTCGTTGCTGTAGTCGGTCACCTCGAACCCGACGAACCTCGGTGCGGAATCGGCCGGAACGGATCCGGAGACGGTGACGGCGGCACGTGCGGCCGCGAACTCGTCACGTCCGGGTCCGGGTGCGGTGACGGTGTTGACGACCTCCGGCCATGCGCGATCGTCGGCGACGGCGAGTGCGGTCTGGCCGACGATGGCGGCCAGGACCGCGCCCTGCGGGGTCTGGGAGTACCCGCTGCGGTTCACCGACGTTCCGGTGGCGGGCCCGTCGACCCGTGAGGTCGGCACCGATACCCCTGCGATCTCGCGCCAGGTCAGCTCGGCCGGGGCAGAGCGGAGGTCCGGTGCCGGATTGCCTTCCCCGGTGGCCGGGTCGCCGTCGTTGTCGGATCCGCACGCAGCGAGAACAAGGACGGTCGCCGCGGCTGCGGCGATCCGGAGTGTGCGCGAGACGGTCATCAGGAGATGCCTTTCGGTTGAATGCAGTTCGGGTGCAGCGGGATTGAACTCAGGCGAGGACGGCTTGGGTAATGCCGGATGCGGAGCCGATGATGGCCGCGCAGATCAGGATCCGGGTCAGGGTGGCGTCCTCTACGATCTGTGTTCCGGTGGATTTGCGTTGGTTGACGAATACCGCCCCGCACACGAACAGCGCTGCGATGCAGGTGATGATCGCGAACCAGAGCAGCCAGGACAGGCCGGTCATGATCGGTTGCCAGACTTCGTCCGGCCACTCGACGGGGGTGGTCGGTGGTTGCGCGATGACGACGGCAGTGTCGATGCCGGCGGCGAGGATGCTCACGTCAGCGTCTCCTGTAGCGGCGGTATGACTGTCGTCGCGGCGATCGCGGCGACGATTGTTCCAACGACCCCGCCGACGATGACCCCGGGTGCCCGTCTGCTCCCGAACGCGAGCATCACGAGCCCGTAGAGCGCCCCGAGCACCGACATCGACGCTGATACCCACGCGGCCATGGTCAGCCAGTGAAGGAGTTGCTCGAGGTTCACCGAGGCGTCTGTCAGCGAGCCCATGTCGAGTCCGGGGCCGCCGATCGGTGTCAGCTCGACCGGTTGGAGCCTGACGCCGGTCATAGGACGAGCATGTTGACCAGGCCGGCGGCTCCACCGATGACGATGGACCCGAACAGGCCGCCGACGAGTTTTCCGGTGGCGTTGCCCTGCCCGCCGGTGATCTTCTCGAAGGCGAGCATCGCTCCGCAGAGCATGATCCCGGCGACGGCGGCGATGATGCAGCCCCACATCAGCCAGGACAGCAGCATGTTGATCTTGTCGCCTGTTTCACCGTCGGGTGCGGTGGGGCTGACGTCGCCGATGTTCTGCGCAAGGAATGTGGTCGTCGATGCGGTGAGTGTGGTGATCATCGTTGTTCTCTTTCTGTTCCGGTGAAAGGTGTTGTGGTTCAGTGGCCTGCGGCGATGCGGGCGGCGGCGAAGATCTCCCGCCCGATCACGGCGAGCTGGTGGTGCGGGGTGGTGGTCGAGGGGTCTGGTGCCCGCATCCGTCCCGGTGGGGGTGGGTCGGGTTCGGTGGGTGTCCAGATCGCGAGCTCGCTCTGGCTGTGGGTACGCAGATCCTCGACGTACGGAATCCGCCAGACCGCCGGAGCTGCTGAGGCGACGACGTCGGCGCGCCTGCGCAGAGTCTTCGGGAGCGGGCCGGGTGCATCGGGAACCAGCGCCAATCCGAGGAGGGTGCAGCCGCCGGTCAGACCTGCGGCCGCTTGCAAGAGCAGATCGTGGGCGGCGTCGAGGCCGTCCCGGTCGGTGCGGCACACGACCACGACGTGCGGGTGGCGGTCGCGGGCGGGCCAGCCCCGGCGGGCATCGCCCGCCGGGGCCCAGATCTGGGCAAGTGTGCCTGCGCCGGAGCGTCCGTGAGCGGCGAGGAGCCACATCGCGGGCAGGCGACCGTGGACCGCGACCGGCTTTTCGTGAATCGGTGCCTGCCGGGATTGCGGTGGTATCCGCAGTCCGGCCGGGGTGACCGACGGTTCGTCGTCTCGGTAGTAGTCACGGTGCTCTGCTGGTTGTGCGGCCATGTCGGGGGCACCTCCTTCTCCGGCGTTCTCGGTCACCGAGTGGTGGTCGGCGAGACGGTCGTGGGTGCTGCGGCGGGAACGTCCGAGGTGGTGGTGCCCGCTGAGGTCGTCGTGGCGGTCCCGCTGGCCCCGACGGTGGCGTGGGCGGCGAGGATGCTTCCGGCGCTACGGACGGTGTCGGTGGTGGCGAACAGCGACGCACCCTGCTTGATCACTGCCCCGACCTTGTCGGCGAGAGACTGATCGCCGGTCAGGTCAGCGGCGAGTGCGACGATCCACCGCACGGTCAGCTCGACCGGGGTCTCACCTTTGGATCCGACCGGAACACTGTCGTAGGAGCCATGTTTGGTCGCGGTGTTCCAGTACGAGGTGTCGGTGACGAGCTGAGCGAGACCGGCGTTCTCGTCGATGGTGTTCGACACTTCCTTGAACGCGACGTCGACGGCCGAGTCGATCGTCGCCGGGGGCACGAGCTTGACCGCGGACGAGAGGACCTTGGTCGCGAGAATGCCGAGGGCTGCGGGTGGGTTGGTCAGGCCGACGGTGGCGAGCTGGCCGATCGTCTCGGGGGTGATGACGTCCTTGGCGACGGTGATCGCCGCCCCGATAGCCATGCCCGCGATCTTGGTGACCGCACCGACGGCCTCGTCGATCATCTCGTCGGTCGAGGTGGCGGAGGGGTCGGAGTACTTCGCCATCTTCGACAGCACGGTCTCCGACGACGAGTTGACCTCGAATCGTCCTGCCTTGGAGTCGAAGTCGATGTTGTCGTTGATCACCGACGCACCGGTCATCAGGGCGGTCCGTCCGACGGCGGTGGAGACGTCGGTGAGGATCTTCACGGGGTCGCGGGTGTCCATCGAGGACTGCCCGGCGATGGAGGCCACGAGTTTCGCGGCGGGGGCGTCGATGGGTGTGTCGCACGCGAGATCGCCTGCGGTGCAGTAGGAAGCGACGCGGTCCGAGACTGCTCCGAATCCGGCGATCTTCGGTGTCGGTGCGATACCGCCACCTGCTGGTGCCGCTGCGGCGACGGCCGGGGCGAGTTGGACGGTGTCCACTGCTGCGCCGCTGGTGCCCGGTGCCGGGGCGGGGACCGATCCCCCGCTGGCGATGACGTCTTCGCCTTCAGCTCGGGTGGGGTCGGAGAACAGTGCTGCGCCGGCGAAGTGGTCGGCGTCGACGGGGCCGGTTCCTGCTCCGATTTCGCGGGTGACCTGGGAGGCGACCTCGCCGCCCTGGGAGTAGCCGGAGAGGAAGACCTTGGTGCCGGGGCAGCGTGCGGCGATGTCGGAAATCATCCTGGTGGTGTTCTCGACGCCGATGTCGACGGACTGGGCGTAGGGAACGGCGGAGCGATCGCCGGGCTTGCCACCGAAACTCGCCGGGTAGGGGACGTAGCTGCGTTCGAGCGCTGGGCCGTCGCCGGAGTTCGCATCGCGCATCGCAGGGACGGTCAGCCGGGAGAAGAATCCGGAATCGGCGTCGGGTGAGGAGTTCTCGTCGATCTCGGTGGTACCGGGGACGACGACGAGATGCAGCACCGGGCAGTCGCCGTCGGTGCTGGATTGGCTGGTGGTCGCCGATCCGGACGGGGTGGGTGCGGCGGAGGGCTGCGCGGCCGCGACGCCGCTGGCGGAGACCGCGACCGTCATCGCGGCGGTGGCGGCGAGCAGGCGCGGAGTGAGGCGACGAACCTGGTCGATGGTTGTGTGCACGGCTTCTCTCTTCTTCGGTGGGGTCCAGCGGATGTGCCTGGTCATAGGGGTCAGCGCGGGACGATGGCGGAGATGAGCGTCGTGCCGTCCTGCGTCTTGGTGGTGGTGATCCGTTGGCGGCTCATCCGGCCGTCGATGCCAGGGCCGCGTTCGACGACGGTGACGTCGTAGATCCCGGCGTCGACCGGATCAGCGAGCACGCAGAACTCGATGTCGGGTTCGAGCTGGTCGATGCCCGTCTGGAGCCGCTGTGCGGACGCCATCACCGCATCCGGTGCCCCTGCGGCGCGGGCAGCGGCACCGTCGCGGTCGAAGTAGAAGGCCTTCTCGAACCGCCAGATCGCCACCGCGCCGGGATCGTCGCTGTCTTCGGTGACCGGGTCACCGTCGGCTTGCCTTCGGCACCAGGTGACATCTGCTGCGGCGGCACCGGCTGCGGCGGGAGCAGTCGAGGTCGGAGCCGTTGTGGTGGTGAAAATCTCGTCGGGCAGCAGTACAGGCGGTGGTTGCGGTTCGTCATCGACGCCGGTGAGGACCAGAGCTGCTCCCAACCCTCCCCCGACCAGGACCGTGACGGCAGTCGTCACGGCGACAGTGGAGCGGTGGCGACGCCACCAGGACTGCGGAGGCGTGGGCGCGGTGTAGGGGCCTCCAGTGCGAAGTAGAGAGGTCCGTTCGTCGAAGGAGCTGTATCCGTCCGTTGGCCGGGCGGGGTCCATGTCGTTCGCAGAGTCGCTTGCGAACCAGTCGTCGTCGGGATCGGCGTCGGTTTGGTGCTGGTCGGTCAGGACGGTCAGTCTGCGCTCGGACGCTGCAGCGGCAGTCTCTGTGTCGGCGACGATAGGGTCGGCGAACCAATCATCGGAGCTGTCGTCGGGGGTCTCTCGAGGTGCCACAACAGGGCCTTTCCGAGTGTCGAAGTGCAGGAACGGGATCGAACCTTCGGATACAGCCCGCCCACCGGTACGGTCGGGCTGCACCCGGAGATCAGATCGCGGAGTTCAGGCCTGCCAGGGCAGCGTTCGCCTGGTCGAGAACCGGTGCGACGGCGGTGTTCACCGCAGCGACGGTGTCAGCCACAGCGGGCTGCTCGAGCACTGTCGAGGTGAACTGCGCGGCCTGCTCGAAGGCCGGTTCGGTCCACACCGGGGCGTCGATGGCGCTCTGAACGCTGGGGGCATCCAGTGCCAGCGGAGCGGCGGTGACCGGCGGGGCCGGGGGTGCCGGGGGTGCCGGGACGGCCTCGGGTGCCGGGAGTGGCGCGGGCTCTTCGATGATCTGCTGCTCACCGCCGAGGACGGTGGCACCGAGAACGCCGCCGATCGCAGCGCCTGCACCGGTCAGACCGAGAACGATCGGTGCCGACAAGGCGGCACCCACGCCTGCCCCGGCCAGTGCGGCTGCACCGGGGATGAAGACCCAGCCGACCGGTCCGCCCCAGACGATGGCTCCGGTGCCTGTGGTGGCGGCGACGCCGAGTCCGCCGCCGATGGCGGCTGCGGTACCGGTGATGACTGCGGCCGGGACGGCGGATGCGGCGAGGCCGGCCGCGCCGCCTGCGACGACGCCGGTGATGGTGCCTGCGGCGATGCGGTCCGCGCGGGAGGCGTCGGCGAATCCGTTGTCCACGAGCCAGTTTCCGCCGTCGGCCTGGATTGCGGCTCCGGTGTTGTTGAACTGCTCGACCAGGTTCGGGTCGAGCAGGTTCGGGTCGTATGGGACGAGTTCGCCGCCGACGAGGACATAGCCTTCGGGCGCGTCGATCGGGGCGATGACCTTGCGCTGCACCGTCGGAACCGGCGGCGGGGGCGGCGGGGCCGCTTGCAGGGCAGGCGGTGCATCGGTCGGAGCGGCCTGCGGCGCGGGAGCGGGCTCGTAGTAGGTGGTCTGGTACGAGGACTGCTGGTTGCCGGACCTGTAGTCGTTGTAGCTACGCCACTGGGACTGCTGCACCTGGGGTGAGGCCTGGTAGCCGGGCAGGAACTGGCGTTCCTGGGTCGGGGCGGGCGGCGGTGCGACGGGGGTGGTGTCGGTGGTTACGGACTGTGCGGTGTCGGGTGCGGTCACGAAGTCCTGCGGTGCCGCGTGTGCGGTCGCGGTGCCCCACGCGAGGGCGACGGCCACAGGAACGGCAGTCAGAACGAGAGCCCGGTCCCTGCGGCGGCGGTGACGCCCACCGATTCCTTGCTGAGGAGACATTGTGCGGATGTGCCTTTCGTAAGCCGCTGCGATGCAGCGGTATTGGGTGGTGTGACAGGAGTGGTTGATGGTGGAACCACCACCGTCCGCGCTGAGAAAGCGACCGAAAACGAGGGTCAGCCTTCGGGTGATCCCTCAGCGCAGACGACGGGTGATGCCTTGGGAGTGGATGCCAGCGCGCGTCCGTTGCACGCTGGCATCCACGAGAGCTCAGCCCAGCAGGCCGAGCCAGAACCAAAGCTGCGAGAAGATCCAAGGCATCGGTCGTGTTCCTTTCTGTAAGTGGAGGGGTGGGAGTGTGTTCGACGTCCCGGCGGGGTCGCGCAGTTCGGCACACGATGAGGTCGAAGCGTCACCGTGCGACCCTCGCGCCGGTCCACCAACTGAGGGGTTACACGGGAGCCTCAGTGCAGTGAGTTCGCCGCGTAGACCCTCGCGACTGATCGCCTCTTCAGGCATCAGTCGAGATTGGGGGGTACTAGGCCACGTGGCTGAAGAGCGGAGACCGTGGAAGTGGTTCCAGGAACGTCGCATTGGCGTCAGTCCATTCACCAATCACCGCGCCCGTCTCTTCGCAGATCAGCCTGTGGTGGCTGTGGTGGGGCACGGCTGGGAGCGAACACACGGCCAGGCCCGCAACACGGTCGTTGACCGAGGGGCAGAGGGCGGTGCCGGGATTGCAGGTGGAGCCCGGATGTAACGTTCGCGGTTGCGCGACAGATGTCATAGGTGTCTCCGATCCGATTGCGGTTCTGCTAGATCCGCATAGGCTGGGAGAGCCCCTGCGGATACAAGTTGGGCCCGATATCGGGCTTTGTTCTGTAGGTGGAGGGGACTCCGGATGCGTTTCGGGACGACCAATCACGGCGCATCTGGAGTCTGCTAATTCGAGTTACTCTGTGCCAGTTGGCTTCTCACTTTCTGTGGAGTATCAGTGATGCGTAGACGCTGCGGTTGATGCGGTGTGCGCCCGTAAGCCGAATCTTGCTCTGTCGACGCCCAGGGGCGAACTTCGATTGCATCGTCTAAACAACTGTCTCTATACAATAGCATCGAAACATGCTTTATGTGCTACCGAATTGGGACAAGTGGCATCGTGTCCTCTCGTGAGGTTCCATCGGTGAGGCGTCGGTTGCGTGGTTTCGCACCTGACAAGCTGCGGGCACGACGAATTGAACTCAAGCTGAGTGGTGCCGAGGTTGCGCGCGTTCTCGGAGTGGCCTTGACGACGTACTCACAGTGGGAGCGAGGCCAGTCCCATCCCCGTATTGACACTCTTGCTCGATGCGCTAAGGAATTTGGGAGTGAGATCAGCGATTTCGTCTCAGTGCCGGAGGACGAGGAGTACCTCGGTGATCTGCGAATATCCAGGGGGCTGACCCAGGGGATGCTCGCGAGCGAAATCGGCGTTAGTAGCCAGTACATCGGGGCGCTCGAGCGCGGGCAGAGCAAGCTGAGCGCGCCGGTCGCCCGCCAGATAGCGGAAGCGTTGGGGTACCCGGCGCAACGGGTCAGTGAGGCATACGAGCGTGTGCGGAAGCGGCCACGGGGCGAACCGGCCTGACTGCTAATTTGACTCTGGGTTGACATTCTGGCTCCAAGACGCGTGCTTGTTAGCCACGTGAAATGTGTTCCACGTGGTGCTCAAAGGCTGCGTCTGAGGGCCATGCGGCCGACAGGAAGTCTTCAACTCTTGGGGAGAGTGGAAGGTGCCGGGGGCGAAGCTATCACGATCTGTCAGGGAGTGGGAACCTCGAGCGGCTGCTCGGAAGGTTGTAGCGCGGGGAGCACCGCAAGGACCAGCCGGTCACCAAGTTGTCCGGGGTAGGGCCGTAGCTCGAGTCGGGTTTGCTGCCACTTCCAGCCGGTCACCTCGTCGCCGTCGATTGCACGGATGCGTACATCAGCTGACACGGGAGACGTATCGTGTGTCCACTTTTCTAGAGCATCTGACAGTGTCGCCCGGTCGTCGTCGTGCAACACGCCGCAGCCGCTTGTGAGATCGCGCCATTTCACCCAGGTTGGAGCTTCCGGTAGCCACATCGTCAAAATCCCGGTTCGGCCGTCGAATACAGCGATGCGTGTTCCACCGCTCTCGAGGCCGCTCGGCATTCCCAGCTCAGCCAATGTCGGTTTGTCGGGTTCCGTTGTGTCTGTCACGTCGTGCCACAGCAGCCTGAGGCCGACGTTGGGAGGGTCAGTTCTCCCCCTGCCCCAGCAATGCCAACGCATGATTCGGCCATCTGCGTGGAGAACGGACATTGGGCCGTCCCACTTTTGACCGTGTGTAGGGACCAGCGCCTGGGCGAATAATTCCTCGGACCCATCGAATTTGACGGCCTTGGCGTTGTACTCAGCCGGGGTTCGTTCCGGTACGTGATCAGCAGCAGAGACGCCGGACATTGCGGAAGCCTCGACTGTCTGCTCGATGACGGTGCGTTCGAGTAGCCAGGCTATTCCGGAAACGGTGCGCACGGGGTCGGGTTCGACCTCCGGGTCCCCCACCCAGACCTGTATGCCGTGGGTTTCCCCTGACGGCCCTAGAACTGGTACTGCGCGAATGCGAGCTTCACGCCGACGGCCTTTGAAGAGCACATCTTGCTCGGCGCAAGAACTGCGTGTGAGTTCCAGAAAACCATGCAGATCGAACTCAGGCCCAGGTGACAAGCGATCGATTTTGGTCCAATCTCGGACCTTCCCCCCAGTACTGATGACTGTCATCTGTCCTGGAACCAGGGTTTCCACCAGGTGCCAGCTGTTCACGATGTCCACAGGTTCCCCTTCCTGATCGACCTAGACAGACGACGGTACAGTCACGATCGCCGCGAAACAGAAAGTCTGACGCCATGTGGCCTCATTGTCACTGCTTCGCGTACGTCGAGCTGGTAATCGGGGTCTGCCCGAATCTCGTACCGACGAGCTATGGACGCCAACGCAAGCACCGCCTCGTGTAGGGCGAATTGGCGGCCGATACACGCTCGCAGACCAGTACCCCAAGGCTTGTAGATGCGGCGGTTGGTGTCGCTTGCCTGGCTTGTGGCGAACCTGTCGGGGTCGAAGTTGTGTGCCTCTGGCCCCCACTCCGGTGAGCGGTGCAGCTGTGGAAGGAGAACAAAGACCCATCCCTCGGGCACCTCGTATCCGCCCAGTGAGGTTGCGCCGCGCTCACGTGCCTTGCGGAAGTAGCCGGGTGCAGCGGGCCACAGGCGGAGAGTTTCGTCGACGACGTGTCGTGTCCGTCGCAGCTTGGGCACGTTCTCGAACTCGATGTCGGTGCCATCCGGAGTGACGGCGTCGACTTCGGCGCGTATCCGCTGCATCTCATCCGGTCGGGTGCTCAGGAAATGCAACGCAAAGGCGATGGTTGATGCTGTTGTCTCGTTTCCCGCGATCAAGAAAGTAATGATCTGATTGCGGATGTTCTCCAGTGTCAGTCTGTCGCCCGTATGGGGGTCTGGCGTGTTGAGCATGTGTGCGAGCAGATCCGGAGTCGTTTTGTTGGAGTTGGGCTGGGCCATTCGCTGTTCGATCAGGGTGTCGACGGTGTGGCGTATGAACCGGAGGTCCTCATCGTGCTGCCTCGTCGCTCGTCGACCTAGGACAGAGCGGATGATCGGCACATCGTTCGATGACTTGTTGACATATTGAAGGACGCGGGCGATGGCGTCCGCAAAGGGTACGGGCTGGCGAAATGAGCCGAAATCATGCGACAGGGCGCAACGCCCGATGACGTCGAAGGTCAGTTTCGAGCACTCGTCGTAGGCGTCTACCGGACCCGATCTGCCGTCCCACGAGGTCCGAAGTTCGTTGACTGATTGCTGCATGGCTTCGTGGTAACCGCGCATGGCCGCTTTGCTGAACGCCGGCCCGAGCACGACATGCGCGCGATGCCAGTTCGGCTCTGAGTTGAACGCGGTGAACAGACCGTCTTCGCCGATGGCACGTAGCTTCCGATGTGGCAGGGCAAGAAATTTGGCCCAGTACTTCTCGTCGTTTACTTCCGCAACAAGCTCGGGTTCCGAGACCACCACGAGTCGGTGGCCAAAAATCTTGCGTTCGTAGATCCCCCCGAGTTCGGTGGCCATTGCCATCTCTTTTTGAACAGGCTTGGCGGTATCGAGACCAATGACGTCTCCGGCAAACGGCAGCCGGTAGCGCGGGTGAGGCAGAGTTTTCGAGATGGTTTGGGCAATCTCCATGCCAGACAGTGTCCCCCACGTTTACGGACACTGGTCGCCGACCATGTCTGACGCATCAGTTGAGTGCGGTCCGGGTAACGCATGGAGACCGTCTGAATGACAGGGGTGTAATTCTCGGTGTCTTCCTCGGCGTGTCACAGCGCTTCGAAAATGATTCTGGTTCAGGATGGACTCCGGTTGGGACCGAAGACGAAGGAGGCCGTGCCATGCCGATGCCCAGTAAGGGTGACCGGACGTCGCTGACTGTCCGACTGCCGTCAGAGCTGATTGACACGCTCAAGGCACAGCGGAGCTCGGCTGGCGCTACGTCTCTGAGTCAGTACGTTGCCGATCTTATTGCGATTGCTAGTGACCGGGAAGATCTTGCGCGCGAGCTGAATCGCGCGCAAGAGCAGGGGGTGCTGCCGTTGACTGCGTAGCTGTCTTGACCCCAAACCGACGTTTGGGTCATACGACCAACTAAATCTGCGCAGCACCTTGAGATGACAAAAACCCCCGGCGTGCGGGCCGAGGGTTTCTGAAGTCAGAGAGGCGAGTGACTAGCTCGCAACTCGTTCTGTGTTGCTTTTCCCCGAAGGGACTGTCTTGGCGGACATGTCTCAGGGTACATCGTGCCCTGAAGTAGGTACAAGATTGAATGCTCGTGTCGTCCATCCGGATGCGACTGCGGACCGGCTGTGGCATCGATTCGCACCGGCCATTGCTGCGCGCCGGTCGATGAGGCTGTACGACCCGACGACGCGTAAATACGTGTCGGCGGGTCCGTTGACGGTCAAAAGGCCGGCATTGCCATCGGCTGTGCCGTTGTTCTCACGCGGTCGCGCCGGCGTCGTTGCCTTAGACTTCGACACCAAACACCACGGCCACGCCGCCGTTGTCGCCGACGTGACGCGTCTGCTGGCTTGGTTGACCGAATGCGGCGGCCGCGCAGTAGTCGACGAATCGACCAGCGGCGGCCGACACGTGCTGATACCGCTGGCACCGGGAAGAACAGTCACTGCTGACGAGGTACGGCCGTTGTTGCGCCTTCTCTCAGCGCGACTTCCCACGTTGGACATCACACCGATGACAAACGACGCCACCGGCTGCATCACCGTGCCGGGCTCGCAGTGCAAAGAAGGTGGCTACAGAACCCTCGTCGATCTTGACCCGGCGGCAGCGTCCGACATCCTGATAGTCGGGTCCGATGCCGGCACACTTCAGCGGCTCGAAGCTCTGCTCGGAGGAACGGGCGGAGCGGCTACAAGCCCGATCGTCGCCCACATCCGCGCCGAGACGTCCGCCGAACGGGTCCTCGGCAGCAGCGATGACGCCCGGTTACATCCGCGTTTCTGCCGCTCCACCCCGCCGCCGCGCTGCGTCCTCGACTTCGCCAGCACCGGCCGCATCGACACCCGCCGCTGGCTCTCCCGCTCGGAAGCACGCCAGTCCGTCATCACCCACGCCGTCCTCGCCGGCGCCAGCACCGCCGACATCCTCACCCGTGTCACCGAACCCGCGTGGGTGGGTGTGCGTGCCGCGTACGCCCGCTACGCCCAACCCGAACGCGCCATCCGCCGCGACGCTGCCCGCGCCCTCGACTGGGCCACATCAACACTCCCAGAACCAGTCCGGGATACCGGGCACAAGCAAAAGCACACAGGGGGTACCTACGATCCAGTACTTTGCTCATGGCTTACCCACGCTCAAACCTGGGTTGCTAAGGAGTTTCTTCACCGACGAGACCGATGGACTACCCATGCCGTCGTTCAAGCATTGGCGTGGGCTGCTGCAGTGTCAGGCCAGATAGTGGAAGGCGTTCCCACCGTCGGTGTAGGCGGGCGATCACTGTCCATCGCCGCCGGCATGCTTCCCGAATCGACGGTGTGGTCAGTTCTGGAGCGGCTGCGCGACATGGAAGGCTCACCGCTGTTGCTGATCGAGCGCGGAGTGGGTCAGAACCCCGACCGGTACGCGCTGGTGCCCACACACGCGGGACGAGCGACAGGCATCGACACTTCGACAGGGTTAGCAGAGGTCGAATCGGTACACCCGGCATGGAGTGTCATTGGATGGCGTCACCGCGTCCTTTACGACGCAGTGGCCAGCTCAGCAGAACCTCTGACCCCGGACGAGTTGTTCACAGCCGTCGGGGTCGGACGTACCAGCGGGTACGAGGCCTTGCTCGATCTGCGCGTTGCCGGTCTGCTCACGGTCGAGAACGCCCACGTCGGTGTGGGGCCGGTCGAACTCGACGATATCGGCCATCGTCACGGCCTCACGTCGGCCATCCGCGCCCGCATCGTGCGCCACCGCGCCGAACGCATCGTCTGGCGAGAATGGCTCGCAGCCCGAGACGAGGCACGCACCCCGCCCGAACCTGACCGGTCGTTGTTCGCGATCGCCGACAAACACCCTGCCGATCCACCCGACCGCGACTACATCATGGCGGTGATGAACACCGGTCCACCTGACCCGTTCTAAGACACCGTGCCGGTCACGTACCTCGGCCAGACGTGAATATCGTCTTCGTCGTTTGTCGGGATCAGGTGGTCGTCAACTTTTCTTGACGATAGGTAGTGTTGTTGCTCGCCTTCATCCCTACGCGGACATCCAGGGTTTTCAGAGTGTTTCGTTACCGAGTAGGTCGAGTGTGCGCTGTAGGAGCATTTCGATACGGTCTTCGACGTCGTCGACCATGTCGGGAACGCCGGCCAAAGCGGTATGTGCGCGGCGTCGTGCATCGACGCCTGAGCGGTAGTACCCGGGATCGAGTTCCACTGAGCGCTCCAACTCGACTGAGCGCTCCAACTCGGTAGGGTCGACGACCTGGGGTTGTTCGGTGTCCCAGCGATTCTGCGAGGTGACGACGCGATGGAGGCGCGAGTTGTGTAGCGGTGCGTTCCCGGCGCGGTGCATGGCAAGTACCGATCCGATTTCGGCGGCAGTCATCGCGGCGACGGGTAGGGGCATGTGCCCCCATCGATCGATCGGGACCGCGATCGGGCCCGATCGGATCGGCCACGCAGACATTTCGGGAAACCTGTTGTCCTGCAAATGCTCTGCGAGCAGAGTTGTCGAGGGGTATCGGTCGGAAAACTGCAAGACCGTGCGCCACCGCTCCCACACTTCGACCGGCTTGAAGTCGGTGACGCCGTGGGCGTTGATACGAATGCGGTGGTGGCCGCTGATCCAGACACTCTCCCCGTCGATGGTGATCTCGCCGCGGTCTAGAGATGCAATCGCCCTGTGCGACAGACCAGCTCCGGCCAAGAGAAGTAGTACGGCGTCACGGCGTCCGAACAATGCCGCCGTCGATCCATCGGTCGGTAGTCCGGCCGCGATCACCTGATACTGCACGGCGCATCTGGTGGTTCTTGCGCTGCGGGCAGAATCCAATGCCAACCGGAGCGAAGTCGCGCGACCCGGCGCGGGGTGGCCGGCATCGAGGTGGACGTGGTTGATGGCGGAGACCCGTCGCAACTGCACCGTCTCGCCAGCAGGGTTCCCGTCGAGAAACTCCGCCAATGTGGTTGGCGTCGCGGGTAGGGGCTCGACGTCGGCGGCAGCGCACCAGTCGGCGAACAGCGCCCACTGGTAGCGGTACCCGCTCACGCGGTGCTCTGGCTCGGTGCCACCTGCGCGACGGTACCGGCCTGGGCCGACACAGGCGGATCGGGACACCCGGAGCGGACGACTACAACGATCCTGACCAGAACCCATCGGGATGCGAAGTCTGCCAATCGCCTCGGCAGCAGTTACCGCACCGTCAGTAGAAATTGACGGTGCGGCGGGGGACGCCTTACGCCGGGATGTGGTAGGCCGCCGAGTGCAGTTATCGCACCGTCAAGAAGGGTTGACGCCCAGCATTTCAGCCGTGGATGCATGCCGACCGCGACGTTGAGATCTTCAGTAAACCCCCAGGCTCGCAGAGGATACGTGGCGCGCGCCGTCCGTTGGCGCGCGGACCAGTAGCGCGTTCCCCTGCCCCCCGCCGCCGCACAAGGCGGCAGCGCCGGTGCCTCCACCGCGACGATTCAGTGAGTGGGCCAGCGACAAAGCGAGTCGTGCACCGGACATCCCGACAGGGTGTCCGAGTGCGATCGCCCCGCCATTGATGTTTACTCGATTCATGTCGAGTCCTAGCTGTCGCACCGAAGCGAGGACGACGCCTGCGAACGCTTCATTGATTTCCACCTGATCCAAGTCACCGATCTTCAGGCCGTCTTTTTGGAGGGCCTTGGTGATCGCCTGTGCGGGCTGATAAAGCAGCGAGGTGTCGGGGCCTGCGACGAATGCAGACGCACCGAGCTCAGCGAGCGAATCGATCCCGAGCTTCTGAGCCTTGGTTTTGCTCATCAACACGACCGCGGCCGCGCCGTCGGACAGCTGCGACGAAGAACCAGCGGTGATGACTCCGTCCTTCAGGAATGCGGGTCGAAGCGTGCTCAGCGCTTCAACTGTGGTTCCGCCGCGGATGCCCTCGTCGTCAGTGACGGTTGTCGGACCGCGTCGGGACTTGATCTCGACTGGCACGATCTCGTCGCCGAAAGATCCGTTCTTCGTGGCTGTGGCAGCGAGCGTGTGTGACCGAACGGCGAAGGAGTCCTGATTCGCACGATCGAGATCGGTGCCTTGCATGTAGCGGTCGGTAGCTTCACCCATGGAGACCTCGTCGAACCCGCAGGTAAGGGCGTCGCGATCGAGCGCGTCATCGAGACATGCACTACCGTAACGGAATCCGGTGCGTGCACCGCGCGCGAGATACGGTGCATTGGTCATGGACTCCATGCCGCCCGCGACGACGATGTCTGCATCGCCCGACTCGATGAGTCGGTTCGCGTCGATGATCGCCTGCAGCCCGGACAAGCACAGGTTGTTGATCGTGACGGCCGGACTGGACAACGGGATACCCGCAACAGCTGCGGCCAGTCGGGCGGGATTCGGACCGACGCCCGCCTGCACGACGTTGCCCATGATGACTGCATCGACCATGGACGCATCGATTTTGGCTTTACCCAGGGCGCTTCGGATTGCGTGCGCACCGAGGTCGACGGCGCTCAGCGAAGACAACGCACCCGCGAGCTTGCCTATCGGAGTACGAGCCCCGGCCACCAGGACGGTGTTGGTCATAGTTCGGTTCCTTCGTAGGTGGACTGCTGTTGCGTGTGGGTGGGTCAGTGGCTGATCTGGTCGGGGAGCGTCTGGACGATGATGTTGTGCGCCTCATCGAGAATTGTTTGCACTACCTCTGCGCAGCTTGCGACCTCACGAATCAATCCTTGAGCTTGGCTGGCCCACCACAGCCCGTCGTCGATGTTCCCGTTGCCATATACCTGTTCGCGGCCGCGTGCACCGCTAGCCAGAGCTGCGACGTCCGCGAAAGTTGCTCCGGTACGTTTGGATATATCGGCAATTTTTTCGGACACAGCGTTTCGTGCCACGCGTGCTGTGTTGTCGAATTCGCGAAACACGAGCACCGTGTCACGTTCGGTGTTTCGAACGATCTGGTTTTTCACGTTGTCGTGGATCGGGGCTTCGGTGGTGGCCATGAACCGCGTTCCCATATTGACTGCCGAAGCGCCCAGAGCGAGCGCGGCCACGAGGCCCGAGCCGGTCGCGATTCCGCCGCTTGCGATGATGGGAATTGTCAAGGCATGGGCGGCAGCTGGGATGAGGACGAGGCCGGGTATGTCGTCTGCGCCTGGATGGCCAGCGCATTCGAAGCCGTCGATGCTGACGGCGTCGACGCCGACTTGTTCGGCTTTGATTGCGTGTCGAACCGAGACTGCTTTGTGGATGACCTTTATGCCGGCTGCTCTGAATGCTGGTAGGTGAGGTTGCGGGTTTCCGCCCGCGGTTTCGACGATGGTGATCCCGGCGGCGATGATGGCGTCCCGGTACTCGTCGTACGGAACGGGGGTGATGGTGGGCAAAATCGTCAGGTTGACGCCGAAGGGCCGGTCGGTCATGTCCCGGCACCGCATAATTTCCTTGACCAAGGCCTCCGGCGAAGGCTGAGTCAGGGCGGTGATGAATCCAAGGGCACCGGTATTTGCCACAGCGCCGATCAGATCGGCGTTGCCGACTGCCGTCATACCACCGCAGACAATGGGGTGCTCGATGCCGAAGGTTCGGGTGAATGCGTTGTCGAACAAGTACTTTCCTTTGGCTCGTCACAGGCCTCTGTGCAGTAAGGGTGTGGTCTAAACCTGTGCAGATCGTGAAGGCGCTGCTTCGTTTCCGCTCTGTTCCATTGGGCGGTGGCGTGTTTCGGGGAGAAACGACGCGCAGATCAGGCTCAAGACGCCGAAGCCGGTCAGCATCCATCCCACAGCGTGACTGCCGTATCGACTGGCCAGCTCTGCAGCAAGTGTCGGGGCGGTTCCGCCGCCGACGACGCCAGCGATGGCGTACGCCATGCCCGCACCCGTGTAGCGATACTCGGTCTTGAACATCTCCGGCAGCAGAGCACCGGCGGGGCCGTAGGAGATTCCCATGATGATCAAGGCCAGAGTGAGACCGGCGAAGAACGCCAAGGGTGAGCCGATGTCGATGAGCGGGAACAACAACAGGCCCCCAGGGATCGACAGCAGGCACGATCCCAACACCATCCTGCGACGCCCGACCCGATCCGAGTACGTGGCCGCAAGCGCTGTGGCAGCTGCGAATACGAGAGCGGCGAGCAGCCCCAGAGACAGGACGGCGGTGCGGCTCAGGCCAAGGGTGGCGGTGCCGTATGACGTGAGGTAGGCGGTACCGATGTAGAAGAAGGCAAACATCATCGACAGCGCACCCGCGGCGAGCAACAGTTCGCGCGGTTGATTCTTGAACACCCCGATCAGTGGCCCGGTCGCCGATCCCTGGCGCGGAGCCTGGCGAGCAAACATGGGGGTTTCTTCGACCTTCAAGCGGACGTAGAGCCCGATGAGGACGAGAAGTGCGCTGGCCAGGAAGGGGATTCGCCAGCCGTAATCGAGGAAAGCACTCGAGGTCTCTCCGACGAACAGGTTCACGATCAGAAAGGTTCCGCTGGAGAGGACGAAAGCAAGCGATGGACCGAGTTGCGGGAACAACGCGTAGAGCCCCCGTTTCCCTTTCGGGGCGTACTCGGTGGCCAACAGGGTTGCGCCGGCCCACTCACCACCGACCGCAAGACCTTGCGCGACGCGGAGTACAACCAGAATGATCGGTGCTGCGATCCCGATCGAGGACGCGCTGGGGATACAACCGATGAGAACGGTGGCGATACCCATCAGCAACAGGGTGCTGATCAGAGTCTTCTTTCGGCCGATTCGGTCACCGAAATGTCCGAATATAGCCGCGCCGAGTGGGCGTGCAATGAACGCGACCGCGAAGGTCGCAAAAGAGGCGACCGTGCCGGCCGCAGTGCCGAGTGCAGGAAAGAAGACTTTCGGGAACACCAGGGCCGCGGCCGTGCCGTAGATGAAGAAGTCGTAGAACTCGATCGTGGTTCCGGTGCAGCTCGCTATCGCGACGCGGCGCATGGGGGTGGCAGGGGGCACGCCTACCGGGTCGATCATTCTGGACATGAAAATCTCCTGCTCGACGGGCCCTGGCAGTCCGATGACCGGCGGGCTGTGTACGAGGAGAAGTGTGAGCGTCATTACATCCGTCGAGAACCCCCCAAAGTGGGTCGCGCTCTCTCGTAACCCCTTTCGGGGGTAGTTTGTGTCAGCGGATGAGACCACGCTCGCGGGCTATCAGCACGGCCTGCATGCGGTTGCCGGCGTGAAGCTTGCGCATCGCACTCTTGAGGTAGGACTTGACGGTGTTGGGAAGCAGACCCAGAGTCTCCCCGACGTCCTTGTTGCTGGAGCCGCGGGCGATCTCGGTGAGGACGTCGACTTCGCGAGGCCGCAACGACACCGCGGGCGTCGAGGACGGGGCGGGTACCAAGATCGGTGCGAAGCGGCTACCGATGGCCTCTAATCGCATACGCAAGGTGGCGTCATCGACGGCGACCGCAAGATTGGTGAGCTCTTGCGCTATGTCGAACATATCGGCGCGACTGAGGGTCGCCTGGTCCGGCTGAGCACGGGTCCTGAGAAGAGCCATCCGGCGATTGACTTCGTCTTCGACGGCGATGTCGCGCTCGATGCGTCTGATCAACGGTGTGAAGCTGTCGAACCATCGATCCCCCAGCGGCACGTGAGTACGAGCGGCGAGGTATACCAGGATGCGCGGAGTGCGATCGACGACGATCGGTAGCGCAGCGAGAGTTTCGATTGCCTCCGGCCGCACCGCGTGGTCGTAGACGTGGGTGATTCCCTGCGCGGAGAAGTAGTTTGCGACCGAGACCGGACGCGCAAGCCGTAGCGCTTTGCCGCCGAGACCCTCGCCGTTTCGCACAACGAGATTGACGGCAGACCGGGTACGCACTCCGGCAAGATCGGTGATCTCCATCGCCGTTGCACCCCGGTGCACCGGACCCCCGAAGACCATATCCATTCCTGCCTGACGGCGGAGTTGTTCGAGCGACCGGGCAAGAATCCGCCGCTCGATCGGCAGTGCAGGCTCGAACGGGCTGTCCATTCGTTCACCTCCTCGGGGGTTCTGTTTCCGACAGTAGTGAGTACGGTCACAGTGGGGCAATCCTGTACCTCCGAAAGGGGGTGCGGGCGGCAGACCTCCCTTCGGGGGTGCCGCATGGCAGTTCTCTGGGTCACATTTGATCGTGTGAACGGAGGAGCACACATGACCACGCAACCGAGCTATGCCGCTGGACCGACCGACACGCCCCTGCTCGACGACACCATCGGAGACGCGTTCGACCGCACCGTGACGTCCTTCCCTGATCGAGAAGCTGTGGTGGATGTGCAGTCCGGTCGCCGCTGGACGTACGCAACATTGGGTTCCGATGTCGATGCACTGGCGTCGGCGATGATCGATCTCGGTGTTCAGGCAGGCGATCGGGTCGGCATCTGGGCACCGAACTGCCCTGAATGGACGATCGTGCAGATTGCCGCAGCCAAAGCGGGTGCGATATTGGTGGCGATCAACCCCGCCTACCGGACCCATGAACTCGAATACGTACTGTCCCAATCCGGCATCAGCACGATGTTCGCGTTGCCGTCGTTCAAGTCGTCCGACTACGCCGCGATGCTCGCCTCGGCCGCACCGAAGTCCCCGGCCCTCGAACAGGTGGTGTACTTCGGAACGGATCAGTGGGCGGACCTCCTGACACACGGAAGCCACCTCCCGGCGCAGCTGTTGGCGATCAGACAAGGCGCTCTCGACGCGAGCGACCCCATCAACATTCAATACACTTCGGGGACAACCGGATTCCCGAAAGGCGTCACGCTCTCTCACCGCAATATCCTCAACAACGGATACTTCGTCGGCAACATGGTCGGCTATACCGAGCAGGACCGGATCTGCGTGCCGGTGCCCTTCTACCATTGCTTCGGAATGGTGATGGGCAATCTCGGCGCGATAGCGCACGGTGCGTGCGTCGTCATCCCCGCTCCCGCGTTCGATCCGACCGCAACCTTGAAGGCATGTCAGCAGGAGCGGTGCACCTCCCTGTACGGCGTGCCGACCATGTTCATAGCCCTGCTGGAGGTACCCGGGTTCGATACCTTCGATCTCTCTGCGATCCGAACCGGCATCATGGCCGGCTCACCGTGCCCGGTCGAGGTCATGAAGCAGATCTGCCGATGGATGCCCGAAGTCGCGATCGCCTACGGCATGACCGAAACCTCACCCGCGTCGACACAGACGGCGGCCGACGATCCCCTCGAGCGCAGGGTGTCCACGGTCGGACGCGCGCACCCTCACGTGAAGCTTAGGATCATCGATCCGGTCAGCGGCGACACGGTGCCGTGCGGCGAGCCCGGCGAGCTCTGTGTACGGGGCTACTCCGTGATGCTGGGCTATTGGAACCAACCCGACAAGACAGCCGAAACCATCGACGCCGACGGGTGGATTCATACCGGGGACCTTGCTGTGATGGACGACGACCACTTCGTCTCTATCACGGGGCGTATCAAGGACTTGGTCATTCGCGGCGGGGAGAACGTCTATCCCCGAGAGATCGAGGAGTTTCTCTACACCCACCCCGACATTCTCGACGCCCAGGTCATCGGAGTTCCGGACGACAAGTTTGGCGAGGAACTGATGGTGTGGCTTCGTCTGAGGGCCGGTGCGGCACCGATCGATGCCGAGGACCTGCGCGCGTTCTGCACGGGCAAACTCGCAAGGTACAAGATCCCTCGGTTCGTGCACTGCGTCGAGGAATTCCCCATGACCGTCAGCGGCAAAGTTCGCAAGGCCGAGATGCGCGAGCGTGCTCGCGACATTCTCGGCATCGCCACCACTACCGATCCCCACACTGCAGCAATCGGATAGGAAACGACATGAGCTGGACCATCGAACGACGTGGACGCGTTGCCGTAGTCACCATGAACACCAACCCCGTCAACGCACAGAACAGAGCATTCTTCGCCGACCTGCACGACGCGTTCGACGAGCTCGAACGCGAGCACACCGACTCTCCCGTCGTATTGACCGGCACCGGCACCCGGTTCTCGGCAGGACTCGACCTCGGTGAGCACTTCCCTCTGTTCGCGGGCGACACCGACACCGTCGCCTCTTGGTTCCAGGACTACCGCGCCACGAACATGCGGCTCTTCACCTATCCGCGCCCCACCGTGGCAGCGGTCAACGGCCATGCGTTCGCAGGCGGTTTGATCACCGCTGCTGTGTGTGACCGGCGAGTGGCAGTCAACGAGGGTGCCAAATTCGGAATCAACGAGGTCCCAATCGGAATCCCGATGCCCGCGGTGTACCTCCGAATGCTCGCCTACGCGTGGGGTGAGCCCGTCGCGTCACGGGCGTGTCTGCAGGGAGAGATATACGGAACCGACGACGCGCTTCGTTTGGGTTTCGTCCACGAACTGGCCGCGGCAGACGAGCTTGTCGACCGGGCGGTGACCATTGCCGAATCGACTCCCGAGGACTGCATCGGCAACTACGCGTACACCAAGCGCGCCCTGCAAGCACCCGCTCTGCGCGATATCGCCGCACTGTCGGATCCACTCGACGTAGCCGAACTTGCGGCCGGCATGACCAGCGAGGGGTCCCGCCGCGCGCATCGTCGCTACTGGGAACAGCTCAAGGGCAGGCCCGCCGAGTGGTGAGTCGTGGCGAATGATCAAGGCCTGCTGCCGGACTGGCTGATCTGGCACCAGCGTCCGTTCCCCGACTCGAACCTACTGCTGATCGACGGGGCGACGCCCGCACTCGTCGACAGTGGGTTCGTCGCGCATGCAGAAGACACCGCCGCATTGGTACAGGAGCACACCCGGCACCTGCACCGCGTGGTGAACACACATTGGCATTCCGACCATGTGGGGGCCAACGGGCTCTTGCAGGCGAGGGGCGCAGGTATTGCGGCCAGCGTCCCGGATGCCGACGCGCTCGCGCGCAGGGACCCGGGATGCTGCTCCGCCGAATACCTCGATCAGCCCGTTGCGCCGTACACCGTGGACGAGCCGCTGACGGGCGAGACCGTCCTACGCCTCGGCGATACCGATTGGCAGGTGGTGCTCACCCCCGGTCACACCGCCGGACATATCGCCCTGTGGCAACCGGACGAGCGAGTGCTGATCGTGGGAGATGCACTGTCGGACTACGACGTCGGATGGGTCGATCGGGCCCAGGACGGACCGGACGTCGCTGCAGTGGCAGCATCCTCGCTCCGGAGACTCGCGCAGCTGATGCCGCGGACCGTGATTCCTGCGCACGGCTGCATTCCGGTTGATCCCGTCGCCGCGTTCGACAACGCACTACGCCGGGCCGATCGCCTCGTCGACGATCCGGACGGTGCGGTCTGGTACGGAATACGCCGAATATTCGCTTTTGCGTTGATGATTCGCGGCGGGATCACCGTCGCCGACGTCGACGAGTACCTGAATCGACGGATGTGGTTGACAGACGCTGCGCGCCTGCTGCGTACCTCCCCTGAATCGCTGTCAAGCGAGTTGGTCGAATCTATGGTTCGAAGCAAAGCCGTCGTCGTACGGTCCGGGATCCTGCACGCGGCAGCAGCGCACACAGCGGTGTCGCAACGAGCACTCGACGTGGTGCCATTTCCGCGTGAGTGGCCAGCGGTCGCCGCGCGGGCATGAACCCGTCCTGGACCTCACGGCGAGGGCACGTCTGCGAGCGCGACGATTGCTCGCCTACCGAGGCTGCGACGGATGTGCTCGGTCATCGATTTCGCTGCAACATCAGCATTTCCGGCGGCGACGGCTTCGTAGATCGCACGGTGCTCGGCTTCGACCCGTGCGCGATCACGGGTGGAATCTCCGCCGTGCCGAAGGCCGACGAGCCGGTAGCGGTCGGCCTTGTCCCACAGCCGCTCGAGAATGTCGATCAGAACCGGGTTTGCGGACGCTCGGTAGACGGCGCGATGGAACTCACGGTGACGCAGGAGTGCGTCGAGATCCCCCGCATCGGTAATGGGCTCGAGCCTGCCGAGCGCGAGCTCGATGTTCGAGATGTCGGAGTTCGTTCGATTTTGCGCCGCCAACGATGTCGCGAGCGGGTCGAGGCTCTCGCGGACCTGGTAGAGATGGCGAGCCTCCTCGGCGGAGACCGGGGTTACCCGCGCGTCGCGGTGCGCTTCGAGTGAAATCATTCCCTCCGCTGCGAGCCGTCGGATCGCTTCTCGCAGCGGTGTCGTGCTCACCCCCAGTTCTGCGGCCAATTTCGCCTGGCCGATGACCGATCCCGCCTCGAGATCTCCGGTGAGGATTTGAGTCCGCAGCTGCGCGTACGCGTAATCGGTCTTGGTGAACGCGGTATCGGGATAAACCATTCTGCGGGCCTTCCCTCGGCACAGGTGAACAACCGTCGACTCGGACTCTAACACTGAGGCTATAGGTTATAACCTATAGTGAGATGATGACCTCTTATTCGACGGCGACGATCACCGATGACGACGGCCGAGTTTTGACCATCGTCGACGTCGAAGCCACGGTCGGGACGGAGGTCTACCGCAGGTGGCCGGTAGTTCTACGCCTGCTCGCCGAAAACGTCCTTCGGACCGGATCACCCGAGGTCGGCGCACGTGCGCTTCGCGACCTACAGTCCTGGCTCGAAAACCGCTCCAGCACCGCCGAAATCCCGTTCCTGCCGGGCCGTCTGATGATGCACGACACCACGAGCACGCCGGCGCTGGTGGACATCGCCGCGATGCGTGACGTCGTGGCCGCCCGCGGCGGTGACCCGACGTCGCTGACTCCGGTCCTCCCCGTCGAGGTGTCGGTCGATCATTCCCTCGCCGTGGAAGCCTTCGCGCAGGGCGACGCCGCCGGCATCAATCTCGCCCACGACATGCGTCGCAACGGCGAGCGCTATCGCTTTCTCGCCTGGGCATCGAAGGCAATGAAGACGGTGCACATCAGCCGGCCAGGCACCGGCATCATGCACACGATCAATCTCGAACAACTCGCCACAGTGGTCACCGTCGAACATCGACACGGTGTCGACTGGGCAGTGCCGGACATGATGCTCGGAACCGACTCTCACACCCCGATGATCAACGGACTCGGCGTCTTGGCCTGGGGAATCGGAGGGCTCGAAGCCCAATCTGTCATGTTCGGCATGCCCACCACGCTGCAGATTCCCGACGTCGTCGGCGTCCGGTTGACCGGCACCATGCCGCCCGGGGTCATGGCGACCGACCTCGCCCTGACGGTGACCCACCGACTGCGCGAGATCGGAGTCACGGGTGAATTCGTCGAGTTCTACGGGCCCGGGGTGTCGTCGTTGACCGTCGGAGACCGCTCGGTCGTTGCGAACATGGCACCCGAGTACGGTGCCACCACCGGCTACTTCCCGGTGGACGAGCATGCTCTCGAATACCTGTCCGACACAGGACGAACCGAGCGTCATTGCCTTCTTGTCGATACCGTCGTCCGGCGGTCCGGGCTGTGGTTCGACCCCGATGCAATTCCGGACTACACCCGATCCATCACCATCGATCTCTCGCTCATCGAGACCTCCGTCGCCGGACCGCGCCGCCCACAAGACCTGATGCCGCTTTCGGCCGCACGAGATGCCATAACGCGGGATGGAGCGCCCCCGACGAACGACGGCGGCCCTCTGCCGGACTTCCCGGTCGCCATTGCATCGATCACCAGCTGCACCAACACCTCCGATCCGCGACTTCTGATAGCCGCCGGCCTGTTGGCCAGAAGAGCACGCCAGCGCGGACTCACCACACCGTCGTGGGTCAAGACCTCCCTGGCACCCGGATCACCCTCCGCCGCAAGCATTCTCGACCGCGCAGAGCTGATCGACGATCTCGCCGCAGTCGGTTTCGACATCGTCGGCTACGGCTGCGCAACGTGTATCGGTAATTCCGGCGGCCTGCTAGACGCCGTTGCTCGCGCCGTGGACACCGGCGTCCGTACCCCGGTCGCTGTGCTCTCGGGCAACCGCAACTTCCCCGGTCGGGTGCACCCCGATCTCGAGTTGGGGTTGCTGATGTCGCCGCCACTGGTGATCGCCTACGCCTTGGCCGGCGACGCCTCGATCGATCTGACCACCGAGCCTCTGGGCGTCGACACCGAGGGCAATCCGGTTCACCTGTCGGATATCTGGCCTGACGCCACCGAGATCGACCGCATCCTCGCTGCGGCACGACGACCCCAGGACGTCCTCGACGATTTCGCGTCGGCGTCGGCGAACACTGCCTGGGACGCAATCGAGGCTCCGACCGGTCCAATGTTTCCTTGGGATCCCGACTCGACGGCCCTGCGTCCATCGCCCTTCGCCGACCGGGAGTTCGCGGACAATGTTCTGGGGGACTTCACCGCTTATCCGTTGCTGGTGCTCGGCGACGACATCACCACCGACCACATCTCCCCTGCCAGCGCCATACCCAAACACAGTTCCGCCGCGGATTACCTGGTCGAGCGGGGAGTCTCCCGCGATGACCTCAACGTCTTCGCATCGCGTCGCGGAAATTGGGAGCTCATGGTACGCGGCGCATTTCACAACCGCAGCGTCCGCAACGCACTGGCCCCCGACGCGCCGATCGCGCACACCGTGCACAGCCCCAGTGGCGACGTCATGCCGCTGCTGACCGCAGCCCGACGATACAGCGCTGACGGGAACTCCCTGGTCATCGTCGCCGGCGAGCGTTACGGGATGGGTTCCTCACGCGACTGGGCCGCGAAGGCCGTCCGGTTGCTCGGGGTGCGCGCCGTCCTCGCGCGCAGTTTCGAGCGCATCCATCGCTCCAACCTCATCGGAGTCGGTGTCCTGCCACTCATCGTTCCATCCGACGCCGCCGATGCGCTCGCACTGTGCGTTCCCGGGGACCGTATTAGGGTCGCCGCGCTACCGCACGACCTCCATACCCGTGAGGTGACGGTGACTCTGTTACGCAGAGACGGCACCGAACTGGTGTTCATCACGGTCGTTGCGGCCGAGACCGAACAGGACGAGCAACTCCTGCGGCGCGGGGGCGTCATTCCCGCGATTCTGGACCGTACTGCTGCTGGTTAGTCGCGAACTCCGCGCTATTCTTCGACTGCCGCGCCGATGGAGCGGAGGTGGGTCCTGAACGTGACGCGGGGGTCGGCCTGCCTCGCGGCGCGGTAGGCCTCGAACTGTGACTGTTCGCGAAAGGTCGATCCAGCCGTCATCCTCGCGGCCTGAGTGCGTTCGGTATCGCGGATCGATGCCGCCTGTACTGCTACTTCGGCGGCTCGGTCGATCGGTACGAACAAGACCCCGTCGTCATCGGCCAGGACGAAATCTGCAGCAGTCACGACGTGAGAGCCACACGACGCTTCCGATACCGCCATATCCGGACCGCCTTCGTCGGCGCGATCCGGTCCGACCGCAAGCGCACCGGCACTGAAAATCGGCATACGAATTGTTGTGAGCTGCCGGGTATCTCGATGCAATCCCCAGACAACGATGCCCGACAACCCTGCCTGTGCCGTCTCGAGCGCGACAAGGTCACCGATACAGGCTTCGTCGTCGCGGCCGCCGTTGTCGACGACGAGTACCTCACCTCGCTCCGAACGATCGAGCGCGTCCAAGAACACATCGACGCTACCGCGGTGAATCACGGGGTGAACGCGACCGACGAGATGGATGCCGTCCCACAGTGGCCTCAAGTGCTTCGGTGCACATCGAACCGGAACGCCCAGGCGCATACATGCGTCCGCGACGTGAGCGGTGGCGAGGTCGAGGTACCCCCACTGCAGTGCACTGTTGTTCACGTTAAATCTCTTTCTGCTCGAACCGATTTGGGTAGTCAACGAATTTGCTCGATGAGCAGGACTGCTCCGATGCCGATCATCGCGATGCCGGATAGTCGGGTCACGACACGAGCCGCTTGCGGCCGTGCACTGAGCACCCGTCGCGCTCCGAGTGCGACACCTACATAGACAACGGCGCAACTGGCAATGTGGACCAGCCCGAGAACGACGATCTGAGCCGAAACAGGAAGTCCTGCAGCGCGGGAGGTGAACTGCGGTAACAGAGCCAAGAACAGGAGGAAGACTTTCGGATTGAGAACACTGACGCCCACTCCCGTGAACGCCTGTCGCACCCCGGATGTCGATGCCGCATCCATATCCGCCCGTGGGGCAGGGGGATTGCGCACTGCACCGATGCCGAGCCACGCCAGATAGAGCGCACCGACGACCGTCAGCCCGGTCATGACGTTCGGTGATTCGGCGACCAGAGCCGCCACGCCCGCTGCGACAACCAGGGTCGCGATGAGATGCCCCGTCAGCATTCCACCGACGGCAGGTAGGACCGACCGCTGGCGCAGGCCCGCAGAGATCGCGTAGGCCCAGTCCGCGCCCGGTGTCAGGACGAACAACGCGGACACCGCCCAGAAGGCGGCGATACTTCCCAGTGTCATCTACTCGAACTCCGATCCTCGCGGCATTGACTCCCCTCGGGCAATGATAGATAGGATCAGCAGGTATTTTTACCTATAGATTGCTGCTTTCAGTCTCGCGGTTGGTAGATTCGACCCTGTGGATCGAATCGATAAGAAGATTCTTGCGGAGCTGCAGCAGGATGGCCGCCTGTCGGTGACCGAACTCGCCGAGCGAGTGAGCCTGAGCGTCTCACCGTGCCATCGCCGAGTGAAGGCATTGGAGGCTTCCGGGGCCATCAGTAGCTATCGAGCGTTGCTCGATGCCGAGGTGCTGGGCCTGACGTTCGAGGCCCTCATTTTCGTCAGCATGCACACCGCCGACCGATCGACCATCGCAGCATTCGAAGACGCCGTGGCAAAGGTCCCGAACATTCTTCAAGTGCAGCGATTGTTCGGCGACCCCGACTACCTGATGCGAGTCATCGCCCGCGACAGGTCCGCATTCCAGCAACTCTACGATCACAGTCTCGCGACACTGCCTGGCGTTCAACGACTTGTGTCGACCCTGGTCATGAAGAACGTCGTACTCGACCGCTCCCTGCCGTTGTGAACCGATCGCGGCCTGTTACTGCTGCGCGACAACCACAATGCCGTCCACGTCGGAATACAGGTAGTCCCCCGGCTCGAAGTCGACCCGACCGAAAGAGACGGTGACTGCGACTTCACCGACGCCGGTCTTGGAACTCTTTCTCGGGTTCGTTCCCAACGCTTTGATCCCGATCGGTAGGCGGTCGAGCTCTGCGGAGTCACGCACTGCGGCGTTGACGACGAGTCCAGCCCATCCGTTCTCGACGGCCAGCTCGGCCATGTGGTCGCCCATCAGTGCAACGTGCACCGAACCCCCACCGTCGACGACGAGGACGTCTCCGTTGCCCGGCGATTCCAGCAAGCCCCTCATCAGGAAGTTGTCCTCAAGGCAGCGGACCGTGCGGATCTTTCCGCTGAACCGGTCCACGGACCCGAAAGATCGGAACTGGGTGTCGCACGAACGGACAGTCGGGCCGATGTCGTCGGCCAAGTCGTTCGTCGATACCTCACCGGCGCTGAACTGCTCGGCTACGGACATGCGTGTACTCCATTTCGGTCGATGTTCGGTGGGCCAGCGATGGAGGACTACGCCGGCTCTGCCTTTTGTTCGATTCGACTCTCGGCGAGCGCCTCGTTGAGGCGCTTGGTTGCTCGTTCCATATGCACCGTCATGGCCGCAGACGAGGCGTCGCCGTTCTGCGCGGCGATGCCCTCGAAAACGGGAACGTGCTCGAGGTACGACGGCTCGTGGGAGTCCGCGGCGTCCATGACGCGTCGGATCCACACGTCGAGAAGTGTGCCGATACTGCCGAGCATGCTCGACAGCACTGTGTTTCCGGTCGATCTGGCGATACTCAGATGGAAAGCGACGTCCGCGTCGACGAATTCTGCGGTGGTCTTGGCACGGCGCATGTCCTCGAGGTGGCCTTTGATCTCGGCCAGATCCTCTTCGGACCTGCGCTCGGCGGCCAGTCGCGAGGTGAGGATCTCGAGGTGTTGCCGCGTTTCCACGAGATCGGACGTTCTCTGCTCTCCGACCAGTAAGCCCCACTCCACCACGCGCGGAAGAAGGCTCGAGTCCGGTGATCGCACGTAGGTGCCGTCACCTTGCCTGACCTCGAGGAGCCCGAGCAGGCCCAGTGACTTCAACGCCTCACGGACGACGAACCGTCCGACTCCGAACGATTCTGCCAACTGACGCTCGGACGGCATCCTCGAACCGGGTGTCATCTGGCCGGAGAACACCGCTTCCAGCAACGCTTTGGCGACCTCTGCAGACAGAGGTTCGCGCGGAGTCTGCGTGATACGTGCAAATTGGTCGCCCACTCAACCACTGTAGCGTATGTCATCATCGCTACGCTGGCTCGACGCACGGTGGGTCAGTCGGGCACGTTCGGTTGCGGTCAATCCACCCCACACTCCATAGGGCTCGCCGGCTTGCAATGCGTACTCGCGACATCGGCTCACGACCGGGCACTGCGCACAGATCTCTTTCGCTTCCTGCTCCCGTTCGGTTCTACTGCGACCACGCAGGCCGTTCGGTGCAAAGAACGTCGCCGACGAGGTTCCTCGGCAGCGTCCGAGCAGTTGCCACTCCCATTCCTCTGTCCGGGCCGGGGGTAGTACGGGCGGCGTAGCTGCGTATTTCGCGATGCGGGCACGATCGGTCATCTGTGCCATAGGGGCTCTCCTTTCAGTGCGTCTCGATGGTGCCGAGCAACATCGGAACCGCGAATGTATTTCGATGTCCGCCGGCCACAACGTATTTCGCCGCTGCTTCTTGCCATCGCGCGTAGTGCGGTGCGCTGCGATGCGTGACTCGGAATGCGTGTTCGTCGGCATATATTTCGTAGAGGTGGAATCTGGTGTCGATCGCTGCGTCGCGGTGGACGTCGAAAGTGAGACAACCAGACTCGTCCTGCAACGATGCTCGGGCGTTGACCGTGACTGCCTCCACGAACTTCTCGAGGTGTTCGGGTCGGACGTCGAGGGTGACGAACACTGTGAACGGCATCTGGTCCCCTACTTCAATCCGTCGACGCCGAGCGAGGCCGCGAGCGTCGCCAATTCCGCGACAGTCTGCGCAGGTAGTGTGATCGATCCGCCGGATTTCTCGACAGCCTCGTTCTCGATTTCTCCCGGCACGAAGATGCGGCCACCCGGTATCGGGTTCGATCTGTGCACCGCCTCGATGAGGTCGTCCATCCTGGCGTCGAATTCTTCCCGAGGAGCGATTGCTTCTATGTCGATCGCGAGAACAAGATGACCGCAGCCACTGCGTCTGTCGGGTACGAACGGCCCGACGATCCCGGTTGCGTAGCTACTGCCGGTCAGCACCCCCGACAGGACGTCCATCATGAACGAGATTGCGTAGCCCTTGTGGCCGGCCATCGGCAAGATGATTCCATCGATGGCAGCCTGTGGATCGTTGGTGGGCAAGCCGTCCGCGTCGATGGCCCAGCCGTCGGGAAGCCTCTGGCCTCGTTCGCGCGCAGCATAAACCTTGCCACGTGCGACCCCGGTATTTGCGATGTCGAGCACCACAGAGCCATAGGAACCGCTCGGAACAGCGATCGACCATGGATTGGCGCCGATCATCTTGTCCTTGCTTCCCCACGGTGCCATCGCGGGGCTCCCGTTCGTGGTGAGGATTCCGACGCATCCGCGCTCGGCCAGCCGCCTGGTCCAGTACGCCGCGGTACCGAAATGGTTGCTGTTGCGCACCGCGACGACACCGACGCCATGAATTTTGGCGGCATCGCCTGCCAACTGGATCGCTGTGTCCGTCACTACTTGGCCGATACCTTCTCGGCCGTCGAGCACTGTGACCGCACCGAAGGTACTGACGATCTCGGTGTCGGTCACCGGCTCCATCACACCACTCTGCAGCCGGGCGGTGTACCACGGCAAGCGCAGCATGCCGTGGGACGGATGTCCCCACATATCCGATGTGACAAGTGATTCCGCTACCAACGATGCATGCGCGGTGGGAACCCCGAGTGCTTCGAGGATCCGAGCTCCGTGATCGGCTACCTCCGCTGCGTCGAACGTATGCACTTCGCCTGTGGATACCTCGGTTCTGGCCTCGGACATCACGCGTAGATTCCGCGTAGTCGCGCTACTTCGTCCTGCGTCACCGGCGAGGTTTCTCGTCCGTGGAGAAGCAGATGCAATTTCGCCGTCTCTTCGAGTTCCTCGAGTGCGTCCGCGGCGGAAGCCAGGTCGGAACCGGCGACGACGGGTCCGTGGTTCGCCAGCAGCAATGCGTGATGATCCACAGCTGCCTTCTCCGCGAGTGGCCCGAGGGCCGCATCGCCCGGCGCGTGGTATGGCAGCAGTGGCAATTCCCCTACGCGCATTGCGTAGTAGGCAGTCAGTGGTGCAATTGCGTTGTGCGGGCTGGTATCTGCGAGACACGACACCGCCACGGAATACGTACTGTGGGTGTGGACGACGGCGCGCGCCGCTGGCCGTGCGCGGTACATCACCAGATGAAGGAACGCTTCCTTCGTCGGTTTACCACCCGCCAGGTGGTTGCCCTCCATGTCGACTCGCGCGAGGCCCTCCACCGTGAGCTCACCGAGCGAGACGCCTGTCGGTGTCATCAAGATGGTGCCGTCGTCATCGATGGCACTGAGGTTTCCGGTCCTGCCGAAGGTCAGGCTTCTGGTGAAGAACGACGCTCCCAGTGCAACCATCTGGCCACTAACGCTCATCCGAGTACTCCTATGGTTGCTGCACGGACCAACAGGTCCGGCTGTCCGAAATTGCCCGACTTCAACAGAAGCGTCACGTGTTCGGAGTTGTCATCGGTTGTGCTGCACCAGGGAACGCCCCGATCCATTTCTGCATCGACCACGACTGCCTTGACGCCCAGGGCGTCGACGACTGCACCCGAGGTCTCACCGCCGGCAACCACGATCCGCTCGGCCCCAGAGTCGACAGCCGCCTTGGCCAGTGCGCCGATCATGCGTTCCAACTCGTTCGCCACGGCCGGATCGAACGGCCCCCGATCGTCCGCCGAGGCCGACGAATACATCAGAATCGGGTCGCCACCGATGTGCGACTGCATCCATTCCAATGCATCGGGTAACAGTTCTTCCGGTGACGCCACCGTGCGCGGGTCCAGACGATAGTGCGCGAACGACGACTTCGCCTGTGCCACTTGACCGAGCGTCGCCTGCGAGCAACTCCCCGCGAAGATCACGGTGGGCCCGGTCGGTGCGGATCGAGGTGCCGGTTCGACCGAGGCGGTGTCCCGGTCGTGCAGGACCTTACCCAAGGCCCCTGCCAGTCCCGCGGATCCCGCAACGAGCGCGAACTCACCCACAGCTTCGGCTACGGACATCAGATCCGCATCCTCGACCGCGTCGATCACGACATGTCTGACACCGCTGTTCCCCGCTGACGCCAGCGCCTGGCCGATCGAGTCCGGACCGCGGTGAACAGCGGCCAAGTCCACCAGTGATACCGGGTAGGTGGTCTGTCGGCCGAGGACGGCGACGATGTCCGAGTCGGTCATCGGTGTCAGCGGGTGGTACCGCATCGAGGATTCCGACAGCAGACGATCGCCCACGAACAGGTGCCCCTGATAGACCGTGCGTCCGTGCTCGGGTGCGGCAGGACAACTGACCGTGAGTGAATCGCCGGTCGCCTCCAGCAGTGCGTCGGCCACCGGTCCGATGTTGCCGTCGTCGGTCGAGTCGAAGGTCGAGCAGTACTTGAAGTACGTGCGCGGTATTCCGACCTCGCCGGCCAACCAATGATGCGCTGCCAGAGACATTTTCACTGCCGCCTCGGCATCGAGCGACCGCGTCTTGAGCGCCACGACCACGGCATCACACGACCCGACATCGACGGATTCCTCGGGGAGACCGAACAGCAATACCGTTCGTAACCCGTGGCGACGCAGTGCCGCTGCGACATCGGTGCCGCCGGTGTAGTCGTCGGCTATGCACCCGATCTTCGGGGTACTCATCTTCGGCCTTCGTTCGATGCTGCGATCTTCGACGCAACCGAACGCGCCGCGAACCGCGGCGGGCTGACGACGGCGACACCGGTCGCCGCCGCCAACTCGTCGTGCACCGGGCTGAGCGAGTACTGCGCGATGCAGAGCAGATCGAACTCCCCGCCTGCGCCTGCGACGCCCGCCGCCAATGCAGCGACCAGACCCGGGCGGTCCTGTGCCGCCGCGGCAGCCGCCGCGCCATCACAGAAGACCGGAACCACCTCGATCCCAGCACCGTTGGCGGCCAGGTGCTCGTGCAATCTGTTCGTCGAATCTGCCGCCGAAGCGTGCAACGAAGCCAGCACTGCAACACGTCGCGGAGCCAGGCGGACGATTTCGTCCATCATGTCGGCGTCCGAACTCGTCACCGGCGCGAGAAACAGCTTGTCCGCCACCTCGACCGTATCTCCGTACATCGAGCACACCATCAGCACCGCGTCCGCTCCCCCGTCGATCCCGTGGCGGACGAGGCCGAGCATCCGATCACGCAGCGGTGGTGTCACACCGCCTAGTGTTTCGGCGTCGGACCCGAGTCGGTCGTCGAGCAGGTTCCACAACCGGGCACCCGGGAATTCTGCGGCGAACGCTGCCGCAGTGGGTGAAATGGATGCTGTCGTCGAATGCACGACAGCGATCAGGGGTTCATCGCTCACGTCTGATGTCCTCGAATAGTGGGAGAAGGTCGCCGGGCTCAGCCCTGTTCGATGGCGTCCGCGACTGCTACACCGAACTCGCTCGTACCGGTCGTGCCGCCCATGTCGGGCGTGACGGTGCCCGCCTTGACGGTGGCGTCCACACCCTGGCCGATGAGTTCGGCGGCCTTGACGAGCGACGCGTCGTTGTTGCGGGCCCCGAGCCAGTGCAGCAGCATCGCCGAGGAGTTGATCATCGCGATCGGGTTGGCGATGTTGCGTCCGGCGATGTCGGGGGCAGAACCGTGCGAGGCCTGCGCCATCGCGCGATCGAGTGAAGCGTTGATCGACGGGGCAATGCCGAGCGACCCGGCGATCTCGCCGGCGAGGTCGGACAGGATGTCGCCGAACATGTTCTCGGTGACGATGACGTCGAACAGGTTGGCGCGGCGCACCAGGTGCACTGTCATGGCGTCGATGTGGAAGTCGTTGATCTCCACATCGGGGTAGTCCTTGCCGATCTCGAGGCAGACGTCCTTGAACAGGCCGGTCGTAAGGCGAAGGACGTTCGCCTTGTGCACGATGGTGAGTTTACGAGAGCGGGTCTGGGCGAGCTCGAAGGCGACCTTGGCGATCTTCTCCACGGCCGAGCGGGTGATGATGCCCATGGCGATCGCAGTGTTCTCGTCGGGCATGAATTCGCCGGTACCTGCGTAGGTGTTGCGGTCGGCGTAGAAGCCCTGGGTGTTCTCTCGCACGATCACCAGGTCGGTTCCCGGCACGATCGCGTTGGCTCCGTCGAATGCCTTGGCGGGACGGATGTTTGCGAAGAGACCGAAGTGCTTACGGATCGTGCCGCTCGGGTTGAGCTGAGACTTGAACGGTTCGGGGTAGGCCGCACTGTCGTGGGGTCCGAGCAGCCATGCGTCGGTTCCTGCGAGACCGTCGAGGGTTTCCTGCGGGATGGGGCTTCCGTGAGTGTCGATTGCCTTACGACCGAGGGGGAAGGTGACCCACTCTGCGGCGGGAGCGCCGGCAGCGCGAAGGGCGGCGTCGACGGCGGACACCGAAGCGGGGACGATCTCCGGCCCGATTCCGTCTCCTTCGAGAAGACCGAGACGCAAGGAGTTGGTAGCCATGATGTTCACACTTTCTGTATTCGGGGATTGTGAAGTGAAATATGCTCCGGCACTGCAGATCAGCGCGCGTAGAGCTAGGCGGACACGGCCTGCTTCTGGGGGTACAGGAACATGTTCTCCGGGTTGATCACGAGGTCGACCTCACCGGTGTGGTTCGGCTTCAGGCAGTCGGCACTGATCTCCGACGTGCCCACCGACAGCAGGTACTCGTAGCGTGACCCGACGTAGGACACGCTGTCGACGTGCGCCCGAACGACATTGAGACCGGATTCGACAGTGTTGCCCGCGTCGGCGATCGTGACGCGTTCGGGACGAACGGCGACGGACACCAGATCGCCCGACTGGACGTTCATTCGTCCCGTTGCGTGCACGACCTGCCCGGTGGAATCGAGCTGCACATGAGCATCGTTGGCCGACGCCTCGACAACCTTGCCGTCGAGGAAGTTGCAACTTCCGACGAACGCCGCAACCTCACGGGCCGCAGGCTGCTCGTAGATCTCGGTAGGTGAAGCGATCTGCACCATACGACCTTTCGACATCACCGCGATTCGGTCGCTCATGGCCAGAGCTTCTTCTTGATCGTGCGTGACGTAGATGGTGGTGATGCCGACGCTGGCCTGCAGCGCCTTGAGCCATGCACGTGCCTGCTCGCGCAGTTTCGCGTCGAGATTCGACAGCGGCTCGTCGAGGAGCAGAACACGTGGGGAGTACACCAGTGCTCGCGCCAATGCCACACGCTGCTGCTGTCCACCGGACATTTCGTGCGGGTAGCGACTGCGCAGATGGAGCAGGTCGACCTTCTCCAGTGCGTCGTCGATCAACTCGTTTCGGCGAGCCTTGGGAACCTTGCGCAGAGACAACGGCAGAGCGAGGTTGTCGGCGATGGTCATGTGAGGCCACAACGCGTACGACTGGAACACCATGCCGAGGTTTCGTCCCTCGGGCGGCACGAACAGGTTGTTCTTACCGCTGAAGAAGACCACGTCGTCGAGCTCGATGGTGCCGTCGTCGGGCTTGTCCAGTCCGGCGATGCACGACAGGGTCGTCGACTTTCCACAACCACTGGGACCCAGGAGTGTGAAGAACTCACCGTCGTGGACCTCGAAGTTGATGTCGTGCAGTACTTTGTTTCCGTTGAACGTCTTGTTGACGTTGCTGACGCGTAATTCAGGCATCGGTCTTCGGGCCTCTCAACAGTCGGGTGGCGATGGTTACGAATACAACGGTGATGATGATCTGGATGGTCGCCAACGCGGCAACCGATCCGGCGTTCCCTTCGGCCCAGAGTTGAAGTGCGGTGGTACCGATGACGTTCGTCTGCGAGTTGGCCAGGAACACAGCCGGTGAGTACTCCTTGATCATCGTGACGAATACGAGGATCAGTGCTCCGGCGAAGGCCGGCAGTACGAGCTTTCCGAGCACCCGAGTGAACGTTTTGAACCAGTCGGCACCACTGACGCGGGCCGCGTTGTCGAGCTCTTCACCGATCTGCATCAGCAGGGGCGAGATGTTGCCGTATGCAGTGGGAAGTGCGCGCATTCCGAAGGCAATCACCAGAATCCAGATGGTGCCGCTCAGGAGTCCCGAGATCCACCCGGGAGCAAAGGCGAGCGCCCAGAAGAATCCGATACCGACGATCAGACCGGGCATGGCCTGCGGTGCGAGGGCGAAGTACTCGACCAGCCGGTTGGCCTTCATATTCGATCGGCGAGAGACGAGCACAGCCATCGTTCCGAGCACGCTGACCACGATCGCGCCGACGACCGCGATGACAATGCTGTTGACAATCGACATGTAGTACGACTCGTAGCTGAAGATCGGGACGTAGTTCTCGAACGTCAGAGTCGAGAACGGGGACTTCAGCGGTGTCAGTACAAGGGTGAACGATCGGAAGATCAGCGCACCGATGGGTAGGAGGGCACCGAAGATGAGGTAGATGGCGATGAACGCGGCCGAGACCCACTTGATCCAACCGAGATCGAATGTGCGGGGGCGAGTCGCCTTGCCACGAACCGAGACGAATCGCTGCGAATTCTTGAGCAGCTTCGCTTGAACTCCGACCAGTCCGATGGTCACGACGAGGATCAGCACCGACGCAGCGCCGAGAACACCGTAGTCGGGATCGATGGCCTGAAGTCCGTTGGTGTAGAGGAATGTCGAGAACACCGTGATGTCGACGGGCTGTCCGTACAGCAGTGGGACCGAGAGGGTTTCGAGCGACATGCTCACGATCAACACGGAGCTGTAGACGATCGGCGGTCGGAGCATCGGGATGACGACGGAGCGCAGGATTCGCAGTGGCCCGGCGCCGCAGACCTGGGCCGCCGATTCGAGCGAGGCATCCGCCTGGCGCAGTGCGCCGACACAGAACGTGAACGCGATCGGTGCAAGCGCGACCGCCTCGGTCAGCGCCATCCCGGGAATGGAGTAGAGGTTCCACGGAACGAAGCCGAGTGCTTCACGCATTTGCACGCTGGCGAATCCGGCCGGTCCGTAGAGGATGATCCAGCCGAAGCCGAGCAGCAGCGAGGAGATGTAGAACGGCCAGCGCATCGATCCGGCGATGAATTTTCCGAACGGCAGCTTGGTGCGGGTTACCACCACGGCCATCGGGACCGCAAAGACCTGGGCGAGGATCGTGGTCAGTCCGGCGAACAGAACGGTGTCGAGGATGACCTGGCCGAAGCCTGCATCGGTGAACAACTTCAGGTAGTTCTCGAATCCGAGGATTCCGCCGGCCTCGTAGAGAGGCCTGTCGACGAACGACTGATAGAGAGTCGGAATGACCGGTGCGAGAACGAGAGCCGCGAGAAACAGCAGCACTGCGTATTGAATGACCTGGTCGCGTCCGATGCCCCTGAACTTGCGGTACTTCGGGCTTCCCAGCTCACCTGGCTTGAGGGGCACGAACTCGGTGCCCTGCGCTTCGGGGGGTGTAGTCAGTGTCATGGCGTATCGCTTCTTTCGGCTCAGCCGGTCTGCAACGAGGTCCAGCGGTCCGAAAACTGCTCGATCTCCTCGTCGGTAGCTTTGATGTAAGGAACAAGGACTGTGTTTTCTTCGCCCACGGAATCCACCACGTCGGAATAGGTCGCCACACCGTCTTCTGGCTTCTCGACGCCGTCGCGGTAGGCGGTAAGGCCTCCTTCGGCCACAGCCGTCTGTCCGTCCTCGGACATCACGAAGTCGGTGAACAGCTTGGCGGTTGCTTCGTGCGGCGCACCGTCGGCGATCGAGATGCCGCGTCGCAGAAGTGGGGTGCCGTCAGAGGGGAACACGGCCTTGATGAGACCGCCCGTGCGCTGTTCGGCGGTCAGGGCCGGAGCACCCATGAAGAATCCGACGGAATACTCGCCGGCAGTGACCTTCTCGACCATCGATCCCGTCGACGTCTCGTTCTTGGAATACGGGAGGATGTCCGCGAGCTCGTCCCACGCCGCGTCGTCGTTCTCGACGAAAGCCCGCGTCACGGTGAACCCGAACGCGCCCTTGGGATTACGTACGGCAATCATGCCGTCGAACGAATCCGGGTCGGCCTGCACTTTGGTCGCCAGATCCTCGATGCTCGTCGGGAACTGACTCTCATCGAGCAACTCGGTGTTGTAGATCAACGAGATCGGGTCGACCGACATCGAGTACACCGACGGTAGCGCTTCGGCGAACTCCGGCAGCTGGGACAGTTCGGGTGAGGTGTACTGCGCCACGGTGCCCTCGCGTTCGGCGAAATCCGCCCATGCGTCTGCCGCGTTGCTGACCACGACATCGGCCGAGGCTTGGCCGGTGGCCTGCTCGCTGAGTACCCGCTGGAAGACCTCGTCGCTGTCGAGGTTGGTCGCGTTGATACTGCCCACCCACGGGAACTTCGCTTGGAACGCTTTGAAGATCGGTGCCCAGCTCTGTTGGTCGGTGTTCGAGTAGATCGTCAACGACCCGCCCTCGGCCTTGGAGGCGGTCACGATGTCCGAGTAGTCGGCCGGGTAGTAATCGGGGAGCTCGACCGCGTAATCGGTGTAGTCCTCACTGGCTCCGCAACCGCTCGCAAGCCCGACCGCTAGCGCGGTCGCCCCCACTGCGCCCACGAACCGTAGGCCTCGACGGCGCACAGGGGCCGTGGCGTTGCGGGACGTCCCGCCTGATTGGTTCGACACGATTGAAAAATCGCCTCCTCGGTAAGTTTGCCGGCCCGTGTGAAGTAGCTCACGTATGACCTGGGAAGTGAAGCTAGTTGAAAATTGGTCGCCCTGTCAACCTGTCTCCCAAATGGGCGGCCATCTTGGAGGTGGGCCCGGTGACAGCTGCTAGATCTGTCCGTGGGCACGATCGCTACGAGGCGCTTGAAGGTCGCGGTGGACTATGCCGCGGGGCTGAGGGGAATCCTTAACACCGGGACACATTTTTATGCGCCATTTTCGGTTGCTACGAGCTGCTCTTGAGTCCAGCGCCACCGCCAGTGTGGCTGTAGAAGCCGACGACCCAAATATGCGCTTGCATTGTCTTATCGGCGTTCATATCGATGACACAAACAAAAAGGCCGTCCAGTTCATGCTGTCTGAGGAGTGTCGACATGCTTTCGATCACGAGCCAGGAATCAAGAAAATAATCGCCGATTCAGGCTCGTCGCGAGGTAGATGCAAGTTCCCTGACTACACACCGATACTCAGAAGCATCGACGATCTTTCTGACGACGGTGGATCGATGCTGCTCGCCTAACCCGTGTGTTCTGGCTTCTCACACGGGCTCAGCTGGGCTACTGCTGGATTGATGCCCCAGTCGAACAAAGTGCAAATTGGCCCGTCACTGCACCGTTTTGAATCATCGCCAAACTATCAATCGGTTTCGAGCTTTACGGCGACGATAGCTCGAACTATCGAGCGTGCCGATTGCCTCTTTTGAGGTCCGTCGCACAAGGAGGCCGCACAATTCAAGGTCCAGCTGACCAGGAATTAAACCACAGTCGCACAGAACAATCGGCAAAGTTTAAGAACATCTCGACTTTATCGTACTCGTGGCGGCACCGGGTACCCGGTGATTTTGAAAGCGCGCAAATATGCGTGACGTGAATGACTTCGGGAAGCGTCCGCACCTCGCGAACGGATACGGTCGCGGCAGGGCCCGCCGCGACCGAGTGCATGATCCAGGGCGCATCCCGGGGGTCGATCGGAGTTCCATGTCTGGTGAATGTTGTACACCAGTGTAGAGAAGGCGATTCGGGGGTCCAGCCGACTGCGGCAGCGCAGAGCGACAACCGCAGCAAGGACAGTTGAGAATCTCCGCTCGGCCCACCGACAGCACACTTCGCGAAAGCTCAAACAAGAGGTCCAACTGACGCTGCGAAGTTCACTACGGTCCCGAGCGTCAGCAGAACGACACCTGTCCAGCCAGCGCGAAAACCGGCTGTGCGTTGGAGTTGAAAGTCTGGGTCATAGACAGGAGCCCACGCCTCTATGGCTGCGCCCAGAAGTTTCATGTCTTCGTCAAATGGCAGGTCTGGGCTCGAACGCTGCAGCTCCGTTCCTTGTTCGGCTTCGTGTGCTAATTGAATCCTACGTTCAAAGTCTCTACTGAGGCGACGGTCGCGACGTATATCGGCGACAACGAGAGCGATGCCCAGCAGCTGGGTCACGAGCCCCGTACAGAGGAGGGCGACAGTAACCAGAACGGGCATGCATCATTATTTACGGACAGGGAACCGCAGGGACGCCCGACCCCTGCTGAGACGTGCGAGCGGCTACCCTGACGATCGCAGATACGTTCGACGAAGGAAGGGGTGATGTCGATGGCCACGAACAGTGCAATCGAATGGACCGAGGTCACCTGGAACCCCGTGACCGGGTGCGATCGTGTTGCCGCAGGCTGTGACAACTGCTACGCGCTGGCCCTGGCCAAGCGGCTAAAGGCCATGGGCGCTGAGAAGTACCAGAAGGACGGCGATCCCCGTACATCCGGACCAGGCTTCGGCGTGACGCTCCATCCAGGGTCCTTGGCGCAGCCGTACCGCTGGCGTGCTCCCAAGGTGGTCTTCGTGAACTCGATGAGCGACCTCTTTCACGCAAAGGTCCCGATTGACTTCATCCGTGACGTCTTCGACGTGATTCGCGAGACGCCGCAGCACACCTATCAGGTGCTCACGAAGCGGGCCCATCGGACAGCGAGGATTGCCGACAAACTCGACTGGCCCGACAACCTATGGATGGGTGTCTCGGTCGAATCGGACGACGTAGTCGACCGGATCGACTATCTACGCGCTGTCCCAGCCGAGACACGATTCCTATCATGCGAACCGCTCCTCACGGCTCTGCCTCACTTGGAGCTCGACGGAATCGACTGGGTCATCGCCGGCGGCGAATCAGGTCCACGAGCACGACCGATGGACCCGGCGTGGGTCGAAGACATCCGCGACCAGTGCGTCCAGGCTGACGTAGCGTTCTTCTTCAAACAGTGGGGCGGGCGGACGCCGAAAGCGAACGGCCGGGAACTCGATGGTCGCACCTGGGACGACATGCCGGAGCTGGCAGCAGCTTCGGCTTAGCAAGCCCGGCGGAAGACGAAATCACGCGGCTTTTTGCCCTTCGCCACATATTCGAGTTCGCCCGACTTCACGAGCGTTCGCAGCGCCGCGGTGAACGCAGTCTCCTTCGCTTCGCCATAGAGATCACCGAAGATGGGCCTGACGTGGTCCACCGCCTTCTTGGGCTGGCCGTCAGCGGTCAGCGCGCGCAAATTCCCGGTGATGTGGTCAATAGCTTTGGCGTGCTCACGCGCGAGTTGGTCGGCGACGGTGTCCCACAGCATGTTCTCGCGTTCGTCGGGGTCAGGACCTAGGAAGTCGATCCATTTTTCGCGCGCCTTGGCAGCGGAGACACCGAACACCCAGATTCCATGAGGCTGGGAGGTGAGGAAGATCAGGTAGTAGACGGGTTGGTGATGGACTTGTCGTCGTACTGGCGCGACGACGGATCCGTAGGGCGTGCCGTCCGTGAGGCGCTTGGCATACTCGATAGATACCGCGTCGGCGGCCGCCTCCCAGGTCTGTCCACCGGACGCGTAGTGCGCCTGCAGGGCCACGTCCCGCCACCAAACGCCGCCGCACACCTCATCCGCCTGTGCGACGCCGCCTAGTTCGAGCTGGCCCTTTTTCAGCTGCCCACCAGCGCGGCGAATCAGATCGGCGTTGAAGTTGAGCAGCACCTCGGTACGAGGCCACGTCCCCCTCTGCTGGAGGATCTTCCTGATGGAGGCCATTGGGAGCACCGCTCCGCACGGATCAAGAAAGACGAATAGGCTAGCCCCGGCGGCCAGCGTGAGCGCCTCCCCGAAGTATGTCTCGCACTCCCCGTGGTAACTGTCAATGCGGATGCCGCGGTTGCGGTACTCGTCGGCGACCGCGTCGAGCGAGGCGTAGTCGGCGGGGGCCTTCTCCACCAGGAAAAGGTCGATCGTGGTTGTTGCCTTGGCCTTCTGTGCAGCGAGCATCATGTACTCGGCGGACCCTGGTTGCTTCGTGTCGAAGCGGCCTCGCCCCGCGAAACCATCGACGAGTAAGCAGCGCTTCGGAGACAGCGGACTGGCAGTCATCGTCGCGAATTGGATGACGTATTGGTCGAGAATTCCGTGTTTGTACACGGACTGTGGCTTCGGGTTGTCCAATAACCCACCGTCGGTCCCAGTCGCCATCACTACTCCGTTAGTCGCGTTTGCCGCCGGGCCAACTGTTGCCGTTGCGCGGTCGTGTCTGCTACCCGATCGCACCGCTGGAAAGGCGTGCATCCTCCGCTGGAATCTTATCGGCGGGGGCGGCAGAGTCTGGGATCTGAGGCCGATCGAGCCAATGCCCTGGGTTGCTGACTGTGCTTTCTGGAATCGAGTGCCGTCGGTGCTCCTGCCAAAGAAAGTAAAGAAGATGCGGGCGTCAGCCACCAGTGCTACATGAACTTTCCGAAGCCACAGCGGATCCGCACACGTCTGCTTCACCAGAGGGCGTCAACACAAACGGCTGCGGCATTCTGAAACTTGAGTGACTTAGAGCCCGATGTCAGCCACTGCGTTTCCGGCCAGGGGGGCATGTTCGCGACGGTAGACCTCGACGGAGTCCAAGCTGGCGTGTCCGGTCTGGCGGGCGATGGCGGAGCCGTCGGCTCCGTTCCGTGTGCCTTGGGTGACGAAGCCGGCGCGGAGCGAGTGCCCACCGAGCTTGGCAACCACGGTGGGGTCGTAGCCGGCATGCTGCGCGCGGCGACGGACGGTCTGATGGATCGCAGCACCGGACAACGCTGCGGTGCCAAGGTTGCCGTTCTTGGCAACGGCTCGGAGCAGCGGTGAGCGGGACGAGGTGCGGGGTACTCCCCCACGGCACACATGCTCGATGAACGGTTCTCGCTTGCGGAGTAGGCGGATCACGGACGGACGTCCGCCGATGTCGAATGCGGCGACCACCTGCACCCAGCGCACATAGGCGCAGGGTGGGCAGGTCTCGGGAGAGTCGGTGTACGGCAGGGCTTTCACCGCTCCCCTGCCCTCTTGGTCGGTCTTCGATCTACGTAGACGTACGTGGAGGCCGTCATTCCGGTGCACGGTGACATCACCGCACAATAGCTCCGACAATTCGCTACGTCGGTAGGCACCGGCGAACCCGAGGAGCAGTATCGCCGAGTCGCGGCGCTCCAAGACCTCGTCGGCCCATCCTTGGCACCGTTCCCGTGCAGTCTGTACGAGGAGTTTGATGTCGTCGACCAACAATGGGTCTCGCGGGGTGCGGGGTCGGTCCCCCGCTGCGGCGTACTCGCGCCGGATTCCCGACAAGGTCGCGGTGACGAGTTCGTGCGCTGACGGGGAAAGATGTCCTGTGGTGCGGTGTTGGTGGTTGATCGCCGCGATCCAGGTGCCGAAGGTGGCAACAGCGTAGGCCCGCTCTCCTGTTTCGGTGCGGGTGTCGGCGGCGTCGACTAGGTAGGCGGCGACGGTGATCGGGTGCGCCGGAAGCGTCACGTGATCATTCGACTCGCACCACTGGGTGAACCGTCTCCATGCGGCCGCGTAGGTCTTGCGGGTTCCCTCGGAGCGTGAGGACTGCACGGCGGCCGCGATTCGTTTCGCGACGGCTGGCGGAATCTCAGGCTCAACAGCCACTGCCCCGACGTTTACAAGAGTGCCCTCCGCAGGTGTTCGGGCAGGCCAGAGGTCCATACGTGCAGCCTAGCGCAGGTCACCGAGACGTCTGCAGAGCAAAACTGTGCTGAACTGGCGTTTTGGCAGTGACGATGCGGAAAATGCAATTTACGTTGGTCTAATCTGAATAAGTAAGGGTGAGTAGGAAGCTCTATCTGCAAGAGTGCCATTGGCGACCGATCAGAGCTGGCGAAGTGGTGGGTCGCGCTTCTGACACAGACCGGCTACCTGGGCTTAAGCCTCCGCTCCACTTCCCCACTGGTCCGAATCGGAGGCTCAGCAGCAAGGCCTCGGCGGATGTGCTTTCCGCCGAGGCCTTCTTGGTTGGATGAGCTGTGTCAGATGCCTCGAAGCGTCTTCACCAGCTCACGTATGTCCTCCTCGTTGAGCGCTTCCCTGATCGCGACTGCCACAGAGTGGGGATCGCTTTTCAGCTTCATCAGCGCCCGGATTGCGGCGCTGCGTGATGCGATCTGCTTGTCAGCATCGGAGGGTCGGCGTGGTTTCTTCTCGTTTGCTTTCGGCGATGGTGGGTTCTGCTGGCGTGAAGACCACTCAGCGACCTGCTCCGCAGACGGAATCTGCGCCAGCGCCCGAGCGTCTCGGATCGCGAGATCGCCTGAACGTAGTTTCTCCCGCAACTCAGGCTCTAGCTTGAGCAATGCGCGCCGCTGCGAGATCCAGCCTTCTGATCGCCCCAATTTTTGAGCGGCCTTGGTGGCGCTTCCGAGTTCAGTAACAAGAAGGTTGACAGCTTCTGCCTCTTCGACAACGTCGAAGTCTTGCCGGTCCAGGTTTTCGACTATTGATGCCCACAGGATGGCCTCTTTGGATGTTGCAAGGCTGTCCTGAACGACCACATCCATTCCCTTGCGGCCATACTTCTCGCTCGCAGCAAGCCTTCGGCAGCCGTTGACCACAACCCAACGTGCGGAACCGATTCTGGCGACGTCCTCTGGCCAAAGTTCGAGCCACCGTGCGCTCGTAACCACTGTCCCAGGTTGAAGCTGCCGCTCCGCGATTGTAGCCAGATCGGCGAGATCCCCGACCGCTGAGCGCGGATTCCGAGGGTTGGCCACTAGTTCGGACAGAGGCACATCTGGTCTAAATTGGCCATCCACAGGGATGGATGCATCCACGGGCGACTTGTCCCCCACTGAACCAACCAGACTAGAAAAATCGACCCGACCGCCCCGGGACTTCTGTGATGTTGCCATTTACTTACCTACTTCCAGCTCAAGGCACAAGCGTTGGAAGTCCTCACGTGCCTGCAGCGATGCCCGATTTGGCGGGTACTCGGTAACCACTTGCCCCTGAGCTGCGGCTCGACTGTGCACCTTGTAGTGCCGAACAACGGTGTTGGCGAGTGGCCAACCTTGCGCTTGGACGAATGCTTCGGTCTGTTCCAGGTCGACTCGGCCGTCTCTTGGATCCCAGTTGTTGATGACGACAATGAATGGGATTCCCTTCGGCTCAAGCACTTTGGAGATTGTGCGGGCCGTCGGGTCGAAGCTGAGTGGCTCCGGGACGATCGGGACGATCGCGAGATCGGTCACCGAAAGTACAGTGTCGAGCGCTTGTCCTGAAGTGCCGTTATCTACAGCCCCAGGACGATCGCCGATCCAGCCCGGCGTATCGACGTAAACGTGTTTGATTCCATCCAGGTTTGGCAGATGGCGGAGCATTTCCGGGTCGTCGATCTGAGTGACCCGGAAGGGAAGGTCCTGCACTCTTTCGGCCCACCACACTGCCGAGCCCTGAGGGTCGATCGAAGCTGCCAGTACTGGCGATTCGCTCTGCTTGGCTCCGGAGCGAGTCAAGACGTCATTCTTGACTGCCGCCAGGTTCATCGTGAGGGTACTCTTCCCCACTCCGCCCTTTTGGCTGATTATTACGTGTACGGGCATTGAGCCCACCTTCCGTTTGCTTCACCGCGGTGCGGCTACTTCGGTGTGGTGTTCTGGCGATGATCTTTACCGCGGTAAAGATCCGCGAGAACGCGCAGCGCTGGAGTTGCTTGCGCCCTCGAAATGTACATCACTATGCCTCCAGAGTGTTCGGTTGTAGCTTCGACTCGCCGGGTCATGTCTGTGATCCGATGGCAGACTCCCCCGCTGGACCTCGGCGCTCACTGGCTCGTCCACGCGCTGTGGTACTTACCGGCTAAATCTTTACCGCGGTAAACGTCAAATCAGTGAAGGTGGGCAGTGCTTAAGTCCGCCTGTCGCACCATCAACTACTGGTATTCAGACTTCTGACCCGAGGGTGTGGGAGCTACACCGTTGCAGATTCGTGCGAGGACTGTGTCATTGAAGCAGCGAGCAGGGCTGCGGACGGCAGCCGTCCCCAACGTTGGCTGGTTCGCTGGTCGACAGCAGTTAGTCGGGAGGCTTGCTAGGTATGGTGATACACGAAGTGCCGGCACCACGCCCGTCGGATGTCTTTAAGGCCCGCTGAGGCGCGTCGTACTAAGATTTCTGGGCGCGACCTGGCGTTGGTTCTGCAACAGTCGTTGCACTTCGAAGTACGCGCTAGTTGCTTGCTGTTGCAGTGCACTGCAATCATGCGCGACCAGGCTCTTCTGATGCAATCGGCCGGCCGATATCGTAGTGAGGGTGCAACAGTTTTCGTTAGGGTTTTCGGGCAGGCCCCAGTTTGGTCGTTTCGCCCAATTCCGGCGGACTGTCAAGGCGCTAGGTCCTGAGCCTTGGCGTTGTCGCGTCTTTACCGCGGTAAAGGCTGATCTCTCACCGCAAGGTGATGATTCAGTAAATGCGAGTGGGTGGTGGGGTGATGTGGGCTCCAGTGAGGCCTTGAGTTTCATTTCTTGTCGGCAGTTAGTTTCAGCCATCTCGTAGGACCTTGGTTTGGCCGGCAACGCCTTGCGGCGGATTTACGTAGGGTGAATCGCGATAGTTCGCGCCGAAGTAAGACCGGGGGGCAGGATGTCGCGACCCCACCCAATTTCGTCACTGTGACGAAAAGCGTCGCACCCACAAGCGTCGGGATCTGCCCGATTTGCAGTCGAAGTTCCGGGTTTTTTGGCGGTGCGCATTCGAAGGCCGGCCGAAGGTGGCGGCGGGCCTTTGATAGACAATATTCAATCGAATCCGCTTTAACGAGGCTGGCGTGTGCTGGGGAACTTCCTGTTGAGTGCATTTGCTTGAGTTAAATCGTGGATGCGCTTGATGCGCTGGGGGACCGGGGCCTGCAGAGCCTGGAGTCCGGGTGACCCGTTCCATATCTTGGCGACCTTTACCGCGGTAAAGATTGAATTTGACCTTGGAGTGGTACAGAGCTGCACCCTTGCGTCGAGCTCTCTTCGTGTTGCCGTTCGAGCGCGCCCTTCGAGGCAGGCTTCAGTGCTATGCCTCGCTCAGGCCGAGTGCGACGCTGGCAAGGCTGCATCCTGACATCGATGGAGCGAACATAATCGCGCTCCTATGGGATTGGGGCAACAGGTGAGTCGAATCGTGGGCTGGCACCAATGGTCCAGGCTCTGTGTCCTCTAAGGAGAAGCGCTTCGTAGGAGGGAACGGATGAAGGTGTGTCAGGGTCTGGACGAACGAACATCTTCACGCCGGTGGCGCGGAGCAGCATCAATGCTTGCTGTTCGAGTTCGTGGACCCGATTGCGGGGCCTGGTCGGTGTTCCCAACGCTGTGAGCAGTGCGAGGTAGAACCGGCCGGGTGACGGGTCCGGGGGCATCTGCATGCACAACACCGGTATCTGCTCGCGGTCGGACAAGCTGATCGGCGGATGAGTGCGCCGGAACTTTTCGATGATCATCGACTTGCCGTTGTTCGTCGGACCGAGCAACAGTAGGTTCGGCATACGCTGTCGGTCCGGCCACGACAGCAACGTCTCCAGATGGTCGATGACCGTGGCGATCACCTCATCGGTGCTCACGCGCACTCTGTACCTCGGTCCCACCGAGCGGCGCCGCCAGTTCGAGCGCCACCTCGCGTGAACGCGCGGCTCGCGGCGATGCCCGATGATGCGTACGTTCGCCCGTGGCCGCTGCATCCGCAGCCACTGCCAGGTGAGGCCCTCTCGTCCCACCGCGGGCTCGGCCACGACACCCCGTGTGGCCACGAGATGGTGCGCGCCACCCTCGCCGGTATCCAGGTATCGGTCGCGTAATAGTCAGTGAGATAACCGATTTCGGGTGTACTGTAATGCGCTTCATGCCGTACTGTTGGGGGCAGCGGGAAGGCCAGGTTCTTCTCAGAGCACTTGCAGGCGAACGCTTTTCCCGACATGACCAGATGGTCGGTGCACCCAGGTCCCGTCGCCGTGCCGATCGACCGGTGGGGCCACATGCCGTTCCCCGCACAGTCGATGTCCCCGGCAGGGGTCGGATGGATCGTCGATGCCCATCGCACTGGGCAGCCGCCTCGACACGACCCACGACCGCCTCGGTCGCTGCTCCTCGGTGATCGCGCGCTGGAAGCGGACATGACCGGCTCGCCGCCGCAACCCGTTGCAGCTGCACTGGACTCGGACTACTACCGAATCGGTATCGATGCCCGCCGCCGTGCCCACACCGATCTGGCCGATGTGTCCGACATAACCGATGATCTCGAGCATCGGATCGAGAATCTGTTGCAACGCACCCTCGAACTGCTCGATGGCGCGCCGAAACCAGAAGCGCAACCACACATCGAGTGGGTCGGGTGAACAGTGATCGACAAGAACGATACGGCCATGCCGTGAATGCGTACGCCGGCGTCAGAGAGTTCTGCTACGGGGTCATCCCGCCGCGGGACCTCGCTTCTTGATCGAGCGCGCGCGATCGACAGCTTCGATGTCCGCGTTGATGGTTCGGCGACGTTTCCTCAGAGTCAGTGCCGACAGCGGCAGGCTTGCGGCAAGTGCGGCGAGTAGTACCAATACGAAGGGAATGTCGAGGGTCGTCAGCGCGTCGACGGCCAAGATCACGCCTGCAGCGACGCACACGAGTATCAGCCGTACGCCGTTGTAGGCCAGCACATGAAAGACGAGCTGCCCCTGGGGGGTTGCGGGTGTGCGGATCAGTGGCATCGGCCGTCCTGTCGTGCGTAGTTGTGCGGGCGTCACCGTAGGGTGCGGGGCCGGGTTTCGGTGCCGATCTGCTTGAGGAAATCGTTGTAGGCGTTCAGTTCGCTGTATCCGTCTTCTTCGGCGTGGCGATCCGCGACGGCCGATTCCTCTTTTTCGTCTCGGTTCCATCGAATGCAGAAGATGAGCACCACCAGCAGGGCCACCGGCTCACCGTAGGACCATGCCAGCGCCCCGGCGAGTTTCTGATCAGCTATCGGATCGACACCCCACTGCGGGGGAGGGGAGGCGAACGTGGCGAGCATGGGGGTGCTCGACATCATCAGGATGACACCGAAGAACACATGCAGCGGCATCTCGACGAACAGGTCGAACATACGGCCCAGATTGCTCTGCCGAACAGGGAGGGGGCCGACGGCGAGCACAGGGATGATGAACAGCAGCCCGCTGGCGAAGAAGAAGATCTCCATCGATACGTGCCCGATCTCGCTGACGGCGAGAACATCGAAGATCGACGACAGATACAGACCGTAATAGCTGAAGAGGAACAACGGAATCGTCAGCCCGGGGTGAAGCGCGATGCGCCCGGCGCGGCTACGCAACCCCGTCAGCGCCGCGATCAGTACCCACCGCCCGGTTCCGTGATGAGCGGTGGCACGCAACAAAAGTCGTCCGGGCGAACCCACCACCAACAACGGTGGGATGGTCATCGACAACGTCAGATGCTGGAACATGAAGACGCTGAACAGGCTGTAACCGTAGCGTTCGACCTGCAGTCCGGTCACCAGGACCAGCGCCGCGCAGCCGAGCAGAAAACTCGCACTCCGCCACCGTGACCACGCGATACCTCGACCGCGGACCCGGTAGAGCCCCCAGCAGTACAGCCCGGCCATGACGATGCCGGCGATCGGCAGGATCGGGAGCGGCGGTACATCGAAGCTCAGCAACGCTGCCAGCGTCGGCGGGCCTTCCGGGGGAGTTACTGCGGCGATGTTCATCGGGACCCTGTCATTGCTTGTCCTTGCCTCGGATCACCAACGTCAGGGCGATGGCAGCGAGACCGAGGACAGTCAGGCCCACGATGGAGAGCAGCATCATGGTGTTCTGTTTCGGTGGCCGGTCTTCGCTGGCGGACGGGTTGTTCGGATCGTAGGCCTGCGTCGGCGTGGTCGAGGGAGCCGGCGAGGTCGAACGTGCAGCGCTCTGCGATTGCTGTGCAGCAGCGTCCGGGCGGGTGGCGGTCTCTGCGACGTCGACCGAAAAGCCGTACGACCCGGTGATCGGGTGCCCGTCCGCGGAGGTGACGCGGTAGCCGACGGTGTACTGCCCGTTGGGTAGGCCGTCCTCGAGCAGGACCGATACGTCGGGGCCCTCGACCGTGGCCGTACCCTGCGTCCACTGAGTATCGCCAGGACCTACCACGCTGATGGTCGCGAACGATTCGTTGATGTCCTGGTTGAACACCAGACCCACACCGATAGGCGCGAAGTCGAGGGTGGCATCGGCGGGCGGGTCGGAGCTGACCAGTTCACTGTGCGCCGACGCCGGGGCCGCCCCGAACAGTGCTGTGCCGCACATGAGCACGGCGATCAGCATCCATCGTTTCACGTTCGGTTCTCCTCTGGTCGTACTGATTCTCTTTACTACTATGCGCAATAGTAGTAAGGGGGTGTGAGCCTACGGGGATCGGTCGACCGTGTTACTTGTCGACGTCCGGCCGTTTCGATATATCCGGCCCGGCGATGGCTTCGGTGATCACTTCCGAAGGCGCGATCGAATCGGCGTGCGGGCCACCGACGTGCTGCTCGGCGCGGATGCGTTCGACCATGTGCGGATAGTGCAGCTCGAATGCCGGCCGCTCGGAGCGGATCCGGGGCATCTCGGTGAAGTTGTGCCGCGGTGGTGGGCAACTGGTCGCCCACTCGAGGGAGTTACCGAATCCCCAGGGGTCGTCGACGGTGACCACTTCGCCGTAGCGGTAGCTCTTGAAGACGTTCCAGATGAACGGAAGTGTCGAGGCCCCGAGGACGAACGATCCCACGGTCGAGATCTGGTTGAGGGTGGTGAATCCGTCGGAGGGGAGGTAGTCGGCGTAGCGGCGCGGCATTCCTTGCGCTCCGAGCCAGTGCTGGACGAGGAAGGTGGCGTGGAATCCGAGGAACGTCATCCAGAAGTGCCACTTGCCCAGTCGTTCGTCGAGCATGCGGCCGGTCATCTTGGGGAACCAGAAGTAGATGCCGGCGTAGGTCGCGAACACGACCGTTCCGAACACAACGTAGTGGAAGTGCGCGACGACGAAGTAGGTGTCGGTGACGTTGAAGTCGATGGGCGGGCTCGCCAGCAGCACCCCGGACAGTCCACCGAAGACGAACGTGATCAGGAATCCGATAGAGAAGAGCATGGGGGATTCGAGGGTGACCTGGCCGCGCCACATGGTGCCGATCCAGTTGAAGATCTTCACGCCGGTCGGCACGGCGATGAGGAAGGTCATGAACGAGAAGAACGGCAGCAGCACGGCACCGGTGGCGTACATGTGGTGCGCCCACACCGCGATGGACAAGGCGGCGATGCCGACGGTGGCGTAGATCAGGCCCTTGTACCCGAAGATGGGTTTGCGGGAGAAGACCGGGAAGATCTCCGAGACGATTCCGAAGAACGGTAGCGCGATGATGTAGACCTCGGGGTGTCCGAAGAACCAGAACAGGTGCTGCCAGAGCAACGCTCCGCCGTTGGCGGGATCGAAGATGTGGGTGCCGAGTTTGCGGTCGGCGAGCAGGCCCATCAGTGCTGCGGTCAGCAGTGGGAACGCCAGCAGGATCAGGATCGAGGTCACCAGTATGTTCCAGGTGAAGATCGGTAGCCGGAACATCGTCATTCCCGGTGCGCGCAGGCACACCACGGTGGTGACCATGTTGACCCCGCCCAGGATGGTGCCCAGGCCCGCGATGAGCAGACCCACGATCCACAGGTCGGATCCGATACCGGGGGAGTAGACGGCGCTGCTCAACGGGGTATACGCGGTCCAGCCGAAGTCTGCGGCACCGCCGGGGCTGATGAACCCTGCGGTGGTGACCAGTGCACCGAACAGGTACAGCCAGTAGCTGAAGGCATTGAGCCGGGGGAAGGCGACATCGGGTGCGCCGATCTGCAGCGGCAGGATGTAGTTGCCGAAGCCGAAGACGATCGGGGTGGCGTAGAGCAGCAGCATGATCGTGCCGTGCATGGTGAAGAGCTGGTTGTACTGCTCGTTGGAGAGGAACTGCATTCCCGGGACCGCGAGCTCGGAGCGCATGATCAACGCCATCAGGCCACCGACGAGAAAGAACCCGAACGAGGTCACCAGGTACATCAGTCCGATGACCTTCGGATCGGTGGTGGTGACCATGGTGCGCAGGAATGATCCCTTGCGGGCCCCGCGGGGTGGATAGGGGCGGACCGCCGGCGCAGCCGGAGGAGATGTCAGCGCCGTCATGGAACCACCTTCGTGTCGCACGCGAATTACAGGACGCGTCCGTCAGCTTAGCCTAAATACTATGCAGCATAGTATTTAGGGGTGGTTCAAGTCAGCAGAACCGCGCACGCTGCGGCGGAGACCGCACTGAGGGTGAGGATTGCCATGGCGGCCGGCACCACGAGCGGCAGCACGGCGGCGGCAGCGTACGCGCCTGCCCCGGTTCGGCTCGGCGTGTGCGCGCTCGTGTCGAGGTGATGCAACCGCTCGGCGGTCGATTCCCCGATCAGGCCCAACGCCCACAGTGGACGCGCCGAATGCGCCTGCGAGACCGTCGACAAGGCCGAACGCACGGTGTCGGCGCTGGTGACCGCGGCCGCGGACCGGTCCGCGGCGACCTCGACCAGAACCCGCACCGCTGCAGGTGCTGCGGCGAACAGAGGAACGCGAGGAAGTGCTTTAGCCAGGATCTCGCAGATGTTGACGATGCGGTGGTGGTGCCCGCGCAAGTGGGCACGTTCGTGTGCGATCACTGCCCGCTGTTGATCGGGATCGAGATGGGCGAGCAGGCCTTCGGTGGCCACGACGTAACCCGGGCGACCGTCGATGCTGTAGGCCAGCGGGAGCGGGTGGTCGAGCCACATGATCGGTTCGGGTCCGGGGTCCGTGCGCGCCACGACGGCGATGACATCGCGGTGATAGTCGCGGACTTTGGACCGGGCTCGAAGCTGACGGCGAGTCGAGCGCAGGACGCGCGCCGACGCCGATACCGCGAGGACGACCGATGCTCCGGCGACCGCTTCGCCGATCCACGGCTGGGCCGCGTGTTGCAGCGATCCCAGGCAGCGGACGGCAAGTTCGACCATGCCCTCGGCGGGCGCATGGCCGGGCCAGAGCAACACGGTCACCGCGGATCCCACGAGGAACAGCACCCCGGCGATGCTGCCGATCCATGCGGTCAAGGCGAGAGTGGGGCTCACGGTGCGGGTGAGTGAGGTCAGCGGCTGCGGCAGGGCGACGGCCGCGATGATCGCCGCGAGGAGCAACACCAGCGCGACGATCACCGGTTCACGTCCGGCAGGTTCCCCCGCAGGGCGTCGAGTTCGTCGTCGGTGACGGTTTTCGCGAAATGCATCAGCACGGCGGCCGAGTCGGTGCTGGTGTCGAGGATTTCGCGCAGCGCTTGCGAGGTGGCCTCCGCGCGCGACTGCACCGGGGAGTAGAGGTACGCGCGTGACTGCTTGGTCCGCTCGACCCACCCTTTCTCGTGGAGATGGGTCACGACGGTCAGGATCGTGGTGTAGGCGGGGTTTCTGCCGGCCATGCGCTCGCGCAGGTCGTGGACCGACTGCGGTCGATCACATTCCCAGAGCACGTTCATCACCTCCGCTTCGAGATCACCGAGCCTTTTCATCGCCAGTTCTTCTTTCCTCGTCGTGTCAGGTGATATCGACTCCGCGTGCCGACAGCCACGCCGCCGGGTCGGACTTGGCACCGTCGGGTTGCCACACTTCGTAATGCAGGTGGGGTCCGGTGGATTGGCCTCGGTTGCCTACCGTAGCAATGAGCTCGCCGGCTTTCACGCGTTGACCGGCGGTGACGAGCGCCTGGTCTATGTGGCCGTACACCCCGATCGTGCCGTCGTCCTGACGAATACGAACCCACAGGCCGAACCCTTGCGCCGGCCCTGCTTCGATGACCTCACCGTCGGTCACCGATACGATCGGCGTCCCGATCGTATTGGCGATGTCGAGTCCGTAATGCGTTGTCCCCCAACGTGGCCCAGAACTGGAGGTCAATGTTCCCGACACCGGCACCACCGAGAGCGGGCGCCGCGCCTCGGCATCGCGTGCAGCGCGCTCCGCCGCCCGAACTCCCCCCTCGGCGAGTTGCTCGGTCATGCGCTGCGCGACCCGACCGACGTCGAGATCGGGCAACTGCAACACCTGCGGGGGTGAGGCAACGACCGGGCTCGGCGGCAGGACGCCGGCGGGAGGTCGATCGATACTCGCAGCGCTGAGTGCCACACTGTCCTGCGACCCGGTATTCGGAGACGTCGCTGCCGCGGAAAGAAAGGCACCGACCGCGACCGACGCAGCGATGGCGCGGCCACCCGGCTTCGGCACCCGGCGGCGATGAAGTCCGCGGCGAGCACTTCGAAGTCCGCGGCGAGCACTTCGCGACACGGGCTGGACTACATCGCGGTCACCCTCGCCGTGCGTCGTCTCGTCCGGACCGGCCACGTGCGCCGCCCACATCGACGCGGTAGTGTCCGCGCCCGCGGTGTCCCAGGCGGCGCTGACCGCGTGAGCAGGTCCATCCGGTGCGGGCGTCTGCGCCGAGGGCGTGCGCTCGTCCTCCGACCGGTTATCGGAGTACCCGGCATCGGCGGGCGACTCGGTCACGAAACGCGAGGGTGCGAACTCGGCCCGTCGATGACGGGGGCGATCGGTGAGCGCCAGCGTCCTGGTGCCGACGGGCATCGAGATCACGCCGCCGCGCGCCGGCGCTGCGCAGTCGTCGTCGATCGGATCGGGTGTGCGGTGTCGGGCCAAGATCACAATCCTTGGTGGCTACGAGGCCGAGGCCTCGCTCGAGATAACGAAATGGTGACGGTCAGGCCACAGGTTACTACTATCAAGCATAGTTTTTCCATCCCACTCGACCCGGATTCACCCATAACGCTGGTCACGGTCCTCGGAGGACATCCCGCGGGCAACGGCGACCCTGACCGAGAACGGATTCCTCGGGTATCAGGGGTGGTCCCGCCGAGAGGACAGGCCACCGAGCATGGTGTTGTACGCCTCGAGTTCGGTATCACCTTGATCGTCGACTCGGCGATCTCGTTGCCGTGCCGCGCTCTCGTCGGCCGTCGACCACCGGACCGCGGCGAGAACCGCGGCAGCGAGCAACGGCAACTCGCCGATACCCCACGCCAGAGTGCCGCCGCGCCGCTGGTCGGCCAGCAGGTCTGCGTTCCAGTCCAGACGCAGTCCGCTGTAGAAGCTCGCTCCGAGCGCGGTCTCGAGATCGATCGTCACGACGAGGAAGAATGCGAACCCGGCCAACGCGGTGATACTCGCGAGCAACTTCGTCAGTCCCGCGATCGGTCTCGGTACCGGGTCTTCGCCGACCGTGCCCCAGAACATCACCATCCCGACGGTCAGGAACCAGCCCTTCATCACCATGTGTGCCACATGCGAGTCGGCGACGGTGTCGAACACTCCGCCGGGGTAGAGCAGGTAGAAGCTGCTCAGGAACACCGTGGTGCTGACCCACGGGTGGATCGCGATCCGGGCTGCTCGGCTGTGCCATGCAGCCCGGAGCCATTCGCGCGAACCCGGTACCTCGGCTGCCGGCGCGGTCGGCAGGACCGAGGCGACCAAGGTGGCCGGTCGGCCGAGGACCAACAGCAGCGGCACGGCGATGGCGACCGCGGTCAGTCCCGCCATGTGCACGCTGAACATCGCCGGGCTGTAGAGCCCGACCCCGGACGAGGTCGCCACGAGCAGCACCGCAGTGCCCGTCAACCAGCTCGCTGTCCACCGCCTCCGCCATGGCAGGCCTGCTCGCCGGCGGCGCCGCACGGCCACCAGGTAGAGGACGGCCGCGATCACCGCCGCGGAGCCGAACACCAGGTCGAAACGCCACTCGAACGCCAACCGCGCAGCGGTGGGCGGGCCGTCCAACACGTAGCCCAAGGCCTCTTCGTGCGCCTGAGGTAGCGAGGCGTCCTGCGGCGGGGGCGGGGGAGTGCGGCCGAGTGCGACCGCCAGGCCCACTGTGGTGACGAGAACGAGGGTCTCGATCATCGACAACGTGATCAGGGATCTGCGGTTCTCGGGATCGTGAGCCAGAGCGCCGACCGTTCGTCGTCGCTGTATCCACCCGAGGGTCCCCACGATCGCCAGGGCTGCGATCTTCGCCAGTATCAGAGCGCCGTACGTCGAATCCCACAGCGACGTCACGGGTACTCGCACGGCAGCGTTGACCACTCCGGAGACCGCCATGATCACGAACGCAACCAGAGCGAGCGTCGAGTAGCGGCGGGTCGCGACGGCAAGGTGTCCACCCCCGCGCAGCGTATGAGCGAGAAGTGCGAGGAGTCCGCCCACCCACAGTGCGGCAGCGAGGATGTGCAGAATCAACGAGTTCGTCGCGATGTCGTGATTGCCGCCGGTCGAGGAGTGGCCGGTGACCGCGCGCGGGATCAACGCGAGCATCGACAGGGCGAACAAGGCGGGGGTCCACCGATGCCGCAACACCGCCGCGCATGCTGCGGCGGTGATCGCCGCGACCGCAGAGGTGATGGCCCATGCAGTGGAGGCTTCGACATCGCCGATCGCACCGAGGAACTGCACCGGTTGCGCCGCAACGGATCCGACAGGTTGACCCGACGCGTCCGAGAGCGTCAGCGGCACCAACGCCGCCGCGCACGCCGCCCACACTGCGGAGGCCTTCGCCGCGGTGCGGACGGCTACGTACCCGTCGATGTCGAGCACACCCGACCTCTGAGGCGGAACGAGAAATGCCGCGAGGAGCAGCGACCCCGCCGCCACGACGGCAGCCACCTCGCCGATCGCGGTCAGTGCCGGGATCCCGAACGTGGTGACCGGGCCGGGATCGGGCAGACCCAACAGGACGAGCGCTTGGGACGTCGACATCGCGGCGAGCAGTGCAGCGACCACCGCGGCAATCACCGCGCACAGCAACATCACCTGCGATCCGGAGCGTCGATCCACTGCGCCGCGGGTCGAGCGGGCCGCTTCGGTGGCCATGGTGTCCGCCTCTTCCCGGTGGATCGTGTTTCCGGCATGGGCGCGAGGCAGTCCGACCTGCGCCGACAATGAACTACTACGAATGATAGTTGTACGGGTCCGGGCAGCCGCCGCCGGACGATCCTTCAACACTTGCACATATGCGCATATCGCAATATGTTGTCGTTCTACGGACCGGACACGACGAAGGAGCAACGATGGGGCACGGACACGGCCATGGGATCGAGCCGGGTTCACCGGCCAGCGCGTCCGGAAAACACCTGGGCCGACTGTGGATCGCTGTCGGCCTGGGGGCGGTCACCCTCGTGACGCAGGTCGTGGTCGGCCTGTCCACCTCGTCGCTGGCCCTGCTCTCCGATTCCGCACACGTGTTCACCGACGTGTTCGGGATACTGATGGCGATCGTGGCGATCACACTCGCGCAGCGACAATCGACCAAGGCTGCCCGCACGTTCGGGCTCTACCGAGCCGAGGTGTTCGCCGCATTGTTCAATGCACTTCTGCTGTTCGGTGTGGCCGGTTGGATTCTTTACGAAGCAGCGCAACGCATCTCGAATCCGCCCGAGGTCCCCGGCGTCCCGGTGATGGCGGTGGCCACCCTCGGGCTCGTGATGAACCTCATCGCGTTCGTCCTGCTGCGCAGCGGTGCCAAGGACAGCCTCAACGTTCGGGGTGCGTATCTCGAGGTGATGGCGGACATGCTCGGCTCGATCGGCGTACTCGTCAGCGGGCTGGTCACCGTTCTGTTCGGATGGCGGTACGCCGATCCGGTCATCGCGGTCGCCATCGGAGTGTTCGTCCTGCCGCGCGCGTTCAACCTGGGCCGTCACGCCGTGCGGATACTGCTGCAGCACGCCCCGTCGGGCATCGACGTGGCAGCGGTCGAGAAGTCGTTGGCCGCCGTCGAGGGTGTCGAGGACGTGCACGACCTGCACATCTGGACCCTGACGTCCGGGATGGAGGTCGCGTCGGCGCATTTGACCGTGACCCCGGGTACCGCCTCACCGCCGGTGCTCGCTGCCGCTCAACAGGTCCTTCTCGATCAGTACAGTCTCGAACACGCCACGCTGCAGGTCGAACCTCGACGTGGTGAGGGTCGATGTCGGGAAGTGGCGTGGTGACAGGGAGCAGTCGAGGTCTTCGAAGTGGGTGAGGCGGGGTCGTGCGAACCCGCCGGCTCGGGTCACGCGGGGTCGTGAGATGGATCTGCGCGGCGCGGTCGGTGGTCCACAGGGACGTCCGTAGGGAGCACTGCACCGGCGACACGGCGAAGGAGCCGCAGACGGTGAGGTCCACGGTCAGGTGTGCGCGGCCGCCGAATCGGAACCGGGCTGCCTCTCGGCTGTATCCCGCACGAACACCGACGCACCGATCAGCACTACGACACCGCTGGTGATGTAGACATCGGCGAGGTTGAACGTCGGCCACCATCCAGTGTGGAAGTAGTCCGTGACCGCACCATCGACAAGCCGGTCGAGAACGTTGGACAGGGCACCGGCGAGGATCAGTGCCAGCGCTGCCGTTGTCCACTGCTCCCCGTGCCGAGCGCTGTGCCATCCGTAGGCCGCGACCCCGGCGGTGATCGTCGCCGTGACCGACACGATCACCCATAGAGGCAGCGAATCGCCCAGGCTGAAGGCCATTCCGCGGTTGAAGGCGAGTCGCAGTTCGATGACCGGTAGTGCGATCGGAGAGCCGGGCAACGCTTGTTGCGCCCAGTAGTCGACGGTCAGCGCGGTAGCGACCAATGTCAGCACGAGAGTCACTGTGTAAGCACGCACTCGCGTGGGAGACGTGGTGGGGGAGCGGTTCACGGATCCTCGTTCTCGGGTGTACCTCGGACGGGTGTTGCGCGTCGACGGCATGGGATCGGTCTCCACCGCAGAGTTGCCATAGCTTTAAATACTATGCAACATAGTAATTGATGAACGGCAGAGACTGCTCCGGTACCGGCTGCACGCGCGTGCCGTCATGAGGGCGGCTCCCGACATCGAACCCGGACCTCGACCTCTCGTCTACGACCCGAGCCGGGCGCGGTGGGTGACCGGCAGCAACGGAGTCCGCGCCTGGATCCGGCTCTTCGCCGCCGCGTGGTCCGGGCTGATGTTGTACGCCACGTTCCCTCCCATCGATCTGTGGTTTCTCGCTCCGGTAGCAATTGCAATGCTGCTGTTGGCTGTGCGTGGGCGAGGGACGCGTGCGGGGGCCGGCTTCGTCGCCGGCTCGGCGTTCTTCGTGCCTCTGCTGCCGTGGGTGGGGGAGTACGTCGGATCGGTGCCGTGGCTGGCGCTGGCCGTCGTTCAAGCCCTCTTCGTGGCGATGTTCGGCGCGGTAGCGGATCGGATGTCCCGACTGCCGTGGGCGCCGGTCTGGGTGGCGAGCGCCTGGGTGGCGATCGAAGCTGCGCGCTCACGTGTCCCGTTCGGCGGATTCCCCTGGGGCCGCATCGCATTCGGTCAATCCGACGGTCCGCTGCTGCCTCTGGCTGCGTTGATCGGCGCGCCGGGGTTGTCGTTCGTCGTGGTGCTGATCGGGTCCGCTCTGGCCGGTGCCATCGCTTCCGATCGCATCACCCGCAGAACTGCAGCAGCGTCGTGCATCGGTGCGGCCACTGCTGTAGGGGCGCTCACGGTGGTAGCTCCACTGTTCGCTCCGCCGCCGCAGGACACGGTCACCGTCGCCTTGGTGCAAGGCAACGTCCCGCGGCTCGGTCTCGACTTCAACGCCCAACGACGAGCAGTGCTCGACAATCACGTTCAGCGCACCATCGAGCTCGCCGACGACATCGACTCCGGCCGCGTGCGCGCACCCGATCTGGTCGTCTGGCCGGAGAACTCCTCCGACATCGATCCCCTGCGCAACCCCGATGCCGCCGCACGAATCGACGCCGCAGCCCGCGCCGTCGGAGTCCCCGTACTCGTCGGCACAGTACTGCGCCGAGACGATGGCACCACGAGCAACACCTCGATCGTGTGGGATCCTGTCACCGGCCCAGGGCAGATGCACGACAAACGTCGACTGGTGCCGTTCGGCGAATACCTGCCGATGCGCACGATCGTCACCGCACTCTCTCCCTACGCCGCCCAAGCAGGACGCTTCGTTCCGGGTCAGGGCAACGGCGTCCTCGACCTCGCCGGAGTGCCCGTCGCGGTGGCCACCTGCTACGAGGTCGCCTTCGATGCATTGCTCACCGACTCCGTTCGCGCCGGTGCCCAGCTGATCGCAGTGCCGACCAACAACGCCACCTTCGGACGCACGAACATGACCTACCAACAACTCGCCATGTCGCGGGTACGAGCGGTCGAACACGGGCGCAGCGTCGTCGTTTCGGCCACCAGCGGCGTCAGCGCCGTCATCGATGCACGCGGGGAGGTCGTCGAGCGCACGGAGCTGTTCACCCCCGCAGCTGTCGTCACCGAGGTGTCACTGAGCACCACGCTCACCCCGGCGACGATCACCGGCAGCGTTCCGGAATGGATTGCCGCCACCGGCGCTGTTGCGGCACTGGCGTTCTCGCTGCTGCGCCGACCACGCTCCACCACACCGAACCCATCAACTACTATGTCGCGTAGTATTTAGATGGTGGTCGGTGACGGGCGTGCGGAGATGACGATCGAGGAACACCCCGGTGTGCACTCGCCGGGACTGGTGCGCAGAACGGTGGCGATGCTGCGCAACCGGTGGCGACAACTGACGTCGATGCGTACAGCGCTGGTGCTGCTGTTTTTCCTCGCCGCCGCAGCAATCCCCGGCGCATTGCTGCCGCAGCGCAATCTCAATACCCAGGCCGTCGATGCCTACATCGCCGCGCGCCCGGCTCTCGGGCCGGTGATGGACACACTGGAATTGTTCGACGTGTTCGCAAGTTCCTGGTTCACCGCGATCTACGTCCTGCTGTTCGTGTCTCTGATCGGCTGTCTGACTCCCCGGTTGATCGAGCACGGCAAAGCTCTTCGCGCACAACCTGTTCGAGTACCCCGAAATCTCACTCGACTACCGTTGCATCATTCGGGCACCCTCGCCGGTGACCCCGAGAAGGTGCTTGCCGACATCGCGCCGCACTTGAAAGGGTGGCGTACCGTCGTTCGACCCGAGCCCGATGGGGCACTGACTCTCTCGGCCGAGAAGGGCTATACCCGCGAGGCCGGGAACTTGCTCTTCCACTTCTCGCTGATCGGTCTGCTCGCCGCTATCGCCATCGGCAAACTGTTCGGCTACGAAGGCTCGGTCATCGTCATCGCCGACAACGGACCCGGTTTCTGCAACACCTCTCCCGCCGTCTACGACTCCTTCCGCGCCGGCAACAGCACCGACGGCACCGGACTCGAGCCGTTCTGTATCCGGGTCAAGGACTTCACCGCCGATTATCTCGAGAACGGTCAGGCCGAGATGTTCACCTCGAACATCTCCTACCAGAGCGCCGACGACATCGCCGCCGACACCTGGCGCGATTATCAGCTCAAAGTCAACGAACCCCTCCGGCTCGGCGACGAACGCATCTACCTCACCGGACACGGCTATGCCCCCGAGTTCACCGTCACCTTCCCCGACGGCCAGACCCGCACCGAAGCCCTGCAGTTCCGCCCCGACGACGCCACCACGTTCCTCAGCAGCGGCGCGCTGCGATTCGACCCACCCGGGGGGACCTACCCCACCGCCGACGAACGCCGCCGCGGGCAGATCGCCATCGAAGGACTCTTCGCGCCCACCGCGCAATTCAACGGAAATCTGCTCTCCTCCCGCTTCCCGGAATTGGTCGATCCCGCTGTGGCAGTGGACATCTACAAGGGCGACACCGGTCTCGACACCGGCATCCCGCAGTCGATCTTCTCCCTGGACCAGGAGATGATCAACCAGGGCCGGCTGGTCAAGCAGGACCGGGTCAACCTGCGGCCCGGAGAATCGACAACCCTCTCCGACGGCACTCTCGTCCGGTTCGACGGTGCCAAGGAATTCGCGAACCTGCAGGTCGGATACGACCCCGCGCAGCGGTGGGTCCTCGTGTTCGCCATCACGATGATGACCGGACTACTGATCTCCCTGGTGATCACACGCCGCCGCGTCTGGTTCCGGGCCCACCTTGGCGAACACGGCCTCTCGCGAGTGGACATGGGCGGCCTGGCTCGCACCGATCACGCCGGCTGGGGACCCGAATTCCAGACCCTCCGGTCACAGATCTGGCCGCAGATAGCCCCGAGCGACTCCGAGACCCACGACAGAGAAACGGTGTAGCACCATGCCGATCGACGACACCCTCGCCCGTTGGAGCGACATCAGCTTCGAGACCGCCTTCGTGGTCTATCTCCTCGCCGCAATCGCATTCCTCGGTCAGCTCGCGACGACCCGTAGCGCGGCGCTGCACAATATGGAGCGACTGCGCACGCGGGTGATCGCAGCGACATCGACGACGCCCGGACGCATTCCCGACGCACCCCGGCGGGTTCCGTCCGAACGTCTGGGCCGTACCGGAGCCGGGCTGGTGATGGTGGCGCTGACGTTGCATGTCGGGTCGATCGTTCTTCGCGGGATCGCCGCCGGCAGGCCGCCGTGGGGCAACATGTACGAATTCGTCTCGGTCACCTGCGCGGCCGGTGTACTGGCTGCACTGGTGGTGCTGCGCTCCAAGCAGCTGCGCACCCTGTGGTTGTTCGTCCTGGTACCGACGTTGATCCTCCTGTTCGTCGCCGGCACCGTGCTGTACGCCGACGCAGCACCGGTGGTACCGGCACTGCAGTCGTACTGGCTGCCGGTGCACGTCTCGATCGTCTCGCTCGGCAGCGGGGTGTTCTTGATCTCCGGGGTTGCAAGCGCGCTGTTCCTGATCCGCATGAAGCATCCCGAGGCCTCGGGGAGCAGAATGAGCCGAATCGTCGCCCGTCTGCCCTCCGCGCAGACACTGGACATCCTGGCGTACAAGACCACGATCTTCGCATTTCCACTCTTCGGCGTCGGCGTCATCCTCGGCGCCATTTGGGCCGAAGCCGCATGGGGCCGATTCTGGGGCTGGGACCCGAAAGAAACGGTCTCCTTCATCACCTGGATCGTCTACGCCTCCTACCTGCACGCCCGCGCCACCAGCGGATGGCGCAACACCCGCGCAGCATGGATCAACATCGCCGGATTCGTGGCGATGCTGTTCAACCTGTTCATCATCAACATGGTCGTCTCAGGCCTACACTCCTACGCAGGCCTGAACTGATGACTCCCGCTACGTGCCCCCCAGCGCGTCCGCAAGGTCCCGCGGAATGGGCATCGGCGACATCAGTCCCGCCTCGACCCGGCCGGTGTTACCGGCCGGGTATCGCCCCGACCACGATCCTGGAGCAGCGACCACGATCCGAATCAACTGGCCCCAGGATTCGCGCCGATCGTGTTCTGTCACCGCAGCTTTCAACATCGCGCCGTGGTTGCGAGTATGCAACCACGGATAGGGCTGCGAGAGGATGTGTGCTCGTTCGAGGTGGTACCAGCGCACCTCTGTTGTCGATGCCCCAGCGGCTGCGGTCATGTCGATCCCGTAGAGCCTGCGTGCAGTTCGATCACCGCGCACAGGTCTCTACCTCTTTCCGCGGAAGAGTTCGCCGTACGCGGGAGTCGATGTGCAGCAGGTACATCCATCCGAGCACCCGGAGCTGCCATCGTCTGCTCCGATCGCCGACGGTGACGGTGCGGTGGTGGAGGCCAGTAGGTTCCCAGATGCGAGAGGTGAGATGTTCCTCGGCGTCGGAGCCGGAGCACAGCAGGCATCCTCGAAGGCCGCTGCGGGCGCGATCGTGACGTTGAGGGCACCGGACGCCGCGGGCGGGGGCACGAAACCGTCCAAGGGCGTGGTGCGGGCGGCGCGAATCGCATTGGCAATGACCAGGACTTCGGCGAGTTCGTGGACGAGCACCACAGTGGCCAAGCCCAGGACACCGGTAGCAGCCAGTGGGACGAGCACGCCGATGATGGCAATCGACAAGGCGATGTTCTCGATCATGATGCGCCGGGCGCGTCGAGCGTGGGCCAGCACCTGCGGTAGATGCCGGAGGTCTTCCCCCATGAGGGCAACATCGGCGGTCTCGATGGCAACGTCGGTTCCCATCGCGCCCATGGCGATACCGACATCTGCGGTCGCCAAGGCGGGAGCGTCGTTGATGCCGTCGCCGACCATCGCAATCTTGCGTCCGGCCGCGATGTCGGTCAGCAGGGCCGCTTTGTCCTCGGGCAGTAGTTCGGCGTGGACGGCGGTGATGCCCGCCTGGGTCGCCAGAGCCTGCGCAGTGAGCGCGTTGTCGCCGGTGAGCATCGCAGTGTCGATACCGAGCGCGGTGAGTTGCCGGACAGCCTCGGCGGCCTCGGGCCGCAGTTCGTCGCGGACGGCGATCGCAGCGATCAGAACTCCGGCGCGTTCGACGAGAACGACTGTGGCACCGCCGCTCTGCAGACGAGCGACGTCGGCGCGGAACTCCTCGGAGCTGGGGTGTGTGTCGAACCAGCTCGGTTTCCCGAGCCTGATCGCGGCTCCGTCGAGGGTGCCGGTCAGGCCGTGCCCGGCGATGGCAGTGACATCATCGGCTGCCGCGACGGTCGATACGGAGGCCAGTACGGCGCGGGCGAGTGGATGCTCGCTGCGCGCTTCGAGCGCAGCAGCAACGGCCAGCGCGGCGTCGCGGCTGATTCCCGCAGCGGTGACGACGTCGACGACCTCCGGTCGTCCTGCAGTGAGGGTGCCGGTCTTGTCCAAGGCGACGACGCGAATGCAGCCCAGCTCTTCCACTGCTGCACCGCCTTTGATCAATGCCCCGTTGCGGCTCGCAGCCCCGATCGCCGCCACCACCGACAGCGGCACCGAGATGGCCAACGCGCACGGTGATGCCGCGACCAGGACCACCAGTGCGCGTTCGAGCCACAACATGGGGTCACCGAGCACCGCACCGACGCCGGCGACGAGTACGGCGAGAATCATGATCGAGGGCACGAGCGGACGTGCGATACGGTCCGCCAGCCGTTGGCCGGCCCCTTTGCGGTCCTGGGCCTGTTCGACGATGCGGACGATGCGAGCAAGCGAACTCTCCGATGCCGGCGCGGTGACGGTGACCTCGATGGCCCCGCCGCCGTTGATGGCACCGGCATGCACCTCGTCACCGACACCGGCTTCGATGGGCACGGACTCGCCGGTGATCGCAGACACGTCCAGATTCGTCGAACCGCGAGCGATGGTGCCGTCCGTGGCAGCTCGCTCACCCGGCCGCAGCACCATGATGTCCCCGATCACGACATCGTCGGGGGACAGGGCCTGCTCGGTTCCACCGCGCAGGACAGATACCGTCGGCGGCACCAACGACAGGAGTGCGCGCAGTCCGCGGCGGGTCTTGGTGACCGCGTATTCCTCGAGCCCCTCGGCGACGGAGAACAAGATACCGAGCATCGCGGCCTCGGGGATCTGGCCCAATGCGATGGCACCGAGGAGCGCGATCGTCATCAGCGTGCCGACACCGATGCGTCCGTGTCGCAGATTTCTCACCGTCGCGGGAACGAAGGTGACGGCGGCGATCGCGGCAGCGATCAGAGCGCCGACGGTCGCAACCGCATCGGCACCCGTTCGACCGAGCAACCACGATGCGCCCAGGACGATCGCGGCGGCCGAGGCGAGTTGCAGCTCGCGGACCTGCCACAACCTCGGGAGTGCATCGGTCGGAGCCAGACCTCCCGTGCCCGCACCGTCAGCAGTGGATTCGGTGGTCGGCGCTGCCGGGGTAGGTCCGCAGCACGCGTCAGCCATGATCGACCCCGGTGACTTCAGCGGTGGCCGAGGCGGTGGGCAGTACCTCGGCCAGTGTCGCGAGCAGTCGGGTGCCGCGGTCGGTGAGCGAATACATGACCAACTTTCCGTCTCTGTTCGATGTGACCGCGTCCGCGGCTTTGAGTTTGCGGAGATGGTGGGAGACCAGCTTCTGGCTCTGTCCCACGATCCACGCGATGTCGCAGCCACACATCTGCCCGCCGGCGTTCAACGCGAGCGCGATGGTCAGTCGGGTGGGGTCGCCGAATGCTCGGGCAGCGTCGGCGACCGGTTCGATATCGCCGAGCGCGGGCAGAGTAGCGCGAACCCTCTCGGCGTGAGGGAGGTCCATACACAACAGATCGCACGAGTCCAGAGGTTCCAAGGCCATGCGCACAATCTAACAATCATGCGATCGTTAAGGAAGGCCTCTCGGTCAACGTTCGTACGATTGTTAGTGTCATAACGAGTCGAAACGCCCATATCGGACCCATTGATCAGTCCGAACGAATCGAGAAGGTAGTTGTATGAGCCGAGCGTTGAAGATTTCCTTGTCCCTGGTGATCGTGTTCGCCGCCGCGTTGGCTGTATTTCTGGTGATGGATCGATCGGGGTCTCCGGATGCTGCCGCCGCCGAGCAGGCCGCGACCGACCCTGCCTCGATTGCGGTGCGCGAGAACAGTCATCGGTTGAACTCGGTGCCCGACGGCCGGGTCACGTTCGTGGAGTTCCTCGACTTCGAGTGCGAGGCCTGCCGATCGGCCTACCCGGCGATCGAGCAATTGCGTGAAGAGTACGGCGACCGGGTGAGCTTCGTGGCCCGCTACTTTCCGATCGCCTCCCACTTCAATGCCGAACGAGCCGCACGCGCAGTCGAAGCCGCGGCCCAGCAGGGCGGATTCGAGGCCATGTATCAGCGCATGTACGAAACGCAGGCGCAGTGGGGCGAACAGCAGGTTCCGCAGGACGAGTTGTTCCGCAGCTTCGCCGTCGAGCAAGGGCTCGACATGAGCGCCTTCGATGCCGCCTACACCGACCCTGCGACGCTCGCGCGCATCGAGGCCGACGTCGCGGACGGGATCGCGCTCGGCGTGCAGGGCACCCCGACGTTCTTCCTCAACGGCACCAAGATCGAACCCACCACGTACGGAGACCTGGCCGATGCCCTCGACGCTGCACTCGGCTGACCTCCCAGCGGCCGAGACCCGACCCGGTGGATCGTTCGCCCGGGGCCTGCCCTGGCTGCTGTTGGTGGGCGGCCTGATCGGCCTGACCGCCGCGTTCGTGCTCACGGTGGAAAAGTTCGCTCTGGCGCTCGATCCCGCCTACGCCCCGACCTGCAGCATCAATCCGGTGCTCAACTGCGGATCGGTGATGGACACCCTGCAGGCGTCTGCGTTCGGATTTCCCAATTCCCTTCTCGGGATCGCAGGCTTCGCAGTGGTGGCGGCAGTGGGTGCCGCCCTTCTCGCCGGTGCGGTGTTCGCACAGTGGTTCTGGGGTGCGATGCAGGTCGGTGTCACTGCTGCCGCAGTCTTCGTGCACTGGCTGATCGCGCAGAGCCTGTACGAGATCGGCGCCCTGTGCCCGTACTGCATGGCGGTGTGGGCGGTCACCGTACCGATCTTCTGGTACGTCACGCTGCGCAACCTCGACCGCGCCAGGTCGAAATCCGCTCTTGGGCAATGGTTTCGGCTACGGCTTGACTCGCTGATTCGCAATCACTCGATTCCGCTGACCGTGTGGTTTCTCGTCCTCATCGCCCTGATCGCGCAGCGTTTCTGGTCGTACTGGTCCACGCTCCTATGATCCGCGACGTACCGTTCGCCCCTCTGCCGCTCTCTCGAGAAAGAAGGTCACGGCGATGACGCGCGGCTGGTCGATCGTCATGCTCGTCGTTGTCGTTGCATCGATCGTCGCACTGTGGCCCCGCTCCGGTGGCGTCGAGGGCGGCCCGTCCGAGGCCATTGCCAACAATGTCGCGCCGGTCGGACCCGAACTCACATTGTCCCGCCCGCCGGATGACGCGGCACGAGCAACAGCGCTACCGCTGTGTCCGCCGCCGGTACCGCGCGAAGGCGGTCCGCTGGCGGGAGTGATAGCACGCTGCATCGGCAGCGCCGACGATGTCGATCTCGCCGACGTTCTCGGAAGCGAGGTGACGCTGATCAACCTGTGGGCATCCTGGTGCGGCCCGTGCCGCACCGAGATGCCGGTACTCGATGCCTACGCCGGAGAACTCGACGCGATCCCAGTCATCGGAATCGACGTCGAGGACCGGCCCGCGGACGCGGCCGCGCTGCTCACGCAACTGGGCGTCCGCTATCCGAACTACATCGACGGCGGCAGCGTCCTGGACGCGCTCTCGGCACCGCCGGTCCTTCCCTTGAGCTTTCTCCTCCGCCCGGACGGAACGGTCGAGCGCGTCACCGACCCGACGGTGTTCGAGACGACAGACCAGATCCGCACTGCAGTAAAGGATTTCACCTCATGACACGTTTTCTCCCTGCGTGGGTCGGTGCGCGCCGTCAGGGCAGCACGCCCACCGCGGCAATGGGATCGATTCTTGCCCTCGTACTACTGATCTCCGGATGCTCCGACGGCGCACAGGCTGCGCCCCCGGGAGGCAGCTTCGACTTCGTCGCCCCCGGCGGTCGAACCGACATCGTCTACGATCCCCCCGAAACACGCGGAACCATAGGCGAACTCGCCGGCCCCGATCTGATGGAGGAGGGGAAGAACACGGCACTGTCGGACTACGACGGCGAGGTCGTCGTCATCAATCTCTGGGGCCAATGGTGCGGCCCCTGCCGCGGCGAAGCCGACGACCTCGAAGAGGTCTACGTAGCAACCCGCGAGCGCGGTGTGCAGTTCCTCGGTATCAACGTTCGAGATCCGCAGAAGGACAAAGCGCAGGACTTCGTTGTCGACAACAATGTCTCCTACCCCTCGATCTACGACCCCTCGATGCGGACGCTGATCGCCCTCGGCGGGAACTACCCGACCAGCGTGATTCCCTCGACGCTGGTACTCGATCGAGAGCACCGGGTGGCGGCAGTGTTCATGCGTGCCCTTCTCACCGAAGACCTCCTCCCTGTCGTCGAACGGATAGCAGACGAATGACTGTTCTTCTTGCCCAAGGCGGCGTTGGCTCGACGTTCCAAAATTTGGCATCGAGCGGACCTCTGGTGCTGGCGATCGCCGCATGCATGCTCGCCGGGCTGGTCTCGTTCGCATCACCGTGCGTGGTGCCCCTGGTGCCGGGCTACCTGTCGTACCTGGCGGGCATCGCAGGTGCCGACGCGCCGCCGATCGCCGCCGCCTCGACTGGTGAAGCACCGTCGAAGCTGGCAAGCCGCTGGCGCGTGGCAGGTGCAGCGGGGTTGTTCGTCGCCGGCTTCACCATCGTCTTCGTCCTCGCCACCGCCTCGATTTTCGGGGTCATCGGCACCCTGCGCATCAACGAACAGGTGCTTCAGCAGGTCGGCGGTGCCATCACGATCATCATGGGCTTGACGTTCATCGGGTTCATTCCCGCATTCCAACGCGACACTCGATTCGCGCCGCAAACCATCTCGTCTCTTGCTGGAGCGCCGCTGCTCGGTGGCGTGTTCGCGCTCGGCTGGACGCCGTGCCTTGGCCCCACGCTCGCCGGGGTGTTGTCCGTTGCCGCTGGCACTGAAGGCGCAACCGCAGCGCGCGGCGTCACTCTCATCGTCGCCTACTGTCTGGGACTCGGTCTACCGTTCGTGGTCCTTGCGTTCGGCTCGAGTTCGGCGATGCGCGGTGTCGGCTGGCTACGGCGGAACTCGCAGAGAATCAAAGTGGCAGGCGGAGTGATCATGATCGCCGTCGGTGTCGCCCTGCTGACGGGGGTGTGGGGTCTGTTCATTGCCTGGATACGCAATGAATTCGTCAGTTCGGTTGTGTTACCCATCTGAGAAGGAAGCCGAGCAGCCGCACGTGCAAGATCACGCCTCCCCAACTGCCCGTGCCGGTGGTATCGAACCCACTCTCTGTCGACGGCGCGCCCCCGCCGGGCCGCGATGACTCGATCCGAGAGCCCTGTTCCTCCCGCGGATCTGCGTGTCCCAAGGACCCCGCAGGCGGGTGCATCAGCAGGGGAGGGCATGTTTCCGGGGCCGTGTTGATCGGTGTGGCAGCTCGACGGGTCAGGGTCCTTCGAGTTGATAGTTCCCAGCGTTGAGAGTTACTGGGCGAGCAGGCTTTCCATTGTGGAGATTTCGCTCTGCTGCGCATCGATGATTGTGGAGGCAAGCTCCTTGGCATCAGCATTGGAGCCGTCGGCCAACTCGACCTGAGCCATCTCGATTGCCCCCTTGTGGTGCTCGATCATCATGGTGAGCCACATGGAGTCGAACTCCGCTCCGTTGGCGGCCGCCAACATGTCCATGTCTTCCTGGCTCATCATGCCGGTCATGCCGCCGCTCCCCATGTCCATTCCGCCCATGTCCATTCCGCCCATGTCGGCGGATGCTGCGGGCTGTCCCCATGCGGTGAGCAGAGCATTCATCTGCTCCATCTCCGGTGCTTGAGCTGCTTCGATGGCCTGGGCCAGCTCGATGACCTGAGCATTCTCGGTTCGGCCGTCGACAAGTGAGGCCATCTCCACCGCTTGTGCATGGTGGGGGTACATCCCTTCGACGAACGTGACATCGGCATCGTTGAATTCGGCCGATGCTTCGGCGGAATTCTGAGAGGACGACGAGGCCGGTGTATCGCTGCTCGACATGCCGGGCATGTTCATTTCGCCGTCGTTACTGCTGCAGCCAGCGAGAATTGCGGCGGCGACAGCGGAAGCCGCCGTTATCGCGATCGTGAAGCGGGTAGGTCGATTCGAACGCATAACAAACTCCTGAAATTATGGTGGGGTGGTTCGGATCGACAGGCGCACTGACCCGTCGATATCTGTGTCTCACACAACGGTGAGTCACCTGTCAGATCCGAAGCACAGACAACTCGGAGAGAGTGAAAATGGTCCAGGGCGGCGGGTGCCCGGTTCGATGACGAACTGCTGTCAGTCGCGCAGCGTGGACGAGAGAACCGGCGAAGCCCACAACGATTGCCCGTAAGACGGCCAACGCCGCGACAGCACCGATGATAGCCAGACACAGATGCATGACCGAGCTGTGATCGCCACAGCCGTTCCCGCAGTGTGCTGCGGAACCACTCTCCGATGCTGTCGCAGATGATGCTCCCGAATGCTCGTCGACGGCAGGTGGAGCGCTCACCGCCGAGGTCATCGAGTGTTCGCCGATACCCGTCGCCGTTGCGAACGACATCGGCGCAGAATGCATGAGAAGGACCCCGAACAGCACTACCGAAGCGCAAACAGCACCTAGGAGCCACTTCTGGTTCATAGGTTCCGTGGCTGAAGTCCTCACCGGTTCGATCTTACCGGTCCGCCACACGGGGCATCCGGCCTCCTCGCGGTCGCGGCGTCCGGACCGTGGACATCGAATCAGGTGGCGATGGGCCGGTTGATTGCCGTCACTTCATCCCAGGGAACGGGCGCGACTTTGACGACGTCGCCGCCGGTGGGGGCGTTGACGTATTTCCCGTCGCCGATGTAGATCCCGATGTGTCCGATCGGTGAGTAGAGAGAGATGAAGTCACCCGGTTGCACTGATTCGCGGGAGACAGGTGTGCCCGCTCGTGCTTGGTCTGCGGCCACGCGTGGAACGGTCAGTCCCAGTTGTTTGTAGGCGAAGTAGATCAGTCCGGAGCAATCGAAGGACCCCGGCCCGGTAGCTCCCCAGGAATAGGGTTTGCCGAGTTGGTCGAGGGCGATGCGCATCGCCTCCGCTGATGTTCCACTCGCAGCCGAGACGGCGGCGGGTAGCTCGGAAGGATTCGTGGTGCCGGGGCTGACGATGGCAGCTCGATCCGCATCGGTGAGGGCGGCGAATCGGTCGGTGATTTTGGCGATCTGATCGGCCAGGTCGGTCTGGCGTTGCTCGAGGTCGCGTTGTGTACGTGCGGCGTCCGCCTCGGCTACCGCAGCGGACGCCTGTGCTTGCCGGGCTTGTTCGAGCTGGTCTCGCGCTTCGTCGTCGATCTGTGTCGAGTCGGCGAGTGCAGCGGCTCGATCGGCGAGGATCCGGTCCAACAACACCATCTGATCGAGTAGTTGCTGTGGGCTGTCCGCGACCAGAACGGCCCCGAGAGGGGATTGCGGTACACCTTTGTACGCGGCGTCGACAGCTGTGGCCAGTGCTCGACGGTTGGCAGATGCGGCCACTTCGGCTTCCCGAGCCGCCGCCGAGGTCTCGTGGGCGAATCGAACTGCGGTACTCAGTTCGCCGCGGCGACGATCGAGGGTGTCCTGCGCGGCGTACATGCTCTCGGTGAGAGTGAAGGCGGTCGCATTGAGTTCAGCGAGTTGTCGTACGGCTTCGGATGCGTTCACCGGGGGTGCAGCAGGGTCCGCCGAAGCTGGAGCATTTGCCGAAAATGCCGCGGCAACAACGATGATCGAGGCGATCAGGGTAGCGCGGACACGCCGCGTCGGGCCTGAAAAAGAATGCACAGAAGAAATCCTCTGGGGTCGGTGTGGGTTCCCTGCGTCACCAGCGAAGGAAACGGAGCGCGGCGAGAGCCGCATGGGACTGTGTCCGGCCTCGCCGGTCACCATTGTCGGGTATCGGCAGTCGTAGACGGTTCCTCACGGTCGACTGAGGCTCGCGTCGACGCTCGACGCCTGTGCCGTATGGGCGGCGAGTCGGCGTCGATTGACGCCGACTCACCGCACCTGCAAACTACTATCATTCATAGTAGATGGTGGGGTGGTATCCGCTGACCGGGAGAGGGATGACGACTGTGACGATGCGTGACTGGCCGGCGCGCCGTTGGGTGGCCGCGTTACTGGGCGCGACGGTGGCCGCGCTGGTCGTGGCGATCCCCACCGGGATCATCCACACTGCGTTCTACGTTCGAATGACCCCGGTGTTGTGGTGGAACTATCCGGTGTGGATTGCCACCGCAGTTCTCAGTGGCCTCATTCTTGCGACATACGTGAGCACTGGGCTGGCGTCGTCGGTTTCTTCCCGTGTAGGGGTCAGTGCGAATGCGTTGTCGTTGTTGGCGGTCGGATGTCCGATATGCAACAAACTGGTAGTGGTGGCGGTCGGGGTGAGCGGTGCTCTGGATCTATGGGCACCCGTGCAGCCCGTGATCGGAGTGATGTCGGTGGGGGTGATGGTGTGGGCTCTTCGACTGCGAATCCACGGGGAACGCGCGTGCCCTACTTCTCGCGTAGGTCAGGAGTTCGGCAACTCCGCTGGCTTTGGCGGTGCAGGCGCAGCAAAATTGTAGGATTTCTCGCCACGTCCTATCCGCGGTCCGGCAGCAACAGACGACGAAGGCGACCGCTTCTCGATGCACCATCTGCGGTGTTGGGCTGTGCCTGCGACACCGGCAGGCGGGCGTCGGCCAGCAATCCTGCCACCCCGGCGGCCACGCAGACCGACGTCACCACTATCAATGCCGGACTCGTTCGCCCGGTCAAAGCGTCCCCGAACAGCACCGCGGCGATCGTACCGGGCAGAATCCCCACGACAGTGGCCGTCGTGTAGGGCAGCAGGCGCACCGCGGAGAGTCCGGAGCAGTAGTTGACCAGGGCGAACGGTGCCGGGGCAATGAGCCGCAAGGACCCGACGGCCAGCCACCCCCGCCGAGCCAACCGGGCATCGATGGACTTGACCGCAGGATTCGTCAGCCGCTCCTGCACCGCGGTGCGCCCGAGCGCGCGCACCAGCAGCAACGCCAGCACAGCGCTGACAGTTGTGGCGGCGATCGTGACGGCGACCCCGGTGGCGGGACCGAACAACAGTCCGGCGCTGAGGGTGAACACCGTGCGCGGTACCGGGGCAATCGTCAACACCGCCTGGGTCAGAAAGAACACCACCACGAACGACGGGCCCATCGACTCCGCCCACTCGCGCACCACAATGATCGACGGGCGGGGTACGAGGGCGGCAGCCACTGCCAGTATTGCCAGCGCTGCCACGGTGGCGAGGACTCGGCGATCGCGCAGAATCGCCGATACGGTTTCGGTCATGACGGTCTCTGCCTGCGCCGCCTCGCCGAGGTTTCCGACAAGCACGCGGGAGTGGACGGCGAGGAATGGCTTCGCACTGCCGGTGCTCAGGAGCGGACGAGCCGTGAGATCGCGTCGGTGGCCTCTTTGATCTTCGCGTCGGCTTGGGGACCGCCGGCGATGGCGGCGTCGACCACGCAGTGGCTGATGTGAGCCTCGAGCAGGCCCATGGCCACCGCCTGCAAGGCTTTGGTCATCGCCGAGACCTGGGTGAGGATGTCGATGCAGTACTTGTCTTCCTCGACCATGCGCTGCAGTCCTCGGGCCTGGCCTTCGATGCGCTTGAGGCGTTTGAGGTAGGCGTCCTTTTCGGTGATGTAGCCATGCGCGGCGTGATCATGGCCGTCGGTCTCGGCGGGTGCCTGCGCGGCCGCGGGAGTGGCCATGGTGTCCTCCTGGAATCCGAGTGTCATGCCGAGCATCCTCGATTATGCCCGCCCGGGGTATGGCGCGAGAGGGTCGGTCCGTCGAGTCGTCGCTGGGCCGCCGCCGCAGCGCACATCACCGCGCAGCGGGCCACCGCTCGGGTCGCCGGGTGCCGGGTGATCTGCACCAAGGTCGTTGTCACGAAGGACATGGCCCTCTCCTTTCGTAGGCTGCATCGGGGTTGTAGCGGTGGGGTGGGGTGGCGCGCCTGCATGCCACGCCCACCCCAGCCTTTTGGGTGCTTGTTCTACCCGCGCGGTTATCCGGTGAGGGACTTGAACCGGCGCAACCGCAAGCTGTTGCTGACCACGAACACCGACGAGAACGCCATCGCTGCACCGGCCAGCATCGGATTGAGCAGCCCGGCCGCAGCCAAGGGGAGGGCAGCCACGTTGTAGGCGAACGCCCAGAACAAGTTGCCCTTGATGGTGCCCAACGTTCGGCGGGACAGGCGGATAGCATCCGCTGCTGCGCGCAGATCACCGCGCACCAACGTCAGATCGCTGGCTTCGATCGCAACGTCGGTACCGGTGCCCATCGCCAGACCGAGGTCGGCCTGCGCCAACGCGGCGGCGTCGTTCACGCCGTCGCCGACCATCGCCACTACCTTGCCCTGCTCCTGCAGCCTTTTGACGACGTCCACCTTGTCTGCGGGCAGCACCTCCGCGATCACTTCGTGGATGCCGACCTGGTCGGCGATGGCACGCGCGGCGGCTGCGTTGTCGCCGGTGAGCATGATCGGCGTCAAACCCAGGCCCCGCAGCTGCTCGATCGCCTCGGCGGAGGTGGGTTTGACCGCGTCGGCGACGACCAGTACTCCGCGAGCCCGACCGTCCCAACCGACTGCGACGGCGGTCTTGCCCTCGGATTCGGCTGCACGCATCGCACTTGCGAGTTCGTCCGGCAGCTGCTGCGCCCGGTCGGCGAGGAGGCGGGCCCGTCCGACGATCATTGCGTGGTCGTCGACTATGCCCTGCACCCCGAGGCCTTCGATATTTATAAACTGCTCCACCGGTGGCAGGGCTCCGACCTTCTCGCGGGCACCTTTGGCGATGGCCTGGGCGATGGGGTGCTCGGACGAATCTTCGAGTGCACCGGCCAGGCGCAGCACCTGCGCGGTGTCCTCGCCGTCGGCGGTGATCACGTCGAGCAGAGTCATCTTGCCGGTGGTGACGGTGCCGGTCTTGTCGAGTACCACGGTGTCGACACGGCGGGTCGATTCGAGCACTTCGGGACCCTTGATCAGGATGCCGAGCTGAGCGCCGCGGCCGGTGCCGACCATCAGCGCGGTCGGGGTGGCCAGGCCGAGGGCACACGGGCAGGCGATGATCAGGACGGCGACGGCTGCGGTGAACGCGGCCGCGATCCCACCGCCGGTGCCGATCCAGAAGCCGAGTGTCGCCGCGGCAAGGGCGATCACGATCGGGACGAAGACTCCGGAGATCTTGTCGGCCAGACGCTGAGCTTGGGCTTTACCGGTCTGAGCGTCTTCGACGAGTTTCGCCATCTGTGCGAGCTGGGTGTCCGAGCCGATGCGGGTCGCCCGGACCACGATTCGGCCACCGACGTTGACCGTCGCGCCGACGACCAGATCATCGGGTCCTACCTCGACGGGCACGGATTCGCCGGTCAACATCGAATTGTCGACCGCGGAAGAGCCGTCGGCGACCACGCCGTCGGTGGCGATCTTCTCCCCGGGGCGGACGACGAACTCGTCACCGACGATGAGTTGATCGGTGGGGATGCGCTGTTCGACACCCTCGCGCAGGACGGAGACTTCCTTGGCACCGAGCTCGAGCAGGGCACGCAGGGCGGCACCGGCGCGTCGCTTGGAGCGTGCTTCGAAGTAGCGGCCGGCGAGGATGAAGGTGGTGACTCCGGCTGCGGCCTCGAGGTAGATGTTGCCGGCCCCGTCGGAGCGGGAGATGGTCAGCTCGAACGGGTGTGTCATGCCGGCCGTTCCGGCGGTGCCCCAGAACAGGGCATACAACGACCACCCCAGTGCTGCGATGGTGCCCATCGAGATCAGGGTGTCCATCGTTGAGGTGGCGTGCCGCAGATTGGTGAAGGCGGCCTTGTGGAACGGCCATGCCCCCCACACCACCACGGGTGCGGCGAGGGTCAAGGAAAGCCACTGCCAGTTGGTGAACTGCAGTGCCGGAACCATGGCCATCGCGATCACCGGCACGCTGAGCACCAGCGATATGAGCAGGCGTTGGCGCAGCGAGGCGGTGGGGTCGATCTCGGCTGGCCCGGCCGCGTCGGGGTCGGTGGAGGAGGCGGCGGGCGCGGGGACCGTGGCGGTGTAACCGGCTTGTTCGACGGTGGCCACGAGATCCTCGGTCGAGACATCACCGACGTAGTCGACGCGTGCCTTTTCGGTGGCGTAGTTCACCGTCGCGGTGACACCGTCGAGCTTGTTGAGCTTTTTCTCGATCCTGTTCGCGCAGGAGGCGCAGGTCATACCACCGATGTCGAGTTCGACCCGGCCGTCGGCGGTGGGGTGATGCGTGACGGGATTCATCGTTGCTCCTCTCGGGACGTGATGGTGTGTCCGTGTCCGTGCCCGGCGGGCATCGGCTCCGAGGCGGCGGGCACGCCCGCAGTGGACGCCGGGGCGGCGTCGTGAGTCGAGGTGTCGTGTGTGTCGGGTGGTGCGGCACCTTCGGGGCTGAAGGCGTCCCCGGCCCCGAAGGCGAGCCCGAAGACCGCGGCCAGGGCGATGGTGAATCCGACGAACTTCGATGATGCGTTCATCGTGCGAATCTCCTGTCCGGGTCTGGTGTCGATCAGGAGGCGAGCTGGTAGCCGGCCTCGTCGACTGCGTGGGCGATGGCCGTCTGCTCGATCGTGGTGTCCGAGTCGATATCGACTCGGCCGCTCGCGAGGTCGACATTCACGGCGGTCACACCGGGGATGCCGCTGATCTCCTCGCGGACCGAGGAGACGCAGTGCCCGCAGGTCATTCCGGTGACGGTGACGGTGGTGTTCATCGATGCCCTTCTTTCTTCGATTCGGAATGTGATCGAGGTCGTCGCGACCCACCTATAGATTTACCATACCCCCCTACGGTATGCAATGAGATGTGCCGCACCGGTGCTACGGCATGACCCTGGGCACTGACCGGAACACCGCCCTCGGATGCGGGAGCGGCACCCAGAATCGAACGTCGCACCAGAGCCTGCGTCGGCGGGCGTCCTCGACTCCGGCTACTACGAACGCGGATTGCGCGCGCGCAGAGACGCCCACGATCTTCTCGATGATGTCGCTTCCGTCCTTGCCGACGTCGAATCTCGTGCGGACAGAGTGTCGAAGGATCTTCTCGAGATCCTCGAATCGGAGACAGGCGGTGCGTCGACCGCGTCGTCATCGAGCAACCAGCAGCTTCCGCGGCGGTTCTAGCTCGACGAAAAAGAATGCGCGGTAGCCGACGGGCACATGACGAGCATCGAGGACACCCCTGCGGCGGTACACCGTCGCCAGGAATGCGCATCCCCGACCTACGACGCCCAGTAGTACCCATCGGTGTAGCAGGGCCGGTAGCGCTACCCTCGACAGATGTCGGTGTCGACCAGCCTCACGCGGCGGGTGCTCGTGCTGTTGGTCGTCGTGGTCGTCACCGTGTGTGCACTGGCCTCCCAACGCTCACTGGGAACGTCGGCGGCCGCCGACACCGTGGCGGCCACTCCTGTGGAGATGCGCCAGATGGGCTCGACCGATGCGGTACTCACCCGGCCGACGGTCATGGACACCGAAGCGCGAACGGTTACCGGCGAGGTCCACGGGGGCATGGACTGCGGCGGGATCGTCGGTGGCTCCGCGCACGCGTGCGTGGAGGCGGTGACGGCACTCGGTGCGTCGACGGCTCTTGCCCTCGGGGTGCGCATGGATGGTAAGTACCAGCAGAGGGGGCGGCACCCCACGCGTGGGCACCTTGTGTCGTATGAGTGGAGTTCGCCGCCGTGGACAGTGCTGTCGTTGGCGAAGCTCTCGGTGAGCAGGGTCTGACAGGTCGCTCGGGACACAATCCTGAGCCCCTGTCCTTCGGTGGGCTCGCGCCGCACGGATGGCCGTTTCGGTCGCTGTCATGCGGGCCCCGTGCACCACTCATCGCTCCATCACCCCGACTACTCCGCGCGCAGTGGCGGGGCCTCCCCTCCCGACGAAAAGGCACAGCATGAACATGGACATGACGATGGGCTCGACCCTGCCCACCTGGTTGACCCCACTGGCGTGGGTAGTGGTTACCTTCGCCCTCATCTCGTCGGCGGTGATAGCCGACGATATCTACCGCCGTGGGCACCGCCACCGCACCGTCGCCACCGAGGTGGTGTGGATCGGCTCCGGCCTCTATCTCGGCCCCTTCGCCCTGCTCGCCTACCGCCGTCACGGCCGCAGCAGCGTCACCCCCGTTTCGAGTACGACCGTGCAGGCCTCGCCCCATGGTGTCGCCTCAGGACTGCCGGGAGGTACAGCCTCTGCCGCCGCGCACCTCATCGGGGTGCCGCTGGTGATCGCCTCCGGACTCACCATCGCCGGCATAGACCTCTGGGTGATGATCATCGTCATCGCGATATTGGCCACGATCATGCTCTTCGTATACGAGCGCTCGGCCATCACACCGGTAGTCGGTACGCAGGCAATCCATCGGCGTTCTGTCGTGGCTGCGCTCGGCGTCGCCGCGTTGACCGTCCTGGCTTTCGACCTCGGGATGGGTGGCTGGATGCTGCTGCTGCACTACACCGAGACCATGCCACCGGCCACCGACGCTGCGTTCTGGATGCTCATGCAAATCGGTATCGTCCTCGGGGTGGTCACGGGTTACCCCGTCGTCCGTCGCCTCCAACGTCACCGCAGTACCCCCGACTGAGGCGTGGGTGGCCCGCATTCGTGTGAATGCGGGCCGCCGGTCGGTCGATAGTCGTGAACGGTGCCGCGTCGACACCTTCGTGTTCGGCAATCATCGTCGAGGTCTTGGGTGTGGGCAATGCAGGCCATTTCTCGGCGTGCACTGCCGCTAGCTGGTGGCCGGTACCTCGCCGCTTTCGGTCACCGTGGTCTCGGTGGGGGGTGGGGTGAGCCGGTCGGATCGATCGAGCGCATAGAGAGCGGCCACAGATGCCGCCCCGACCAGGGTCAGTATCGCCCAGATCAGTGCACCCAGATGCGCGTCGCTGAGAAGCCCGAAGACGGCACCGGTGCCCAGATTACCGAGCAAGATGCCGACCCCGACGATGGTGTTGTAGAACCCGTAATGGGTGGCCACGAGCTTCCCGCCCGACAGGGTCACCACCGTGTCCATCTCGAACGGAAACACCGCGGCGGTGCCGACCGCCAGCAGTGCGGCGGTGAGCACCAGGGCGCCGGCGGCGGCCCACCCGCCCAGCGCGGCCGGGCTCGGCAGCACGATCAGCGGGAGGAACGCCAGCGCCATGATTGCCATACCGACCACCACGCTTCGCCCCGAACCCCACCTGCGGGACAACCAGGACGTGATCCGGAACTGCCCGGCGATCGCGACCACGCCGGAGACCACGAACAACGAGGTCACCAGAGCGGTGTCGGACCTGCCGTCACCGACTACTACCGCCGCCTGCAGCGGCAGCGCAAGATAGATCTGGAACGAAAGCACGTAGGACCCGATCATCGCCAGCGCGAACAGCACGAAAGGCCGGTTGGCCATCACCACCCGCCAGTCCTCGAGTACCGATGTCTTGGCGACGGCCGTTTCGGCCCGGTGCGCGGGGAGCGTCCAGATCTGCACGATCGTCAGAACAGCAAAAATCGCGGCCGCGGCCAGTGAGGTGACTCGGAAGTCGAGGGTGGTCAGAGCGAGACCGATCAACGGGCCCAGCAGAATCCCGGCCTGATAGAACACGTTGAACACCGCGAACGCCTCGACCCGCCGTGGCCCTGCGTCGGCGGCCAGGTACGCCCGTACGGCCGGGTTGAACAGCGCACCGGCGAACCCGGTCGCGGCCGAGGCGAGCAGGATCGCCGGCAGCGATTCCGCGGCCGCGAGCAGTACGAAACCGGCGACCCGCAGCAGGCAGCCGGCGATGATCAAGGGTTTGTATCCGAGGCGGTCGGCGAGGGTGCCGCCGAGCAGGAACATCCCTTGCTGGGAGAAGTTGCGCATACCCAGCACCAGCCCGACCGCCCACGCCGCCAGGCCCAGGGGACCGGCCAGATACCCGGCCAGGTACGGCATCAGCATGTAGAAACCGACGTTGATGGAGAACTGGTTGACCATCAACACCTGGCTGGGCCGGTCGAAGCTACGGAACTGAGTCAGAAGGGTTTTCATCGAACGCTTTCGGTGGGATCGACGACGGTGGGATCGACGACGGTGGGATCGACGACGGTGGGATCGACGACGGTGGGATCGACGACGGTGGCGCACCGCGTCCACGACGTCACGGTCTCATCGGTGGGGTGGGCGATGGTCGTCGGCTCGGTCGGCGGGTCAACGTCGAGCAGGCCATGTTCGGTGCAGTAGTCGTCGTTGTAGATGGTGTCGAAGTAGCGCTGCGGTCCGTCGGGGAAGACCGCCGCGACCCGGGTCTCCGGCGGGCTGGTGCGAGCGATCCAGCCGGCCGCGAGGGCCACGGCCCCGACGCTCCAGCCGCCGCTGGCGTGGTGCGTCGCCGCCAGGGTGCGGCACGACCACACCGCTTCGTGCGGGGCCACCCAGTGCACCTCGTCGAAGGCGGGATAGTCGATATTGTCGGGATAGATGCTCGAACCCAGTCCGCGCATGAGCCGAGCGCTTGCGGGTTGCCCGAAGATCGTCGATCCGATGGTGTCGACACCGACCAGTTTCAGGTCGGGGCAGAACTGCCGGAGCACCCGGGCCACCCCGGCGGAGTGCCCTCCGGTACCCACCGAGCAGACCAAGGTGTCGACGCGTCCGAGCTGGGCGATGAGTTCGTGAGCGAGCGACTCGTACGCCTCGACGTTGTCCGGGTTGGTGTACTGATCCGGGCACCACGACCCTGGATGTGCGTCGAGGAGCTCACGGACCTTCTCACGCCGGGCCTGCTGCCAGCCGCCGTCGGGGTGCGGTGTGGTGACCAGTTCGACGCGGGCGCCGTACGCGGCGAGCATCCGGTGCACGATCGGTTCCAGTCCCGGGTCGGCGACGAGGGTGACGGGGTGGTGATGGGTGATCCCGGCCAGGGCCAGACCCAGGCCGAGGGTTCCGCTGGTGGATTCGATGATCATCGCGCCGGGAGCGAGGTCGCCGCGGGCCTTGGCTTTTTCGACCATGTGCAGCGCGGGGCGGTCTTTCATCCCACCGGGATTGCTGCCTTCGAGTTTCGCCCAGAAGCCGCGGCCGGAGTCCGCGAACGGTTCACCGATCCACAGAACGGGCGTGTTGCCGACCATTGTGCTCGGTTCCGGGCAGTTCTTGGCGGTCGCCAACATGTGGCCGGCGGAGGACGGTGGCACGAGTGTGGAGCGAACAGCACTGTTCATGATGAGTAGTCCCTGTATGTGATCTGCGAGGAGCGCAGTAAGTGAGTGATGGGCAGCACGAACTGGGCCATGAGAGGAGAAGTCCTCGGATGGCCCGCGGGCTGCTGATCAGCACCTGTTGATACAGAGTTCGTTCAAGACGGTTCGGCCGTGCCGGATCGGAATGGGTAGATCCGGTGGGGCTCGCGAAATGCGCGGGGCAGACATCGCCACCAACACCACAGCGAAGGCCATCGCTGCGACCGCGGCGATGGTCGATGGGCGGGGCGGGTTGTCGGATCGGGGCATTGCGATGACGGTGTTCGTATCGTGCGCCATGTGGGGCGATCCGTCGTCGATGTGCGCGTGGTTGGGGGAGAGTTCCGCGGCGGCCTGAGACGAGGACGAAACGATGTGTACGCCGTCGCTGTGATGGTCCTGTTCCCAGGCGATGCCGCATTGAGCGATGGTGTGAGCCAACGAATACAGGACAGCGGCGACTGCGATAACCGTCCGCAGGCGCGGCGGGCCCAGCGCAGAGATTCTCACAACGCCACGACGGTAGCAGCCGGAAACTGGGTTGGCCCAAACCCATTCAGGGTGCCCCTGATGTGGCGCCGCCGAATCGGGCGGTCACACCGCCCGCCCGCAGGCACCACATGTTTCTGGTCACGTCGAACACGGCCAGGGCGATCGGGGCGGTGATCATGATGGCCGCCAGAGCAGATGCACCCGCATATGTCGGCGTGCTGCGGCGCGGTAGAAGCCAGTCTCCATCCCGGGGTCCAGCACGCATCTTGTGAGCCGAGGGTGGTCCGTGCACCGGTCGATGCCCGGCCACGAAGGGCACAGCGAAAGTGCGCGGTCGATATTCCGGGCATGGCCCGGGGTATGCATCGACGTCGCAGAGCCGCGGTGTCGGCGGGGGAGCCGGTCCGGGCTCACCGCTGTTACTACTATCGTGCATAGTAGCAACCGAGGGTGGTCAGGTGGCGCTATGCCGTACACGAGAAAAGAGCCATGCAGGCATGCTCGAGATCGACTCCGCTGCAACAACAGTGAACCGTCACCGACGAACCCGGCGTCGCCGTGTGTTCACCGCGATAGCAGGCAGGTCATCGTGTGCGGTATCTGCTGGTGTGCTGTTGTACGCGGGCTTCCCACCTCGGTCACTGTGGTTCCTCGCGCCGTTGGGTGTCGGGGTTCTTGTTCTCGTCATCCGCGGCCGTTCCATCCGGGCGGCGTTCTTCTACGGGTATCTGTCGGGATTGGCGTTCTTTCTGCCTCTGCTGCCCTGGGTGGGTGTCTACGTCGGTGCCCCGCCGTGGCTGGCGCTCGCGGCGATCCAAGCGATAGCAGTGGCACTGTTCTCCGCTGCAGCGGCCGCAGTGTCCGGGTTGCGCTTCGAACCGCTGTGGATCGCCGCGATCTGGACCGCCACCGAAGGTCTGCGCGCACGGATTCCGTTCGGGGGATTTCCGTGGGGGAAACTAGCTTTCGCCCAAGCAGACGGCCCTCTGCTCTCGCTTGCCGCGTTCGCCGGTGCGCCCGGTGTATCTTTTGCAGTCGCAGTGATCGGCGCGGCACTGGCCAGTGTGGTCCGCCAGGTACGCCCGCCGACGCCGCGATTCGCAGTCGGGTCGGTGGCCACTGTGGTGATCGTGCCGGCTCTGGCTTTCGCGCTCACTCCCGCTGACGATGCAGGCGCAGCGCGTGCGACGGTCGCCGTTGTTCAAGGCAACGTTCCGCGGTCGGGTCTGGACTTCAACTCGCAACGTCGAGCAGTTCTCGACAATCACATCGAGCGAACAATGCAGCTCGGGGACGACATCACCGCCGGCAGGGTGCCCGCTCCCGACCTGGTGATCTGGCCGGAGAATGCATCCGATATCGACCCACTGCGCAACGCCGACGCCACTGCCGGGATCGACGCTGCAGCGCGGTCGGTCGGGGTGCCGATTCTGGTCGGAGCTGTGCTCGGTAACGACGACGGCACCTCGATGAATACCTCGATCGTGTGGGATCCGGTACTCGGACCGGGGGAGCGGCACGACAAACGCAGACTTGTTCCTTTCGGAGAGTATCTCCCGATGCGATCTGTGATGACGAGGTTGTCCTCCTACGCCTCGCAGGCCGGTAACTTCGTTCCCGGCTCGGGCGACGGTGTCGTCGACCTCGCCGGAATCCCGACGGCCGTCGCCACCTGTTACGAGGTCGCATTCGACGAGCTGGTCACCGACTCCGTGCGGTCGGGAGCGCAACTGATCACGGTCCCCACCAACAATGCGACGTTCGGGCGCACCGATATGACCTACCAGCAGTTGGCGATGTCGCGGCTGCGGGCGGTCGAGCACAACAGGACTGTTCTCGTTGCGGCGACCAGTGGGGTCAGTGCCGTCATCGACCCACAGGGGAAGGTCGCAGATCGTTCGGGCTTGTTCACTGCGCAGACGTTGGTGGCTGATGTTGCGCTGGAAACGGAATCGACGTGGGCGACAAGGCTGGGAGTGCTTCCGGAGTACGCCGCGGTCGTTCTTGCTGTCGTGGGGTGTGCTCTGGCGTGGAGAAGGCAGCGGTCGCCGGCCGATGGTCTCCGACCGTCGACGTCCGGTGCTACCGCGCCGTGAGGTACGAAACCACTGCGGGGGACATCGAACTACTAACCATGATAGTAATTACCCCACTCGTCGTGTATCTTTTCGTTATCGCGTCGTGATCCGTTCGATACATCAGTGAGGTGCGCACGTCGATGATTACGCCTCGCTCCATTCGATTACCGAGGACTCTGCTGTGGCACAACACCGTATGACCCGCATGACCGACCGACGTCGACAGTTGTCGGACTGTGACGTGCCGGGAGTGGCGGTGACGCCGAGAGGGCGGCATCGCGCTCGATCGCGCGCCACCGAGCGCCGCGGCAGCGTCGCTGTCGGTATTGCGGTGGCGGCGGGTGCCCTGGTCACGGCGGGTGCCCAATATGCGAGTCCCGCCCAGGCGCAGGCAGTCCCCGTGCACGAAGCGACACCGATGCAGGACCCGGTGGCCGAATACTTGCCTCAGATCCTCGCCATACCGGAGATCTCCAATATCAACGATGCGATCGAGCAGTTGGCGAAGGGGCAACGAAGGGCAGAGGAGAGCGCTGCGCGTGATGCAGCGGCGCTGCGACCACTGTTCGTTCGTCCGGTCGCCGGGACCCTGACCTCGGATTTCGGTCCACGATGGGGGACTACGCACACCGGACTCGACATCGCCAACGCCATCGGAACTCCCGTCTACGCGGCAGCGGAGGGCACGGTGCTCGATTCCGGCCCCGCGGACGGTTTCGGCCTCTGGGTACGTCTTCAGCATGACGATGGAACGACAACGGTCTACGGGCACATCGACCAAACCTTGGTGACCGTGGGGCAACGAGTGCAAGCCGGTGAGCAGATCGCCACTGTCGGCAATCGCGGCCAATCGACCGGACCTCACCTGCATTTCGAGGTCGTCGACGCGGCGGGGAGCAAGGTCGATCCCCAGGAGTGGCTCGCCTCTCGGGGTGTCGCGCTGTCCGACGCGGCCGTTCGGTCGTAGTAGGCCCCCGCTTCACCTCTCGGGCTCGCAGTAGGTACGGCGAACTTACCGGAATGCGGGCGATCGCACTGCGCGCCCGCCGAACATGTCGAGGCACTTAGCGTTCAGGTCCGATGGTGAAAACGAGACCACTGAGACGCATCCGAAGCCGGTGCAACAGTGCGGAATTCGTTCCCATCGGCGGGCCGGTGCGGTCGATCCTGGGCTACGAGTCACGATCGGAACCGGTGATGGTGGCTCCGCGTTCCGCGAGCCAAAGTCTGGGGTCGACCTTGTTGCCGGCGGGTGTGTCGACCTCGAAGTGCAGATGTGGACCGTTGGAGACACCCCGGTTTCCTACCGTCGCAATTTCTTCGCCCGCCGCGACGCGTTGACCTACGGTCACGAGGTTGTCGTTGTTGTGCCCGTAGGTCGTTACGGTGCCGTCATCGTGGCGTATGCGCACCCAGAGTCCGAAGCCCTGGGCCGGTCCTGCGCTGATCACGTCGCCGTCCGCGACGGCGACGATCGGTGTACCGGTGGAGTTGGCGATGTCGATGCCTTGATGGGCGCGGCCGTCGCCGAAGGTCGAGGTCAACGTTCCTGTTGTCGGCGCACGATACTTTCCGGTGCTCGACCCTGTTGTGTCGGTGGGGGATTGCGGGGCGGCCGACGAATGATCGCCCGTCTCGGGTGTCGTGGTTTCGGGTGTCGTTGTTTCAGATGACGTGCCGGGTGCCGACGTTTCGGGCACAGTGGCGTCGGGTTCGAGCGCGGGCAGTTCGGGCGTCGATGGGTCGGCGGCCGACTCGGGGTCCTGGGTGTCCTGGGTGCCTTGGGCGGTCGGTTGTTCGGTCGAGGGCTCGGCGTTCGACCTGCCGGGTGGGACCGCCGCATGTGCGCGCGACGAGGTGTGCGGGGTGGCCGGATCGTGGGGAGTCTCGGCGGCCGCGAGTGTGGATGCAAGTGTGGCGACGTCCATCGACGACACCAGTCGGGGGAGAACTGTGGGGTCGATGTCGTCGATCGGCGCGAGACAGGGGATCAGTCGCGAAAGGGCTCCCGTTGGTCCGTCAGCTGTATCGGTGGCTCCGATCGTGCCCACGAGGCAGGAGACGATGCGGCTCTGTGGGCCGGCCAGGTCGTCGAGAGCACCGTTGGCGCGAATCTCGCGTAGTGCGCCGACGACGAGATCGAGGACCTCCTGTTGGACGTGCGGGTCCGATTGGGCCTGCGCGGGGAAGGCAGGCGGCGGCGCAGCCGGATCGGCGTCCGGGGCTGCAGACGCCGTGGGTGCCAGCGCGAGGATGCCTCCCACGAACGCGGTACCGACGAGGATGCGAGTACCCCACCGAGTTCGGTGCGCCATGTACGAGGACGAGGGCAGAGGTCTCATGTCGGTGGTCCTCCTGGACGGCAACTGCATACCTGGCAGTAATTCAGGTCGCCTTCGAGTCAAGGCGACACGCCGCATCACTATTACACCCTTTCCGCACAAGCACCATCAGTCACAGTGAATTACATCGGTAACATTCGCACCCTGCGACCCATTTCGATCGTCGGGTTGTTTCTCGGGAGCCGAAGTTCATGTACGTAATATCTTCTGCGCCAGAAGGACTCGGCGTCGCTGGACGGCCTTCATCGTGCGCCTCGATGGGGACGGTCGTCTTCGGCGAACGGCCGGAGAGCTGTGTGCTGGCACTGTGAGGCCCGAGGGTGAAGGGGCCGCGAAAGCGTTGACGGCGTGCAGGATCCACGTTGCTACTATCGAAGATAGTAGATCGTGTAGTATGACGCTGACAGACCGGAAGACATCGTCGAGGTGAACGAGACAGAGGTGCAGGGTGCAGCGGGTGACGACACGCTGGTCCCTACTTGCGATCATCGTCATCGTGACAGTTGTTGGAGCGCTGGCATTGTGGTCTCGAGATCCCTCGACCCAGTCGGTGGGGTCCGCAGGATCGGCACCTCACGTCGAGGACGAGGATCTCCCGTCGGCAGTGATCGCTACCCGTGCTGCCCTCGAGCCGTGCCCGACCTCGTCGCCGGTTCCGTCCCCCGTAACTGGCGAGCTCGTCGGTACGTCCGCACGATGCTTGGGAACGTCGGACTTATCCGATCTGGGGACCTCCCTGGCTGGGCAACCCACATTGCTCAATGTCTGGGCGTCGTGGTGCGGTCCGTGTAGACAGGAGATTCCGGTTCTGGCCCAGTACGCCGCAGAACCGGATGCGGTTCGGGTCGTCGGTCTCAACGTCCAAGACGATGCCGATGCGGCATTGAGCCTGCTCACCGAGCTGGGAGTGCACTATCCCTCGTTCGATCAGGCCGACGCGGCGTTGCAGACACTTGACGCGCCCCCTGTCCTGCCCCTGAGTTTCTTGGTCCAGAGCGATGGAACGATCGAGCGCATCACCTCGACGCCGGTGTTCTACGACCCGAGTCAGGTGCGGGAGGCGGTAACAGCGCTTGTGCGCTGATCTCAGCACGAGCACGAGCACGAGCACCAGCACCAGCAACGCGGCGAGGATCGAACGCCCGCCGGCGGACGGACTTCTACAGAATTGGGAGATGTGTATGACCGGGCAGCGGGCAGGTGCGTTCTCGCTCACGCGCCGCAACTTTCTCGCGCTGAGCGCGGCCGGAACGAGTGCCGTCGTGTTGGGGGCATGCGGCAATGGCTCGTCCGCAACAGCAGTCGTCGGACCGGACTCCGATGTGGTGGGACAGGCCGAGGACGCGCGCCGCTCGGCTACCGGCAGACAAGTCGATATTTCCTTGAGTGCTCAGCCCAGCACGGTCGACCTCGGCGGAGTGCAGGTACAGACCTGGACTTTCGGCGACAGACTCCCCGGTGCCGAGATTCGCCTGAGCCGAGGTGATGTGTTGCGCGCACAGCTCGACAACCGCCTCGAGCAGGAGACGACGATCCATTGGCACGGAATCGCCTTGCGCAACGACATGGACGGAGTGCCGGGCCTGACTCAGCCGGCTGTGGCTTCCGGTGACTCGTTCGGCTACGACTTCACCGTGCCCGACGCGGGCACGTACTTCTTTCACCCTCACGTCGGTACCCAACTCGACAGAGGACTGTATGCACCGCTGATCGTCGAGGACCCCGCCGACGGCTCGGACTACGACCTCGAAGCCGTCCTGGTCCTCGACGACTGGCTCGACGGGGTAGCCGGCGACCCCGATCGAGAACTCGAACGGCTGCGCAGCGAGGGCATGTCGATGGGCGGCATGTCGATGAGCGCGCCCACCGCCCAGTCGCCTCTCGGTGGCGACACCGGCGACGTGAGCTACCCGTACTACCTGATCAATGGCAAGATCGGGGCCGATCCCATCGTGCTCGGCGGACGGCCGGGCCAGCGGCTGCGCCTGCGCATCATCAACGCAGCTGCCGACACGGCCTTCCGTTTCGCAGTGGGGGGGCATCCTCTCACTGTTACTCACAGCGACGGATTTCCGGTTCAGCCCGAGCAGGCGCAATGCTTGTTGATAGGGATGGGAGAGCGTTACGACGCAATCATCACCTTGCAGGACGGGGCGTTTCCGATTGTCGCCGCCGCGGAAGGTAAGGACGGGAGCGGGTTCGCTGTGTTGCGTACCGGGCCAGGCGCCGCGCCGCAGTCCTCAGTCCGGCCTGCCGAACTCTCTGCAGCCCCGGTGATGGCTGATCGACTGAGGTCGCTCGATACGGTCCGCTTGTCCGCACGCGAGCCGGATCGCACGTACGACATCGCTCTCGGGATGGAGATGGGCGGGTACACCTGGACGCTCAACGGTGAGACGTACGAGCAGCACACCCCCCTCGACGTTCGCGAAGGCGAAAGAGTACGACTTCGCTTCGTCAACGCCACCACGATGTTTCATCCCATGCATCTGCACGGACACACCTTCGAGGTTGTCAACGGTGCCGGATCAGGCCCCCGGAAGGACACCTCGCTGGTCTTGCCGAACCAAACTGTCGAAGTCGACTTCGACACCGACAATCCCGGCCAGTGGCTTCTGCACTGCCACAACCTCTATCACGGGGAAGCGGGAATGATGACATCGGTGTCCTACCTGGCGTGAGCCTACGGCCGCATTCGTATTCGAGGCATGCAAACCTCTCGGACCAGGGTGCTCGCTACCGAAGGATCACGTAGCTGGCTCGTTCGACGGGATAGAGTGAACACGCGCCTAGGAGGCACTCATGCAGGGTTTGGGAGAGCTCGAAGCTCTGGTGATGGACGTGGTGTGGAATACCAGCGCCGCAGTCCGGGTTCGTGATGTCATCGATCAACTCGAGGACGGTCGAGAACCGGCGTACACCACGATTCAGACGGTGCTCGACAATTTGCACCGTAAAGGCTGGGTACACCGACAACGCAACGGACGGGCATATTGGTACGAAGCCACCCGAAGCAGGGAAGAAGCCGCCTCCGACGCCTTGCGAATACTTCTCGAATCGACCGGCGACCCGACGAGCGTGCTGCTGCACTTCGCCCGCGGCGCTTCCGATGACGAATCGAAGGTGCTCACCCGCGGTCTGAAAGAGCGTAAGAGGTGACTGCCGTACTCCTGTGGGCCCTCGGTGGGCTGTTGGTTGCGGCTGCCGCGCCATTGCTGATGAGGTCGATGATCGACAGAGGTATCGATGCGCACGTCACGCTCTTGACGTGGTCGGCGCTCGTTGTGGGCACCTTGGTCAGCATTGCGGTACCGGTCGTGCTCAGTGCGATCCCCAGTCATGGGGGCGTGACGACCCTGGTCGACATCGCACACCAATGCTGGCTCGCCCTTCAGGGCGACATACCTGCCCGCGTCGAGGCCATCGTCGGGGTTGTCGGGATTGCGATGTTGGGCTGCGGCGCAGTCCGCTGGATCATTCACCTGAGGCGCGCAGTGTGTGAGCGACGGCGAGTGTACGAGCGGCACATCGATCTGCTGCGCATCATCGCTGGAGGCGTCGGGTTTTCCGGTTCGAATCAACCCGCGTCGACCTTGTGGCTTCCGTTGGACAGTCCTCTCGCGTACAGCGTCGCGGGACGACCGGCGATGGTCGTGGCCAGCGAGGGGCTGCGTACGCAGTTGACGCCTGCTGAAGTCGAGGCGGTCCTCGCACACGAACGTGCACACATCGATGGCCGGCATCATCTGCTCGTAGGCATTGCCGAGTCGGTGGCCTATGCGTTTCCGTGGCTACCGATCATGCGAGCGTCACCTTCGCTCGTGCGCGCTCTGGTCGAACTCGACGCGGACGCCCGCGCAGCCCGCTCGCACGGACGAGACCCCGTGCGGCGCGCTCTGACTTCGCTGCGCCCGCACCCTGTTCCTCTGCCCGCCCTCGGTATGGTTTCCGATGCCACCGTTGTGCGGCTCGATCGTCTCGCCGTGGACCGAGTGATCCCGCATGCTCCCCTCCGGTGGGCGCGGGCGTTCGTAGCGTGCACCGCCGTTGCCCTGCCTGCGTTACCAGTAGTGGCCCTGCTGGGGGCCATGACGTTGGCATCCTGCGCGGTGGGATGAAATGCCCCGCGCGGCACTACAGATCACGGGAGCGAGTCCGCAATACTCGCCCCTCGGCTTTCGGGTGCGGGAAGCGATCATCATGAGACCGACGAGCGCGAGGACCATCGCCATCGGATAGCCGACCGCGAGATCCTGCCATCCGGCGCTCGGAAGAAACCGAAGCTGCCCGAGATGAATTACGACGTGGGTCGCACCGATCACGACACCCGCCATCAGGACCACCCAACCCCGACCTTGACGGCGGCGCTCACGCTTGTACGCCTCGGTGTAGAGCGCCCGCGTCCTCCGGCGGCCGCCGTCTCGTTTTTGGCCTGTCATCGCGCGCCTGCACGTCCACACGCTATTGCTCGTGAGCGAGTTGGCCGACGGAGCCGAAGCACCGCCGAGAAGGCATTCCGCAAGCGGCGGCATCCCTGCGCTGGTAGCGCTGAGCGGGACAGCATGCGCGAGAGGTTCTGATTCGGCGGTACGGGGAGGGGGCCCGTTCGACTCCGTTGCGCCCGGTGGCAAACCGATATCGACTACTTCCCGGCAGCAGCGGGAACCATCGGCGAATTGTCCGGTCCCGACCTGGTGAACCCCGAACAAGACGATCTCGGCATCCGATTTCATCGGACACGTTCTGGTGATCAACCTCCGGGGTCGGCACTGCGGAAGGTGATTGATCATTCTTCGATGGTTCGTCCGGTGTGTCGCCACGCGAGCATGCCGCCTTGTAGTTCGACGACATCGGTATAGCCGAGAGCGGCCAGGTCTTTCGCCGCGGTGGCGCTCATTGTCCCGGTACGGCAGTAGATCGCCAGCGGTGTGGTCCGGTCGGGCGGCAACGTCGCGGCCTGTTGTCGGATCTGGTCGAAGGGAAGACTCGAATCGGTTCCAGGGAGCTGGCCCTCGTTGGGGGTATGGACGTTGATCGTGACTCGGCCGGGATCGGCAATCGCGGCGGCGAAGTCAGCGGGATCGAGCAGTTCTGCCCGCGTAGCGACGGGCATCGACGCACTGGGCTCAGTGGCCTCGCCGCCGGTACATCCAGCGAGTGCAAGGACGAGGACAGTCAGTATCGATGCCGGACTACGGAGCGTCGATCGGGACACCGAATGCGGTGCCATCGCATCGAGGTGATCACCGAAAGGCACACGCATAAAAATACGTTCGGTGATCACGAGAGCACCTGCGACGCTGCGAGGACGCCGATGAGGACCGCGCAGCAGATGAGCGAGACAGTGAGTCGGCCTCGACGAGTGTGCGCGTCCACTCGAAACAGAAACAGGCCTTGCCGGACCAATGTGTATGCGGCAATACTCCCCAGGAAGACCAGCCCTCCGACGGGAAGGTCGACCTGAAGTACCGCGGCGAGCGCAACTCCCGCGATCAACAGGGCTGCAGCGGCCTCGTAGAGCTGAACCGGAATCCTCCTCGTCGCCAGGGTGCGATCGGACGAAAACAGGCCCCACCGAGATCGAGTCGGACGCCCCGAACAGCAGCCCGCCAAGAAGCATCCCGGACGACCGATCGCCATGCCGAGAAACAATCCCGGGGTGGTTGCATCCAGGACTGCGCCGACGTCCATACCCCCGAGTGCTCCGCCGATGACCAAGGTGCCGAGCGAAACGAGGAGGAAGCCTTGTATGCACGCTCCTGCGCGGATGAAAGTAGATATCGGTCGACGGTGCAAGATCAAGTACCAAACCTTGGCACCGATATATCCCAGAATGCAACTCAGAGCTGAAATTGCAACAGCAGCAGCAACATTGGCATCCATGCGTGAGAGCAGGAATCCCTGAACAATCAATGCAACCACCGCTCCCGCGGCTACCAACGCCGGCCAACTCCACACCCGCACAGCGGGACCGTATGTCAGTAGCGCAGTGCGCGCGGTGAGCACAGAGTTCTGCTGCCGTTCGCTACTGTCTGCGCCCCCGTCGATGCGTCGCGCACTCACCTCCCACTCCCCGCTGGCAATGCCCTGAATACGGGTGGTCGCGGCGAACCGGCCTCCAGCGGCTGGACGTGATTTCACGACCAGAGTCCGATCGAAACCGACCTTCTCGGTCGATGCATGGCCCTCGACTTCCACCCGCGATCCAGTGAAGCGAATCGCCACGTCGTGGCTGGGCTCGGCATCGGCCCCGCCGACACCCCAGTACGTCACCGCAAGCCCCAGCGGCTCGACCTGGGAAATCTCATCGGTACAACTGGTGGCTGGTGAGCGCTTGGGTGCGTAACTCTGCGGTGCGGGCGCAACAGCTTCAGGCGTGCGGGCACGTGGGCGCTCCGGCGGCGCTGCAGTATCGATCGTCGGATCTGCGGCCTGGGCCGACGCTCGCGGTGGGGTAGTGGAGGCCGGCGCGAAAGCCCGGGCGACAGTGGGATGGAGTGCACCGCTGCCGGGCGAGTGGCCCCTGCTTCGAAGATAATCGGCGGCGGCGACGCTGACCGCAGAATGTGGGGCCACCGCTGAGAGGGGATGCCTTGGCTGGGGCTCAGTACGTATGGCACCGGGGTGGGGAGCCGGTGGGCCGCCCCCGGATCGTGTCGCCGTGGTTCGTCGTTTGTGCGCTTTCGATCGCGACTTGCTGGATTTCTTTCCCACAGGTTGCCTCCATCATCGCCTGTCCGGGCGACGGCGTCTCGACAGCAGTCAACTACTATGCTCGATAGTAGCTGAACTACTAAGCGTTATAGTAGGAGCTGCGGGATGACCACACTCCGCAGGTCAGCAGGTGGCTGGTGCGAGAGTGAGGAGCAGCAATGATGAATATGGGCACCATGAGTGGCGGATGGACGATGATGGCAGGAATGGCCGCGTTCTGGCTGGTCGTGATCGCTCTGTTGATCTGGGGTGCGGTTCGGCTGATGTCCGCTCGCCCGCAATCGGGGGAGGACGCGCAGGAAATCCTCGATCGTAGATTCGCGGCCGGGGAGATAGATCGAGATTTCTATCGCGCAGCGGTCGCAGAATTGGCGACCGCTGCGCTGCGCAAGCGTGCCGACACTCGGTAAAGAGCAACTGCGGTGTGACGGGCAGGCATTTTCACCGCATGTGACCGAGTTTGCGGACTGGATATGTCGGTGCGCGCCGGCTGGCCGGTAGGGCAGGGCTCGCCCGGGGCCGGTGAGCGGCAACTGTCGGCGCGTTCGAAGGCGCACCGAAACGATCAGATCGAAAGTGGAACCGAACGTGAGTGATACACCCATCTACGACTTACTCAACGCTACATCGGCGTCGCCGCAGCCCCATGGTGAACGAGACAGTATCGCTCCACCGTCCGATCTGCGGCGTCAGCGATCGACCGAACGAGCAGTTCCGCGATCTTCGAGAGTCGACACGCGGGCTCGCCATGCGCGCCGTGACACGGCGTAATTCGCCCTGCCCTGCCTCCAGTCGGTGAGAAGACTCGTAACGGAAATCGCAGCGAACGCCGATGATCCACGCGCGTGTGCAGGTACGCCCGTCGCTGTAAGGCTCAGCTGTGCCGCGGATGCATGCGCCCCTTGACCGAATCGGTATCGACATCCATGCCCGTCCGTGAGCATGACAGCGACCGCGGGTGCACCTGGTGGCCAGCCGACTGGCGCTCACGCGTTGACAACACCCTGACGGTTCTTCCCAATGAGATCAGGAAGGGGTATGGTTCGACTTGATCGACATATACCCCTATGGGGTATATGTTGTCCGAGATGTCGAAAGCTACGCATGATCATCACGCACTGTCAGTTACGCCGGTATCGATGTACGGCCACTGTGAGTCGTCGGTCCGCAACGACGTCAACGCCGTGATCGGAATGGACACTGTCGCGTTATCGGCGGCGGCAGGGACATTCACGGTCACCAGTACAGCCACGCTCGTCCAGGCGCAGATCATTGTCGCCCTCGACGCCGAATACACAGCCGAACCAGAACCCACGAGTTCATGGGATGAATGGATATCGAACTCGATGGATGAGAGGACAGCACGATGAACGATCACACACACTCCGACGTCGACTCCGCGCGGACGGATCCGCCGAACAGACTGCAGCACAGCGGGCATGAAGAAGGACCCGAAATGCACACGGACGTGGCAGAGAAGGCGACTCCGCAGTCGGACCACGACACCGGCGGGCACAACGCAGAGCACGGCGGGCACAACGCAGAGCACGGCGGGCACACCGGTCACGGTGGTCATGCCGGTCACGGGGATCACGTCGGTATGTTTCGTCGCCTGTTCTGGGTCATGCTGGTCCTCGCCGTTCCGGTGATCGTTGCCTCGAACATGTTCGCGATGCTCCTCGGATACTCACTGCCCGACTCATCGTGGATCGCCTGGGTCTCCCCGGTGCTGGGCACCGTGATGTACGCCTGGGGCGGGTCCCCGTTCCTCACCGGCGCAGTCAGCGAAATCCGTTCCCGTGCACCGGGAATGATGCTGCTCATCGCCCTCGCGATCACCGTCGCATTCATTGCGTCGATGGGAGCGAGCCTCGGCCTGCTCGATCATCAGCTCGACTTCTGGTGGGAACTGGCGCTGCTGATCGTGATCATGCTGCTCGGGCACTGGATCGAAATGCGATCCCTCGCGCAGACCACCTCCGCTCTGGACTCGTTGGCGGCGCTGCTCCCGGACACCGCCGAACGCGTCGACGGCGACGATGTGGTGCCGGTGTCCCCGGCCGAGCTGCAGCTCGGTGATGTCGTCGTCGTCCGCCCCGGCGGCCGAGTACCGGCGGACGGCACCATCGTCTCCGGATCGGCGAGCATGGACGAATCGATGATCACCGGCGAATCACGCACCGTCCGCCGCAGCGACGGCGACCACGTCGTCGCCGGCACGGTAGCCACCGACTCCGGTCTGCGCGTCCAGGTCACCGCAGTAGGGGAGGACACCGCCCTCGCCGGCATCGGCCGCTTGGTCGCCGACGCCCAGAACTCGACCTCGCGCGCTCAGCGCATCGCCGACACGGCCGCCGGTTGGCTGTTCTGGTTCGCTCTCGGTGCCGCGATCATCACCGCCGCTGTGTGGACTCTGGTCGGGATGCCCGACGACGCCGTCATCCGCACCATTACCGTGCTGGTCATCGCCTGCCCGCACGCACTCGGACTGGCGATTCCGCTGGTGGTCTCCATCGCCACCGAACGCGCCGCCCGCGGCGGTGTCCTGGTCAAGGACCGGCTCGCACTCGAAACCATGCGCACGGTGGACACCGTGCTCTTCGACAAGACCGGGACCCTCACCAAGGGTGAACCCACCGTCACCGCAATCGAGGTGACAGACGGGCGCACCGCCGACAACGTCCTCGCGCTGGCCGCTGCCGCAGAAGCCGACTCAGAACATCCCCTGGCTCGCGCCATCGTTGCGGCCGCACGCGCGCGGAACCTGACCGTCCCGGCTGCAGCAGACTTCCAGTCGTCTCCCGCCGTCGGGGTCTCTGCGGACGTCGACGGCACCCGGGTCCAGGTCGGCGGGCCCGCGCTGCTCGAGCAGGAGCGCGGATCCGAACTCGCTGTCGCCGACCGGTGGCGGGGCGACGGGGCGATCATCCTGCACGTCCTCGCCGACGGGGCCGTGATCGGTGCCCTCGCGCTGGCAGACGAGATCCGCCTCGAATCACGCACCGCAGTCGATGCGCTCCACGCTCGGGGTATCGCGGTGGTGATGATCACCGGTGATGCCGATGCCGTCGCGCAGTCCGTCGCGACCGAGCTCGGTGTGGACCGCTACTTCGCGGGGGTGAAACCGGAAGACAAGTCCCACAACGTTGCTGAACTTCAACAGGAAGGGCGCACGGTGGCGATGGTCGGTGACGGAGTCAACGACGCACCGGCTCTGGCGCAGGCCGATGTCGGTATCGCTATCGGCGCGGGTACCGACGTTGCTATCGCGTCGGCCGGAGTGATCCTCGCCAGCGACGACCCGAGGTCGGTGTTGTCGGTGATCGAACTCTCGCGCGCCTCGTACCGGAAGATGAAGCAAAACCTCTGGTGGGCAGCGGGATACAACCTCATCTCAGTTCCGCTCGCGGCAGGAGTGCTCGCGCCGGTCGGGTTCGTGCTGCCCATGTCGATCGGCGCGATCCTGATGTCGCTGTCGACGATCATCGTCGCCGCGAACGCGCAGCTGCTTCGGCGACTCGACCTCACGCCCGACACCATCACCGGAGCGGTGAACGAGGGGAGTTCCAATTCTCCGTCGCAGCGCACACCGTCACTGTGAGAGCTGATCTCGTACCGGAAACGCAGCCCTGACGACTGCGAAGCGCTGATGGCCGCACCCTCTCCGCCGGAGAGGATGCGGCCATCGTTGTGTATAGCGGACCAGGTCAGCCGAGCAGCCGCTGCATGGTCTCGATTTCCTGCTGCTGGGTGGCGACGATGGTGCGGGCCATCTCCAGGGCGTCAGGGTTGGAACCGTCTGCGATTTCGGTGTTCGCCATCTCGATGGCACCGGTGTGGTGGGCGATCATCATCGTCAACCACTGGCGGTCGAATTCGGGTCCCGACGCTGCCATCAACGCGTCCATGTCCTGAGCGGTCATCATGCCGCTGTCGGAGCTGTGGTCCATCCCGCCCATCTGACTCATGTCAGCCGAGGGCGCGGGCTTACCCCACTCGGTGAGCCAGGTGGTCATCTGGTCCATCTCGGGCTGCTGTGCGCCGGCGATCGCCGATGCCAGCGACAGCACGTCCGGGTTGTCGGTGCGGCCTTCGGCCATGTCGGCCATCTCGACTGCTTGGGCGTGGTGCGGGTACATCATCTGCGCGAACATCACGTCGGCATCGTTGAACTGCGCCGTCGAGCTCGCCGGCGCGGACGATGCCGAGGTAGAGGACATCGATCCCATCGAATGGCCATCCATCGACGAATCGGCCCCGTTGTCGCTACAGCCGACGACGAGGAACGCGCTCGCAGCAGCAGCAGCGATCGAGGCAATGACTTTGGTACGCATGAGGAAACTCCTTGCAAGAGTGAGTAGTACAGAGAATGGCCGTGTATCGATCCGCCGACAGACATGCGTCTGTCGGGCTCCCCGTCACACTCGCAAGGTCACCGATCTGTCCAACTCCCATAACGTCCACGGCGGCGCACGTTCGAGCGTGCAGTCAGTGCATCCGACGATCCGGTTCACCGACGTCGGCACCAGGTCGACGGCAGTGCTCAGCGCCGGGACCGTCAGCGCGGGCCACGACGCCGGCGTGCCCACACACGGATGCATCATCTGGTGTGCAGACGGGCAGTCGTGTTCCCCGGCCATCACCGGAATCGACACCGAGTCGTCCATGCGGGACGGTGCTGCGATCGAGGCATGGCCGCCGCTCATCGACCGAGACATCGAGGACATCGACATCGAGGAGACGGAATGCATCAGCAGCACACCGAACACCACCGTTGCAATCAGCAAGCCAGTCACCGAGGCGGTGCCCCGGTGACTGTGCCCGATCTCTGAATGCATGCCTTCGACCGTAGCAGGCATACCCCCTAAGGGTAGCGCCCGAACCGGGTGATCGCTTTACCTCCGCTACTGTCAGACGGAGGCATGATCTTGGGCAGATGCGACTGCATCCAGCAATCTGTGCACACGACTTCTGAACTAATGCAGCTCACTTCTGAAACTGACAATTCGATTGTCAATTTCAGAAGACGGCTGCACTCTTTGCAGGTGTTTCGAGGGTGAGTGCAGTGGTCTTCTGACATCCTGATGTCAGAAGTGCGGTGCACGGTCGCACGTTCGGCTCTCGGTGACAGGGAGGCTTGTGATGGACCCTGACAAGCTCGACGTCGTGGAGACCGGTGTGCTGACCGCGTCGGGGGAGCGGTGGTCCCAGGCCGAGACCCGTTTCGCTGTCCTGGCTCCCTTGCTGGAGATGCATCCGGTGCGTTTGGAAGCGGTCGACGATGCCGCGCAGCGGTTGGGGTTGTCCAGGCGGCAGGTCTACACGTTGGTCGGCAGGCTCAGGAACGGGACGGGGACAGTCACCGATCTTCTGACGAAGGTCTCGTCGGGTGGGCGTGGCCGCAGCCGAGTAACGGCCGAGGTCGAGGACGTGATCGGCGATCATCTCACCCGATATTTTCTTCACCGTCAGAAGCTCAGTGTCGCTGCGCTGCATCGACGTATCGCGTTGGCGTGCCACCGCGCGGGTCTGCCTGTGCCGGCCAGAAATACCGTCACCGCGCGTATCGCCGCGCTCCATCCGGCATCGGTGGCCAGGTCACGCGGAGGACCCGATGCCGCCCGCCCACGTCAGTCCGCCGGCGACAGTCCACCGACGGTGTCGGGGATTCTCGATCAGGTCCAGATCGACCACACCGTCGTCGATCTGATGGTCGTTGACGAGTACGAGCGGCAACCGATCGGCCGCCCCTACCTGACGATCGCCATCGATGTCTTCAGCCGTTCCGTACTTGGGTTCGTCGTCACTCTGGAGCCGCCGTCGTCGATATCGGTCGGGTTGTGCCTGGGCCGCGTGTGCTGCGAGAAACAGACATGGCTGGAGGCATGCGAGTTCGCGGAGCAGGTGCACTGGCCGATGGCAGGGAAGCCGAAACAGTTGTATCTCGACAACGCCTCCGAGTTCAAAAGCGAAGCGCTGCGTCGCGGATGCGCCCAGCACGCGATCACACTCGAATACCGTCCTCCGGGCCGACCGCACTACGGCGGGATCGTCGAACGCATCATCGGAACGGCGATGACGGCGGTGCACGAGCTGCCTGGGACCACCTTCTCGAACCCCGCGGACCGAGGAAGTTACGACTCGGACAAGCACGCGGCGTTGACATTGCGTGAGTTGGAGCGCTGGCTGGTCCTGGCCATAGCCTCGTATCACGCGAGCGTTCACACAGGGATCGGGAACACTCCGGCCGCCGTGTGGGCCGGCGCGGTCGCCGCAGTTGGTCATGCCCCTCGTGTGGTGCTCGGCGAAACCGCGTTCCTGGTGGACTTTCTTCCCGTCATCCGGCGACGTCTGACGCGCACGGGCTTCGTTCTCGATCACGTGCACTACTTCTCGAACGCGCTCAAACCGTGGGTTGCGCGGCGAGAGGATTTGGGGCGGTTCGTGATACGACGTGACCCACGCGATTTGAGCAGAATCTGGGTCCTCGAACCAGAGGGTGCCGGCTATGTCGAGGTGCCGTATCGGACGATGTCACATCCCGCGGTGACACTGTGGGAGCACAGAGCTGCTATCACTCGTCTCCGCGAACAAGGTCGGTCGAACGTCGATGAGAGCGCACTGTTTTCGATGATCGAGCAGATGCGCGAGGTCACCGACCGCTCGCAGAAAGCTACCCGCAAAGCCCGGCGCAACCGTGCCCGCCGTATGCATCTCACCGGCGTCGCGTCTGCACCGATCCCGGCGATTCACCCGCCGGAGGAGCCTCGAGCGGACGGCGGCACCGCAACGCCGGTCTTCAGCGACATCGAGGAATGGTGAGGCGATGACCGCATCGATGGGAAGCAGCGACGAACCCACCGAGTCGTCCGGCGAGGGTTTGGGGCACCTGCGGGAGTCGGTTCGACCGCTCACCGTACTCGACGATGCGGAGCGGATCCGGTTGATCCGGTCGGAGAGGTGGATCGGGTATCCGCAGGCTCGTACGGTCATCGACCATCTGGAGACGTTGCTGTCGTGGCCGGACCGGCAGCGTATGCCGAACCTACTGTTGCTCGGTCCGACGAACAACGGCAAGTCGATGATCATCGAAAAGTTCCGGCGCACTCATCCGCCGATCAGCTTGTCCGACCGCGAGCAGATACCGGTGTTGTGCATGCAGATGCCCCCGGACCCGTCACCTGGCCGGTTCTACCTCGCACTGCTCACAGCGTTGGGAACACCGACCCGACCACGCAATCGGGTCCACGAACTCGAACAGCAAGCATTGATGCTGCTCCGCGCCACCGGCGTACGGATGTTGATCATCGACGAGCTCCACAATGTTCTCGCCGGCCGCGACAACGTCCGCCGCGAATTCTTGAACGTGCTGCGATTCCTGGGCAACGAACTACGCATTCCTCTTGTCGCCGTCGGAACCCGCGACGCCTACCTCGCCATCCGGACCGATCCTCAGCTGGAGAACCGATTCCACCCCATGACTTTGCCGGTCTGGACCAACACGGCCGACGCCAGATCACTGCTGGCCAGCTTCACCACGAGCTTCCCCCTCCGCAAACCCTCGCACCTGACATCACCGGAGATGACCGACTACCTCCTCACTCGCTCCGAGGGCACCATCGGTGAACTGACAACGCTGCTCACTGCCGCAGCAGTGACCGCCGTCGACAGCGGAGAGGAAGCGATCACCTCATCGGTGCTCACGCGCACTCCGTACGTCGGCCCCACGGAGCGCCGCCGCCAGTTCGAGCGCCACCTCGCATGAACGCGCGGCTCGCACCTATGCCCGATGATGCGTACGTTCGCCCGTGGCCGCTGCACCCGCAGCCACTGCCAGGTGAGGCCCTCTCGTCCTGGTTGGCCCGGATATGCGAGCTGTATCCGCACATCAGGCCTTCTGACCTGCTCGCAGACGTCGATATCGATTGTGCTGTCGAGGATCTCGACCGCTACACACCGGAGCCGATACTTGCCGAGCTGGCTGTTCGCGGCGCAGTTCCGGTAGAGAGGGTACGGATGATGACGTTGGCGGGGTGGACACCGTGGCTGCTCGACAGCACCGACCCCGCCGACTGCGACTTCGACACCTACGTCCACCAATTTTCGATCCTGCTACCGGCCGACCTCGCGAGGGAGGATCGACGACGCCGCACACCCACGAGCGAGGCATGGTTGCCGTGGGCTAGCACTCCGCGCAGTCGGGCATGCCCGGCATGTGTCGACAGCCTCGAATCCACTGCTGATATCAACATGACTCTGCTGCGTCAATATCCGGTGCTGAGCAGCTGCCTCGACCACCGTTGTCGACTCGAACCCTGCTCTGCTTTCCCTGGTCATGCGATCTTCTGGGATCAGGTCCGGTTCGGTTCGGACGAACGGGTCTCGCCCGTTCCGGTTTCTTCAGCGGTCACGGACCTCGATCGGCGCAGCACCGAGGCTCTGACGACGGGATGGGTGGAACTCGGCTCAGGCCGGGTACATGCCGCAGTGTGGTTCCGGCTTCTGCGCACCGTCGTCGACGAAGTGTCCTCGCCACTGGTTCGCACCGGACGGTGGGCGACGAGACTCGTTGCGATATGGAGGGCCGCCGGTCGTTCTCGCCCGTTGCGGACCGCGTGGGTTCCGTTCGAGGACCTGCACTGGGACGAGCAGGCGAAAGTCCTCGAGGCCGCAGCGATCGGCATCGCGATGGTCGAGAGCGGTGAGATCAATGCCGGCGGTGCGCACGCATCTCTGCTGCGCCCACGACCCTATGAGCCGGTCGATCCCGGGACACCTCCGACGCGCTCGTCCTATCCCGCACCCGAGCGCGATTTATGGGCTGACGCGCACGCTGCAGCCGAGGCCGCCATCGAGGCAGCGCGCGTCGATCCCGCATCCGCCAGTTCGTTGTACAACTTCCTGCGCTGGGGGTGCCGCACCGCAGCGGAGCTGGATGAGACGGTGCGACTGTTCGTCGACCACGGGATCCCGCTGCAACATCCGCCGACGTAGTTCTCGCCCGATGGAGCGGGGTCGTCCGCGACGCACACGCGGCGATGGCCGACAAGGCCCGTTTTGGCGGCGGTGTCACAGTCACCAACGTTATTTGTGCGGTGACCGACGAGAATTTTCCTTCCCGCACCGTCTTCGTCTAAATCCCTGCTCAGCGCGTTTCAACTCGAAAGAGCTGTCGGGGGTGCTCGCTACAGTCCCTGTCATGGCAGATCGGCAGCTAGGTGAGGTCCTGGACACGGATTCAGTCGTCCCGGTGAGGAGTGCGGAGGTGTTTCCGGACCTGTCGGGCGAGGTCGCCGCTCGGATCGAACGGTCGATGGCGTCGGCACGGTCCGGTGCTACCCGCCGCGCCTACGATTCGGCGTGGCGACGCTTCGAGACCTGGTGCACCGTCGCCGGGCACCACGCGTTGCCGGCGCATCCCGCTACGGTGGCGGCCTATCTCGTTGCGGCTGCCGACACGCTCACCGTCGACGGGACGCGGGCGTATGCGCCGTCGACGTTCGGCAAATGGATCGCGGCGGTCGCGGACCGCCACCGCGCTACCGGCTACGACAACCCGTGCGGGCACGAGATGGTGCGCGCCACTCTCTCGGGTATTCGGCGGGATTACGCGTCTGCGGGGGAGCGGCCCCGTAACCCGCGCGCACCGCTGCTGACCTCCGACATCACTACGATCGTCGATTACGCGCGTCGAGGTGGGGCCGGGTGGGCGTCGGAGGTCCTCGAACGCCGCGACACTGCGCTGCTCCTGATGGGCTACACCGGCGCATTCCGCCGCAGCGAACTCGTAGCGCTCGAATGCCGCGATGTCCACCGCGACCGCCTCGACGGCGCGCACGTACGTATCCGCAAATCGAAGACCGACCAGGACGGCACCGGAACCGTGAAAGCACTCCCGTTCACCGACCGCCACGAGTCATGTCCGGTCTGCGCGTGGGTGCGATGGCTGCAGATCGTCGCAGCGTTCGACACCGGCGGCAGAGTTGCTGTCATCCGAATACTTTCCCGCGCAGTGGAATTCGACTCCCATATCTGCCGCGGCACCCTTCCTGTAGTCGAGAAACGGTCCCCTCTGTTTCGGTCCGTCCGCAAGAACGGCAACCTCTCCGACACAGCCCTGTCCGGAGCCGCGGTGCACGCGGCGATCCGCCGCCGCGCTACTCGAGCTGGATACGGCCCCGACACCGTCGCCCAGCTCGGCGGGCATTCCCTCCGTTCCGGCTTCGTCACGCAGGCCTTCCGCAACGGTGCCGACGCGCATGCGATCATGCGCCAAACCGGGCACACCACACCCGCAATGGTCGAAACATACGCTCACGAGAATGCGCCACTGGTCGGCAACGCCGTCACCGAGCTCGGCCTATGACCAGGCACCCGACCGAACCAGTGAGCGGCGACGGGACGACAGGGGTAGATGCTGACCACGACGACCGCCCTTGTCCGATACGTGCATCGGACATCACGAACACGTCGATACCGAGGCGGGATCGGCACACGTGGTCACTGTTCGAGGACTGGTGCACCGCCCATGGCGAACCCCCATTGGCGGCCTCTCCTGAGTCACTTGCTCGGTTCCTGTATGCGCACCCCGCCGCGCCGACGACCCAACGCCGCCGGATCGCGGTGATCGACTCCGCTCATCATCGGCATCTATTACCTCCTCCAGGGCGCGCTGAGACCGTCCGGGCTGCGCTGGATGGGGCCCGCACGTCGCGCCTGCAGGAGGTGGCAGCCGTGATCGGCGGAATCATCGCCCGACTCCCCGAATACGGTTGGCCGTCAGCGTTGTTCGCGCGCAGAGACGCGCTGATCCTCACGCTCGCTACGACAGGTCTGCCGTACACGCAGATCGCGGCCCTGCGGGCATGCGATGTCACCGCCGATGCGGGTCTCGACGCCCTTCGCATCGAGACAGGCCGCGGCGTTCATACCCTCACCTCCCTCGCGCTGGCGGGGACGGGCATTTCTCCGCGCACGGTGTACCAGCGCTGGTGTGAGGTGCTCGGCCATCAGGCCCGGTATCCGAGCACCCGAATGCTCGCCGACGCTTTCGATGCCGTGGACGGCACCGGGCTCGGCGGATACGACCGGTATTTCGACCCGGCCGGTCAACATCCGCTGTCGACTGCGATCGACCGGTGGGGCCACACCCCGTTGGCTGCGACCCCGCTGACCGCCCGTGCGGTAGCGGGCATCGTGCGAATGCACTGGGACGGAAGGGCACCCACCCACCTGCAGCCCACTGCGCGGTCACAACATCCGGAGCAGATCGCGGCACCGGATCCAGTACCGCGGGTTCTACTCGACCCCGGCTACTACGAACGCGGAACGCTTGCGCGTAGACACGCCCACGGTCTTCTCGACGACGTGGACTCTGTCCTGGCCGATGTCGAAACCCGCGCGGACAGCCTGTTGGAAGCTCTCGTCGACTTTCTCGAATCGGAGACCGCACGCGTGCCGGCCGACACCGTCGAGTGACTAGTGGTTGGTACTCGGGTTTGCACACACTCTTCTTCTCACGGCAGGGAGGCGGTGACGTCTCAGAAATCTCCGAGATGAAGATCGATCAGGCCGCGAACGAACGAGGCATCGATCTCGACCCCGTTCTGCGGGGTCTACGTCGAATCCGGGTCGTCTGAGAGTCGGGGATTTCGGAAATCTTTCGGAGAGCGTCCGGTCCAGCGTTTGAAGGCGTGAGAGAAGTTGGCGAGGTCGCTGTATCCGAGTTCGGTAGCGATCTCGCTGACCGAAACCGATCGGTCGAGGAGCCGTAGCATCGCGCGCTCGTACAGCAGCGAGTGGCGCACCTTGCTATAGGTGGTTCCTTCTTCGGCAAGCCGCCGTTTCAACGTGCTACTCGACATCGACAATGCTTGTGCAACATCATGGTTGGTTCGCTGTCCGAGGTCCTTTTCCAACTGTTGCCTCACCTTCTCGGCGGATGACATGGACCCACTCCGCTGGGCGAGTGTTCGCTGCAGATCAGCGATAGCGAGACGATATGCGAGGGGGTCCGAGAAGCGACAAGCCTTGTTGAGGGTCTCCTCGGGTACGTGGACGAAGGAAATCGGAGCGTCGAAGAACCGGCGATTCGCCCCCGGACCTTCGTCGTGGCTCACCTCGGCCGGCTCCGGCCAGCTCAGATGGAGTGTCACCGGCGATATGTCACCGGCGAGCATGTCCAGCAGTCGTAGTAACGCCGACCCACCGTAGGTGATGACCAAGCAGTCCAGTGCGGAATCGCCTGTGTGCGCAGTGAGCCCGACGATCAGACCGTAGTCGCCGGTGTGGAACTGCGACTTCAACGCCGTGGAGATCAATGGTAGGTATGTCAGGAGATCGACGATCTCGGCGACCGAACCAGCGCTGATCAAAGGTGAACTCAGAGGCCCGAACGATGTCAACTGGGCCTGCTCGGCAAACGCAAATCCGAGTCGAGTGGCCTGGGCGATATCGAGTTCGGGATAGACCTCCCGAAACCACCGTATCGGTGCCTGAACGTCATGCTGAATGAGCGTCGCTTCACTGGTTCCTTCGCGGTGCATGATCACACGAAGCCGCGCGGCGGCGTCAGGGTCGAGTGCGCGGCGTTCGAGCAACTGAACGAACGCAAGCGGTGGCACGCCCTCGTCGCTCAGCTTCACGGTGACCCCTTTGACCCGAATTCACAAGTTTATGACTCCACCGAACATAGCCGTCACCCGCGTTTGCGACGACACTTTCGTCAATCACGCCGGAAAACGAGGAGTTGACATGGCAGCTGTAATTTTCGTCGCCCACGATGGTGAGAAGCACGAGGCGGCTCTGGTCGAAGGTCGCTCGCTGATGCAGATTGCAACCGACAATGCTGTGCCGGGGATCGATGGAGACTGTGGGGGCGAAACGGCCTGTGGCACCTGCCATGTGATCGTCGACCCGCAGTGGTCAGGAGAGGTGGGTCTGTCCGGCGCCGACGAGGAGGAGATGCTGGCGATGAACCCCGAGCGTGAACCCACGTCTCGGTTGTCGTGCCAGATGGTGGCCTCGGAAGCGTGGGATGGCCTGATCGTTCGAACACCTGAATTCCAATTGTGATGTGCGAAAGGCAGGCACGACAGCATGAAAGTTTCTGAGTCGATCGCCGACAAGGTCCAGTCGACCATCCCGATAGGGCTGCAGATCCAGGGCGCTCATTTGTACGACAAGACCCGACGGTGGGTGACTGGCACGAATGGCAAGAAGATCTTCGTCGAAAGTCCCATCCCACCGGTCGAGGATGTCGAGCTCGCCGACATCGACCTCAGTAACCCCTTTCTTTACAGACAAGGGCGGTGGCAGTCGTACTTCGAGCGCGTGCGGAACGAGGCACCGGTGCACTACCAACCCAATAGTCCGTTCGGCCCGTTCTGGTCGGTCACGCGCCATGCCGATATCGTGGCCGTCGACAAGAATCACGCTGTGTTCTCGGCCGAACCGTTCATCGTCATCGGCGTTCCGCCCCGGTTTCTCGATATCGAGATGTTCATCGCGATGGACCCACCACACCACGACAAGCAGCGCGCTGCCGTCCAGGGGGTTGTCGCACCGAAGAACCTCCGGGAGATGGAGGGACTGATCCGATCGCGCGTACGGGAGGTATTGGACGACCTCCCCTTGAACGAGCCGTTCGACTGGGTGCAGAATGTCTCGATCGAGTTGACAGCTCGGATGCTCGCAACTCTTCTGGATTTCCCCTACGAACAACGCCGCAAACTCGTCTACTGGTCCGATTTGGCAACCTCGATGGAGCAAGCCAACGGTGGGCCCTCGGACAACGACGAGGTGTTCGAAGGCATGCGTGACATGGCCCGTGGCCTCAGCGCTCTCTGGCATGACAAAGCAGCCAGGAGGTCTGCAGGGGAAGAGTCCGGTTTCGATCTGATCACCATGTTGCAGAGCAACGAGGACACCAAGGATCTGATCGATCGTCCGATGGAATTTCTGGGCAACCTCGTCCTGCTGATCGTCGGTGGCAACGACACCACGCGAAACTCGATGAGCGGTGGCGTTCTTGCGTTGAACCAATTCCCCGACCAGTTCGAGAAATTGAAGGCCAATCCCGATTTGATCCCCAACATGAACTCGGAAATCATCCGATGGCAAACACCCTTGGCGTACATGCGCCGAATCGCCAAAGCCGACACCGTTCTGAACGGACAATTCATCCGCAAGGGTGACAAATTGGTGATGTGGTATGCCTCGGGTAACCGCGACGAACGCGTTTTCGAGAATCCTGATGATTTCATCATCGATCGTGCCAATGCGCGCAATCACATCGCGTTCGGATTCGGTGTGCACCGGTGTATGGGCAATCGGCTGGCCGAAATGCAGCTGCGGATTCTGTGGGAGGAGTTGCTTCCCCGCTTCGAGAACATCGAGGTCGTCGGCGACCCCGAGTATGTTCAGTCGAATTTCGTGCGGGGCATCAGCAAGATGATGGTGCGCCTGACGCCTACTTCCAGCGTATGACATCGCAACGGGCGATCATCGTCGGCGCAAGCCATGCTGGGGCACAACTGGCAGCTAGTTTGCGCCAAGAAGGTTGGACAGGCGACATCGTCCTCATCGGTAACGAGTCTGCCGCTCCCTATCAACGCCCCCCGCTGTCGAAGGCATACCTGGCGGGCAAATGCGTACTCGACGATATCGCCATTCGCAGCACGGACTTCTACTCCAAGCAAGGTATTCAGCTCCTGAACGCGCAGGTGGAGACCATCGTTCGGTCGGAAGGCAACGTCGTTCTCGACACCGGGGAGAAGCTGGCCTACGACAAGCTCGCGCTGTGCACGGGAGCCCGCCCTCGTCGGCTCACCGTTCCCGGGGCCGATCTCCACGGGGTCTACTACCTGCGCACCGCAGCGGACGTCGAGAGGATACGTATGGCCACCGGCCCTGGCCAGCGGGTGGTGATCGTCGGAGGCGGCTACATCGGACTCGAGACAGCGGCATCGCTGCGCGCACTGGGCGTACAGGTCACAGTCCTCGAGGCAACTGGGCGTGTGCTCGAGCGGGTCACTGCTCCCGAGGTATCGACGTTCTTCGAGCGGATACATCGCGAACAGGGAGTCGACATCAGAACGAACGCGATGGTTCAGGGCCTGTCCGGTGACCGTGAGGTTCGTGAAATCACCTTGGCCAGCGGAGAATCGATCCCCGCAGATCTGGTCATCGTCGGTGTCGGCGTCGAGCCGAACACCGACCTCGCCGCCGATGCGGGTCTTGTCATCGACAACGGCATCGTGATCGACGATCACACTCGGACCAACGACCCCGACATCATGGCGGCGGGGGACTGCGCGAGCCACGACATGGCCCGTTACGGCCGTCGACTACGGTTGGAGTCCGTCTCGAGCGCAGGAGAGCAGGCCAAAGTCGCTGCGTCGACCGCCTGCGGGAAGTCCAGAAAAATCGAAGCGTTGCCGTGGTTCTGGTCGGATCAGTATCACTTCAAGCTGCAGATCGCCGGCCTCAACACTGGATACGACGAAGTGGTTCTCAGCGGTGACCCCACCCGCGACAGTGATTTCAGTTGCTTCTATCTCCAGGCCGGTGAGCTCATTGCCGCCGACTGCATAGGTCGCCCGCGCGAGTTCATGTACAGCAAACGGGTGATCGCCCAGCGACTCCCCGTCCAACGCGAAGACCTGATGCTCGGCGGACTCGCGCGCAACTGACCGATCCTTCGGTCGTTGTGCACACAACAGCAACCGGTTTGCTCAGAGAAGGGAACATCAGCGATGACCATGACAGACCGCCCGCCCGGAGCACATACTACGCAGCCACCACACGCATACCTGGGAGCAACGGACTTCCTCGACATCGAGCACGAATCCGTGCGGGCGTTCACCGCCGCGGCAATCGGAGATGCGAGCAGCGACCGTGACAAGGCCAGACGCCTCTTCGCCGCCGTCCGCGACCGAATCTGGTACGACCCATACACCGTGTCGGACGATCCGGCCCACTATCGAGCGAGCTTCGTCCTCGAGGCCGGGCGCGCTTACTGCGTCCCGAAGGCGGTGCTGTTGACCGCAGTGTGCCGGGCGGCGGGTATCCCAGCACTGCTCGGCTTCGCCGACGTCCGAAATCACCTGCAGACCGAGACGTTGCGCACGCTGATGGGCGGCACCGACCTGTTCGTCTACCACGGCTACAGTCGCCTCTACATCGAGGGCCGGTGGTTGAAGGCCACGCCGGCATTCAATGTCGAGTTGTGCGCTCGTTTCGGCGTGCCGCCAGTGGAATTCGACGGCGATCGCGATGCTCTCATGCATGCCTTCACCGCAGACGGAGCCCAGCACATGGAGTATGTCCGCGAGCGAGGAGTCTTCGACGACCTACCCTTGAACGCGATCTTGACGGTGCTTCGGCACGCCTACGGCCCCACGATCTTCACGGGCGCTCACCCACTCGATGATGTTTTCACCGGCCGCACCCGGCCGGACGAAACTCCCGGGGATCGAAACCTTCCGCGGGAGTCTCGATGAACACAAGCGGTGAGAACATACGCGCCGAACCCCGTATCGCGGCCGACTGCCGATCGGTCGGAGCTCTCTCCGCGAACAATCGCGATCGTGAACACTCGGACCGCCTCGGACACCTTCGAATCGGGTGAGCCGATACCTGCTGGCAGAGCTGTGCCACATGACTGTCTCGTCGCCGCGGCCGTGGTAAGGCCGACACCGGAAGTTGCACCGAACAGACGAGACTCGCTCTGCCGCTGGAATTGCGGCTGCGGGCGATGAACGACCGATCCGAACGCCTCCCCGGGCACGAGACGACGCGCGATACCCATATCCCTCTCCCGTGTGCGCAGCCGCTACCGCGAGAGCGGGCCGACAGGCGTCTACCGATGTCTCTCATCTATGCAAGGAGCGCAGCAGATGACAAACAACGCACCTCACACCCCCGCCAGGACCGTGGCGATCACAGGTGGAGCTCGCGGCATCGGCTATCAGACAGCGAAGGAGTTGATTCGACGAGGCCACCGGGTCGCCATCGGCGACATCGACGAGGCACGTGCGAAGGAGGCCGCCGCCGAACTCGGGGTGAAGGTCGTCACCCGACTCGACGTCACCGAACCTGACTCGTTCACAACGTTTCTGGACCTGGTCGAACGTGAACTCGGACCCCTCGACATCCTGATCAACAACGCGGGCATCATGCCTACCGGCCACGCCCACGAAGAGGACGATGCAGTAACCCGGCGTCAAGTCGAGATCAACGTCCTGGGTGTCATCTTCGGGACCAAACTGGCTCTTCAGCGCATGCTGCCGCGCCGCACCGGACACATCATCAACACTGCGTCATTGGCCGGCGAGCTCGCGGTACCTGGTTTGGCGACCTACTGCGCTACCAAGTTCGCAGTCATCGGATTCACAGAGGCCGCACGACTGGAGTACCGCAAGTCAGGGGTTCGACTGTCCACAGTCCGCCCGACGTTCACCAACACCGAACTCGTCGCCGGAACCGCCGGCGCAAAGGGATTACGCAACGCCGAGCCGGAGGAAATCGCCCGCGCGACAGCAGATCTGATCGAGAATCCACGCCCCTTCGTCCGCGTCACCCGTCTCGCAGGCGCAATGGTCGCGGCGGTGAAATTCGTCCCCCGGCGGCTGGCGACCGGACTGGGTGCGGCCCTGAACACAGATTCGGTGTTCCTCGCGGACGTCGACATGACTGCTCGCCGAACGTATCTCGACAGAATCCAGAACAGCTGAGCATGCCGACACGCGCGCTCGACCAACCACCCGAAAGGCAGCCACAGTGACCCCCACGACTCTGATCGAGAACTATCCCCACCGGATGGGAGGGCACTGCGGGTCAGGTGCAATGCGAGACCTTCTCCAGTGGCACGGTCTGGGATGGGACGGACCACCCGACGAGGGGTTGGTGTTCGCACTGGGTGGTGATCTCGGTTTGTCCTACCTGCGATCGGACGACCTGGTCCCACCGATGTACCTGGTCGGCCGCGGTGCCGACTTCGAGATCGACTTACCGCGCAGGCTCGGCGGACAAGTCGAGGTTCTCACGACCGACGATCCCGGTGAGGGATGGTCATGGGTTCGCGACGACATCGATGCGGGAAGACCCAGTCTGGTCTGGGCCGATATCGCTGAGCTGCCCTACTTACGGGTGAAACTGCAGATGAGTCGCCACGACATCGTGGTGATCGGCTACGACGAGATCGGGGGGACTGCCTCGGTCGTCGACAACGATCGGGCCGACGTGCAGAAGATCCCGCTCGACGCGCTGGCTCGGGCGCGATCTTCCACCTCGTTCCCGCAACCGACACGTCACTGCACGTACCGAATCACGTGGCCGCAGACACTGCCGCCCGTGTCGACTGCCGCGGCCGCGGCCTTCGCCCGATCCGCCGCCAGCATGCACGCCCCATCGACACCGGGAATAGCCGACCACATACCAGCAGCCGGTGCCGACGGTTTGGCCGCGGTCGACCAGCTGGCAACCGACGTCAAGAGCTGGGTCGACCTTCCGCCCGATGACCTCGAGACGCTGCTGTTCAGTCTCGGTATCTTCATCGAAAAGGCCGGAACCGGAGGCGGGCTCTTTCGTCGGCTTCTCGCCGACGGCTGTACCGAGATTGCACGTCTGACCGGTGATCCCGCTACCGCAGACCTCGCGGTGGCCGCCGATCACTGCGCCCAGGCCTGGACCGAAACTGCCCGCGCCGGAACACAACGCGGTCTCGATGTACGAACACGCGCAGCTGCGGTGGCCGTGTCGGCTGCCAGACTGTCGGAACTCGAGCTGATCCTGGTGGAGTCCCTGGAGTCTGCTTCACGCTCGCTGTCCGCCATCACGAGATGATGCCCACCGTCGTTCGATGGCGCGCGGTACACGGGGCGCATCGCACTGTGCTGCAGCTGTCGTCGCCGACACCGTACGCCCTGGCGACCTCACTGATCGGCTTGGAAGAGTCGATGACCTCTCGGCACAGTTCGTCTTTGAACTCGGTGCTGAAAGATCGACGCGATCTGCTCATGCTTGTAGATCCCTATTCCAAGCGGGTCTAGTGTCCGAATCCCTGGGCCGATCAGATCACGACGCCAGCCACTGGGCTGCGGGGTGGATGACCCTCATCTGCAACCTCGCCGACGTTTTCAACGCGCGGTTCACTTCTGACATAGTGCAGTTTATCTATCGAAACTAACAGCGGTGCAGGCCGAGCGCACGATGACGCGACAGACTCGGCACAATTTTTTTTCACGACAGAGAGGTCCGACCATGAAAAGAGTTCCGGACGAGGTCAGCGGGTCGGCCGGCCCGGCTGTCGAGAACTGGGCGCGCTCGTTCTGGAGCACGAGTTTCGACTCGCCTGATCTACCGCCCCACCACCCCGACTGTCTTGGTTGTGGGCCGCAGAACCCGCACGGCCACGCCCTGTCGGTCCAGCGTGACGAGAACGGCGTGGTGGCTCACCATGTGTTCGATCAACGTCATGTCGGGGCACCCGGGATAGCACACGGAGGCGCGGTGGCGACCGTTCTCGACGATCTGTTCGGCTTCCTGCTCTACACAGTGGGTGAGCTCGCCGTGACGCGGCGTCTCGAGCTCGACTACCTGGCGCCGGTTCTGCTCGGCACTCCATACGTATTGCGTGCTGCCGTTCGGTCTCGTGATGGGCGCAAACTGGATCTCACGGCCACGATGGACGATGCGCAGGGCCGCTCGGTAGCCACCGCTACTGCCCTGTTCGTGGTGGTCGAGGTCGAACACTTCATGCAGTCCCAAGCCCGAGCCCAACTCCGGGCCACGGACACGAATCACACCGAAGAATAGACACCCTGGCCGACCTTCACCGACGTCCATCACCCGCGGTGGCTGTCGTACGGCTGCGTCTACCTGGCGCAAAGACGGCGAGGACGAGTGCCCCAGCGGCGGTCAGCGCCGCCAACGACAGTGTCGCCTGACCACTTCCGTGTACGAATGCGGCTCTGGCGAACTCGGCCAGCGGCTGACCAGCTGGTCCTGCGCGGTCGGCGACCTGTAACGCGGCGGCCAGAGAATCGGCCACCGGACCACGGGCAGGCTCGGGTAGCTGGGGCAGAGCCGGCTGAATGTGCTGAACGTAACCGGCCGCGAGCACGCTACCGGCTACCGCAATCCCAATCGCGGCACCGATTTCGCGAGCTGCGTCGTTGACCGCGGCAGCCACCCCGTGCTTGGCCTCAGGAGTGTCCGAGACGATGGCGAAAGTCGCAGGGGCGGTACACAACCCCAAACCCGCACTCATGATGAGCAAGGGCCACAGCAGGTCAGGGTAAGTCGCCGCGACGGTCAGTCTGCTCACCATCACCAGTCCCGCCGCGATGGTGAGCAGACCTACAGTGGTCATCACCCGCAGCCCAACAATGTTCGACAGCCAGGGTGCAATCACCGAGATCACGATGAGCGGCACGACCATAGGGGTCAACGCCAACGCGGCGGTGAGCGGTCCATAACCGAGAATCAACTGCAGATACTGCACCAACAGCAAGAACACCCCGAAGGTCACCAGAAATTGGATACAGACAGACAGCGCGCCGGCACCGAAACCACGGCGGGCGAACAACCGGACATCGAGTAGGGGTGCCGAGGAACGTAGTTCTACGACGACGAACACCGCAACCGCAAACAAGCCCACCGCAGTGCTGATGGCGACGAGCGAATCCGACCAGCCACGGGCCGGAACCTCGATCACAGCGAAGACGATCGCCCCGACCGCGACAACTACGGTCACCGCGCCCACCCAATCGACCGGTGGATGCTCCTGCTGGCGGGACTCCGCGATACTGCATGCCAACCCGGCCAGAACCGCTCCGGCGACGGTCAACCCGACGAACACCGAGGTCCACGACCACTGCTCGAGCAGCACACCAGCCCCGAGGATGCCCAGGACCGCCCCGGATCCAGCAACCCCGGCCCACACACCTACAGCGCGGCCGCGATGCGCCGGTGGAAATCCCGCGGTCAGTATCGACAGCGTCGAGGGCATGACCAGCGCCGCACCCGCCCCAGCCAACGCGCGAGCAGCGATCAGCCACGCCGGGTCGGCGAGAAACAAGGGCAATGCCGACGCGAAAGCGAACAACGCCAACCCCGCCACGAGCACCCCCCGGCGACCGTACCGGTCACCGATCGCACCGGCAGGCAGAACGAAGCACGCCAAAACCAACGTATAACCGTCGACTATCCAGGTCAGTTGGGCTTGCGTCGCCCCTGTCGCGACCGCGATCTGGGGCAACGCTGAATACAATGCTGCCATTGCGGCCACCACCAACGCGACTGCCATGCACGACACAATCAACATCCACCACTGGGCACCGCTCCATCGAGCGACGCTGGCAGAGTCGGATCTACGTTCGTTCAACGGCCAGCCTCCCAGTTCGAGACTGATCGTCTCGGTTCGAGACTATTAGTATCACAACTCTGCGGGTGTGACAGAATGATCAATCGAGGACATGTCTTGTCAGTCAAATGGAGCGGAGCCCGTTCATGGTCGACCCTCTCGTTGCAACCGAGGGCTCGGCCGACCCCCGGCTGGCGCGCTCACGTAACCGGTTACTCGAAGCGGCCGGTCAGCTGCTGTCCACCGGCGGTGTGGAGGCGGTCACCGTGGAGGCGGTCACCCGCATGTCGAAGGTTGCACGTGCCACTCTGTACCGACATTTCGGAAGTACCACTGACCTGCTCGCTGCAACCTTCGAGCGACTATTACCCCCAGTCGACACCGATATCGATACCGGTCCGCTACGTGAACGTCTGATTTCGTTGCTCACCACCCAAGCCGACCTCATCGACCAAGCTCCGGTGCAGATGACCACGCTGGCCTGGCTGGCAATGGGGCCCGTCAACAGCGGCGACGCCAGCCGGCGCGATCTCGATCCTGGCGCGGTGGTCTCGCTTCGGGCCCGTGTCATAGAGCAATACCGCAGGTCCCTGGATCAGATCCTGACGGCGCCTGACGCTCGCGCTGTGCTCGGCGAGATCGACACCACCTTCGCCCTCATTCAGCTCCTCGGACCGATAGTGTTCGCTCGCCTCACAGGACTGCGCCACATCCACGCCGACGACTGCATCCAAATCGTCGACAACTTTCTCGCCGCCCATGCCGCAAGTGTCCGATCGAGCACTTCGCGCGACAACAGCCGTCCATGGCCGGCCGCGGCGCTAGACCCGCAGCTCACCGACGGCCAGTAAAACTTGATGGGAAATTTCACCATCAATGCGCTATCCAGTCAGGGATCGCAGCGCTCACTGGATAAGGCCGGACGTGTGCTCGAGAACTCGGAGTTGCACTGCAGTGCACTTCTGACATCGTGCAGCCGTCTTCTGAAACTGACAGTCACGCCACAGTTCGAGTCCGCGAAATGACTCGATCCTCTCGAGACGACGGCGCTGTTGTGACAGCACTGCGTCGGCGCGGACCTCGACGACTGCCAACACAAGTGCGCGCTTTCCGGCGAAGTGCTGGTAGAGCTGTGACTTCGAGGTTTCGCTCGTGGCCCGGACGTCGGCCAGGGTCGTGGAAGCAACACCGCGCTCGTACATCAACTGATCGGCCGCATCGACGATTCGTGCCTTCGTTGCGGCACCGCGCGTGGTCAAGCGGCGCGGGCGAGAGCCGCTAACGCTGTCGGTCATCTCCCCAGGCTAACTACACCGGTGTCGAGATCAGGGCTTCGCGGCCGGGCCGGGCCGAAAGATGGCCCGCGCCCGACCGGACGACCGCTACGCTCCCGCGCCCGACGAACTCCGATCAGGCAGCACCCAACCATCGCGGGGGAAGTGGCAGGTGTAGCCGTTCGGATATTTCTGCAGGTAATCCTGATGCTCGGGCTCAGCCTCCCAGAAAGGGCCGATCGGCTCGATCGTGGTGACCGCCTTACCTGGCCACAAACCCGACGCGTCCACATCGGCGATCGTGTCGCGGGCGATCCGCTCCTGTTCCGGTGTGACGGGGAAGATCGCGGACCGGTAGCTGGTGCCGCGGTCGCCTCGCTGTCGGTTCAGCGTGGTGGGATCGTGGATCTGGAAGAAGAGCGCCAGGATGTCGCGATAGGTCGTCTCTGAGGGGGCGAACACGATCTCGATGGCTTCGGCGTGGCCCGGGTGGTTGCGATACGTCGGATGCTCGTTATGTCCGCCGGTGTATCCGACGCGGGTCCCGAGTACCCCGGGATGACGGCGGATCAGGTCCTGCATCCCCCAGAAGCACCCGCCGGCCAGGACGGCCGTTTCCGCTGTCGCGCCGCTCGTGATCGTCTCGGTGTTGTTGATCTCGTTGGTCATGAGGCCGCTCCGTTCGAGGAATTTTGGTCGGTGTCGAACAACGTGGCGAAGTCGCCGTACCCTTCTTCGACCAGCCTGGAAGCGGGTACGAAGCGCATTGCGGCCGAGTTCATGCAGTACCTCTGGCCGCCGGGTTTCGGTCCGTCAGGGAACACGTGCCCGAGGTGGCTGTCGGCACCTGCCGAGCGCACCTCTGTGCGGCTCATCCCGTATGTCCGATCCACCTCGGTCGTAACGGCGGCGGCGTCGATGGGGGCGGTGAAACTGGGCCATCCTGTGCCGCTGTCGTATTTGGCGGTGGACGAGAACAGCGGCTGACCCGAGACGATGTCGACGTAGATGCCCGGTTCGTGGTGGTCCCAGTACTCGTTGCGGAACGCCGGCTCGGTCCCGCCCTGCTGCGTCACCCGAAGTTGCATGTCGTTGAGGCGGCTGACCGACTCAGGAGTCTTGCGGTAGTCGTTCGTCATCACGTGGGCTCCTCCTTGCGAATGGCGCGGCGGCCGCGCCATCGTATCGTTTAACGGACCTATGGGTCCAGATATTCCTGGCTATCTGCCGTAAGCTCCAGGCTGGATCGAAAGTGAGAAACCCGTTGGAAAAGCAATATTCGCCGCGAAAGTCCTAGGTTTTCCGATATATTCCAGTCACAAAACTGGACCCCAAAGTCCATATTTGGGTACTTAAACAGGAAGGGGACCGTGAGCTGCGCGAGGACCCGCGCCGAGGGCGTTCGCCGAGGAGCTCAACCGTTCCCCGACACGGCTGTCGGAGCACGACTCCAGACTTCCGGTCCAACTCGACGCTCGGTGATATGAAACAGTTTTCGGTTCCGTTCGCGTAGGCCGCGGTAGTGAATGCCCGAGGAAAGGTGCAGTCGTGGGAGTTATCAACAGTGGTTTCGGAAATCAGCGAAGGTCCACCGACGCTCGACTGCCCCCCGGGCAGACCCTCGCCCACGACTGGCCGGTGCTCTCGATAGAACCGACGCCGGCAATCGACGAGAGCCAATGGAGCTTTACGATCACGACCGAGGACAAAGTCGCACACCGGTGGAACTGGCATGAGCTGCAGAAGGTGGGCGTCGAGAACATCGTCACCGATATTCACTGCGTCACTCACTGGACCAAGCTGGACATGGCCTGGCGGGGTGTTTCGTTGGACCTGTTGTTCGACGATGTCGAGACCAGCTGCGACTACGTGATGGTTCATAGCTCCGGCGGTTACACCACGAACCTGCCGCTCGAAGATCTCCTCGATGGGCAGGCCTGGATAGCCACCGAGGCGGAAGGAGAACCACTCACACCCGAACATGGCGGTCCGGCCCGACTCCTGGTGCCCCACCTCTACTTCTGGAAGAGCGCGAAGTGGGTTCTCGGAATGGAGATGTTGCCCTCGGACGAACCGGGGTTCTGGGAACAGAACGGCTACCACCTTCGGGGCGACCCATGGCGGGAAGAGCGCTACTCGTGACAACCTCGAGCGGCGTCCAGTGGCATCTCGGGCGGGTGATCAGTCGGCGTTTCGAGAATCCATCGGCCGTGCGCCTCGAATTGGATGTGCCGACGTGGCCCGGTAACGACGCCGGAGCTCATGTGGATGTCCGGCTCACGGCACCGGACGGATACCAGGCGTCTCGGTCCTACTCTCTTGCGTCCTCGGGTGAGTCAACTCGCGTGGTTCTGATGGTCCAGGAACTGCCCACGGGCGAGGTGTCACCGTTTCTCGTACGTCACCTCGCGGAGGGTGAGGATGTCGAGGTGCAAGGACCTCTCGGACGCTTTTTCGTCTGGTCCCGCTCCGATACCGACCGCTCTCCTATCCAGCTCATCGCGGGCGGATCCGGAGTCGTGCCGTTGTTCGCGATTGCGTCCGCACGCGAACGCGAGGCGGACAGCTCCGACTGTCGGTTGTTGTACTCGGTCCGCAGTCCGCGAGACGAGATGTTCGCCGACGAGCTCGTAGGGTTGACACGAACTACCGTCGACATCGTGCACACCCGACAGTCCGCACCTGGATTCCAGGAGGGCGGGCGGTTGACCCGGAATACGATCGCCGAGCGGACGTTCGCCGCATCACGGTCTCCGCGCGTATTCGTTTGCGGGCCATCGCCGTTCGTGGAAGCCGTCACCGGGTGGCTTGTCGACCTCGGCCACGATGCAGCGCGGATCCGTACCGAACGATTCGGCGGCAGTTCGTGACTCGAGTCGATGCAAACAGGCACGTCGCCGGGTCGTCGGTATCGGCCTCCTGCCTCAGTTCACCGGAGCGCTGCATTCGCTGCAGACCGTCGGAGAAGTGGCGCTGCCACGCGTCGAAGCCGTCGGCCAGATCCTGCCGGGCCGTCTCCGGAGGGACCGGCGGCTCGTTGGCCATTGATCCGGAAGGGCAACTGTCCGTCTCCTATTTGCAGTCATCACCTTCACAAGTGCGTTCAGGCTCGACCGAAGCATGTAAGGCTCGATCTCGTTCCCATTGTTCGAGGGCGGTGGTGACCGCGGAACCGATCGAGTGCAGGTCGGCCTCGGTGTTCTGTGAAATCACGAAGGTCTCGATGTCTCGCGCGCGGTCACGATCGGACTCGCGGCGTTGAGAAAGCAGGATCAGCGGTCCTTGCAAGGCAGCAATGATCGCCAGAACCGTTCCCAGATAGTCGAGCATGGCTGACGACTCCGGATCGAAGATCGGCCGGATGGCGTTGATCACGAACCACGCAAAGATGGACAGCAACATGATCAGCAGGAAGGGCCAGGATCCGGCGACGCCGGCCACCCACGCCGCAGCCTTGTCTCCGGGGCTGGACCGCGACTCCCTGAACATGCTGAGTTGGTGCCCGCAGTGCGGACACGCGAACATCTCTCGGCCGACGGCATGACCGGAGTGCCCGGACATCTCGTGGCCGTGAATACCGGCAGTCTCAGCGGGGGTGACGGTTTCCGGTGACCGTCGGCCTGTTTCCTCTGGCCGCTCATCGCTCATCGTTGCAGTCCTTCCGGTGCGCTCTCGTCCGCAGTGAACGACTCTTCGACTGCCTGCACGCGGAAGCTACTGTGCCAGCTTTTTGTGGACCGTCAAGTCCAAATTCTGTTATGTTCGGCTTCGTGGCACCAAGTTTCTGTACTGTCTGCATCGCCTCGAAGATCTGCGGGCCGGAAGCCGGTAGGTCACTGCGCGGCGGCGTAACCTCATGACATTGCCCAGCGACCCTTGCCCGCGATCGCACGGTTGCCGCACTGAGCCGGGCAGGAAGCTGGCCTTCGATTCGACCTGTTAGGACGACATGAAGAACCCGGCTACGCCACCTTTTCCTGAGCCTCGACCAGTTGCGGATAGGGGCCCCGACGCCTTGAACGCCCAGATCCTCGGCGTCGAGCACTGGAGCCTTCTCGCCGCTCGGGGGGCACTCTGGCAGGAAATCTTCAGTCGCACGGGAACGTTCCTGGCGATTGTCTCGGCATCCGTCGTTGCCCTTTCGTTGATGGTCCAGGCAACTGGATTCGGGCAGAATTTCAGAGTCATTGCCTCGCTCGTTCTACCGCTGGTTTTGTTAGTTGGGTTGTCGACGTACACGAGGTTGCTAGAAGCTGACCTCGAAGATCTTTGGTTAGTCATTGGTATGAACCGTCTGCGGCACGCGTACCTAGATCTGTTGCCTGGCCTCGAGCCGTACTTCGTCACCGGGTATCACGATGATTGGGCCAGTCTCCTCCAGACATACGGTTTCGGACGGCGCATCGGAGTCCTTCATCTGTTCGGCGGATCCGCCGTCATCGTCGGAGTCGTGAACTCCATGATCAGTGGCGTGATTGCAGTGGTGATTGCGACCATTTGTGGTGCCGCGGATTGGCTGCAGATCGTCACCGGTGTCATGGTCGCCGTCTTTGTTGCGTTTATTCTCATCTCGACATTTGTGAAGAGGCTGCGCCGATTCCGGCGGGAGTTTGTTCCCAGGTTCCCCAAGCCCGCGGCTGACTGATCGGTGAACTTCACCTCGTTTCGTCTGCTGGCATTCAAGCGGGGGTCTGCAGGAGCGGGGCCCGCAAATGACGGCGTATCCGTAGTTGCGAAGGAAGGAAGGCTCGAACATGACAACGCTCGGTGGTGTGCAAGTACAGCCTGTCGATCGACGGTCAGGCCGGATACACCGTCGAGTTCGCGCGGTGATCCTGAAGTAATGATCAGTGTGCAGCGTTGAATGCGTCTTCGATAGCAGCGGGAATGCGGCCGCGATCGCTGATCTCGTAACCGTTGTCTGCGGCCCACTGCCGGACAGCTCTGGTCTGAGCCGGATTACGTGTGGCCCCGCTGTTCGAGGGTGCAGCAGATGGAGCCGTGGAGGTGGGGGAGTGCCGACGCTTACGCCCGCCGACGCGGGTCGCGTGCTCGATGTAGTAGCCGATCTTGCGGTGAAACTCGCTGGCGTTCTTTGCCTTCAGGTCTACGAGGTAGTCGACGCCGTTGACGGAGAATTCGATTGTCTCGCCTGATTCGTCGTCGATGACCGAGCCGTCGATATTGTCGACCAATTGGGTGAATATTTTTTTCGCCACGGTTCTATGCGGCCTCTCTCGAATGGAAACACATTGCTGTCGACTGCCACTCTAACCAGACCGAACCCGCAGGCAGATGCACCAGATGAGGAAATGCGTAATAGGCACTTCCTCCCGTGTCGACCACGCCACCGCTACTCGACCTTATTTCGTCTAGTCGACTTGACTAGAAAATGTCCAATCGACTAGACTAAAGTCATGGTTACCGAGCAGCCCACGCGGAAAGTGGTCAAGGCCCTCAAAGCGGCCGGGTTCACCTCGGTCCGCACGGTCGGATCGCACAGCACGTGGGTCTCGGCCGACGGCGCAGTCAAAGTGACTGTGCCCGATGGGCACCGGACGATCTCGCCCGGTGTCTACCGCAAGATCCTCGCAGCCATGAAGGAGGCACAGCAGTGAGCAAAACTTACACGGTGTCGGTGACCCGAGACGGCAAGTGGTGGATGATCGCCGTCCCCGAACTCGACGCCCTCACTCAAGCCCGTCGCATCGACGATGTCCACACCGCAGCGAAAGAACTCATCGCCCTCGAAACCGGAGTCGCCCTCGCCGATGTCGAGATCGAGCAGCACATCCAGCTCGAACCCGGGGGAGAGGATCTCGCGGTCCACATCGCCGAGATCGCGACACAGCGAGCACGTCTGGCCGAGGACGAAGCCCGCGTCAAAGCCAGCACCGAGGCCTTCGCGAAGAAGCTCGCCACCGCTCAGGTACCCGTCCGAGATATCGGATCGCTTCTCGGCGTGACATTTCAGCGAGCCAGCCAACTCGTCAACAATTGACCTGAGCATCGAATGTTCGGTCCCTCGCAACTGCATCGGTTTCACGGTTGTGAACGACTAGAGTCGGTGCCATGCCAACTCTGCCAGAGGGCCAATCCCTGCTCATCCGTACGTACTTCGGCGATGACGGTGCCTGGGCGCAGGTTGCGCGAGATGCCCAGGCGTCGCACGTGCAAGACAGTGGTTATGAGGCTCAAGCCTTTCTGACGACGGTCGACGACCCGGAGTTTGCCGACATGTCGGTGTCACGCATTGTCGGCTTGGTGGAATCTCCGCCGCCGGACTATCTCTTCGTAGTCGACCAGCGGGCATGTGACGAGCCGGAACATCCAGTGCTCGTTGTGGATACAAGTGCCGATCCGGACGATGAGGCAGCTACTTTTCGGGTTGTACCGAGCAGGCTTGCGGTAATCGAGAACAACTTGTCTATCGCAAATCTGAGCTTCGACGACCTCCGTTCCGGCGCGGACCTGGATGGGGTGTACCGCGGTGCCGGAGCAGTGCAAACTATAGAAAAGCCGCAGGTCCGAAGCGAGGATTTGATCGCCGCAGCAGACAACGCAGACGACTCGCCGACGGTCCAGCAACTGCGAGAGGATCTGAGAAAAAGGTCAGTACCGGTTTGGCCGGCGATGGTCGTCACCGATCTGCGGGACAGGTACGACGCGATTGCAGGAGGGACCTACAACTCGGAACTGACCATCGGATACGACGAGACCCTTCAGGTTCTTGCTCGGGGCGGCTCGGGGTTGGGAATCCACTTCGCGCTCGTCGACAGCTACTGGTCCATCTACCTGGACTCGGACAGTCTGAGCTTGCTGGCCGCCATGAAAGTGATCTATCCGTCGTGACCGCCGCCCGCACGGGATTTTATGAGCGGCCATAAAGACACCAGGGGCGCGCCGGTCCCTGAATCTAGCCAGGGACCGGCTCGCCACGGCGAGCAGGATCAGGAAATGGTGAACTCGCGCGCCTCCGTTACGACGGCTCTGACGACCTGATCTACGACACGGGAACCGCGCCCGGCGCTGCTGCGTCGAACTAGACATGGACCCAGACGAACGCGCCGCCATCATCGACGAGGGCTACGACCCCGACGACCCGGCCGTGCGCGCGGACCTCGATCACGTCAGGCGTCTGCTCGCCGAACATCGCCACCTGACGGCCGACCCCGAACTCTCCCTCGACCACCTCGCGAACGCCGCTAGGGTTCGCGAACCAGGGCCAGCTTCGGGCACACGCAGGTAGTTCGACATCGAACGTATGTTCGCATAGATTGAGGGCACTGATCCGTTCGGCGAAAGGTCGCACTCATGGCCGGTATCGCCGACACGATTCCCGACCTGACCAGCCTGGACAAGGCTGCACAGCTCGCCGCTCTTCGCCGCAGCATGGCCGCGATCCCCGGACGCCGCGACCACGCACCCACCGACTCCGACGACTCGCCCGCATTCGCCCCCTCGCAGCCGAACGCGCAGGCCGCCGCGACCGACGGCGATGAACGGGCACTGAGCGGCCCCGTGCGCTCACGAACCCTCAAAACCCTGCCGGTGCCCATGCCGCTGTCGGAACTGCTGCCACGCGGCGCGCTGGCCCGCGGAACGGCCCTGTCGATCACCGGTGCCGGATCGATTCTCGTCGGACTCGTCGCCACCGCCACCGCGGCCGGCCACCACGTCGCACTGATCGGTCAACCCAAGTTCGGGCTCCTCGCCGTCCAGGAACACGGCGGGGACTTGTCGAAGATCGCCCTGATCGACCCCGGTCAAGCAGACCCTCTCGACGCCGCCAATATCTGCATCGATGGGATCGATCTGGTCATCAGCACCGTCCACGGTCGCGACGTACCGCCGACCCGCGCACGTGCCCTGCTGGCCCGAAACCGAACTCACGCAGGGGTATTCGCAATCACGGACGGTCGAATGCCTGGTCTCGATCTGACGATTTTCTCTCGCCCCGTCGGCTACGGCGGCATCGAGCAAGGCAGGGGCCGCATCGGCTCGATCACCCTCGAGACCACCGTCCACGGACGCGGAATCACCCAGCGCACAGGCCGCTACACCCTCACCGCACCGATGTTCGGCGAACACGGCTTGCGCTGGGCCCCCGCGGTCACCGACGCAGTCGCCGAACATGGGCCGCACCGATTGGCGGTCGCACAATGACCCCCGACCTGTACGAGAACTGGCCCGTGAGCTTCGATCCCCCCACGCGCCGCATCGTCGATCCACCTCGGAGAGTCCTGGTCAACATATTGTAGACGGGGTTTGCCTCTGACCACTGTGCATCCGATTAGTCTCCCGCTGTTTCGGGCCATCACCAACGAGGTTCGATACCTGCCCGAATCAGGCTCGGACCATGAGCTGCCGCTGTAGCGGAGCCAACGCGGATGAGGATTTGGCCCGTCGACAGCCAAGACAGGCTAAAACGTCAGTGCAGTTCGGGAATAAGTCATACACCCCCGAACTGCACTGGTGGGACGTGAAGATCAGCTTCCGGTCCAGTCGACTGAAGTCACACACACCTACCTTGGTGGCACTGGCGGTTCGGAGCTGACGGGCTCCGATTCGCGGTTCGGATCGAACGGAATCTCGTTGTCGATGGCATCTCGCATTGTTGCGACCGGCGCTGGCTCATCGGTTGATCGCCGCGCAGTTCCATCGCTGACGGCAGCAACTTCCTCTGCTGACAACGTCACTTTGCCCGCGCGTGGAGCGACCGTGTACCAGTTTTCGGACGGCAAGAAGCCAGCCGACATAAGGTATGTTGCTCCCGGCTCGATCAGTGGGTCATCGTCCAGTAAGTACAACGTACCGTCGGTGCCATACCCGCCTTGCTGATTGACGAGTATTTGGCCCGCGACGTCACCCTTTAGGGTCTGAAGCACCTCAACAGAAAACTGCGTCTCGGGAAACGGCCCAACTGCCTTCGTACCGACTTGCTCAATCACTGTTCCGACGAAGACCGCGTCGGCCCAACCGGCAAGCTGCTGAGGGTCTGTCACATCGAAAGCCGAGTCCATTTCCACTGCTTGTGTGCGCGTAGTCACGCTGGCAGTCGCGCCAGCATCTCCAGGTTGCGTGCCTGCCGAAGTGCTGCAGCCAACTAATACAATGCAGGCGAATAAGCTCGCAACGCCCACCCTGCCGTACTTTGATCCTAAACTTCTGACCTTCATCATGTCATCCCCAGAGTTGACGGTAGGCGGCTTGATCCATGAACTGCGGCGCAAAAACCGATGAGTTTGAAATCGGATCCATCAGCTGACTTTTGCAGTTGTGCGCCAAACCGAGCGCATGACCCATCTCGTGTGTCATAACGTTCCGTTGATTACTGGCGTTACCGAGCTTCGCTGTATTCATTTGAATAGTGTCCACCCCAAAGTCGGTGTTGCTGTATAGCCCGGCCCATGTGACGTCCGGACGGTTGGCGTCGGAAATTTCCACATTAGTGAGCGTCGGGTTCACAGGGTCATAGGGGGTAACCTGGACGCTCCCAAGTGCATTCCAAGCAGTGGATGCCTGCGAAATTGCGGTCGTGTATTGGGAAGATGACTGATAGGTGAGTTTGGAGAAGAGGACCGAGCTGTAGCCCAATGTCGGCGGCTTGCGTCCTGACGTCAGATACTGGCCGTTCTGGAAGTTCTGTCCGGAAGCGCCATATGACTCGTAACCATCATTGGACGTTGTTCCATCTTGACACAGGTACTCATCACTGCTCGGGAAGCCCAAGGGTCCAAGCTCGTAATTCTGCGCAGCCCACTGATCGCGAATGTTCCCCCAGGTGGCATAGGCGGATGTGGCTCCGAACTTGTATGTAATCGCGCCGCCCTGGAAGTTGTTGTATCGCCCGCCCGAAGCAGGGCTCTCACGTGTGACCGGGTAGCCGAGTCGTCCACGTTCGTCGCTTCGCTTCTCGTATTGATACGGGCCGTTGACATACGTTCTGTACTGACGCGATGGCAAATTGAGCCACTTGTTCATGATCAAGCCGCCGATTTGACGACCTTTATTTGGGTCGACATTTGGCGACCAGTAAATGCGATTCGTGAACCCGAATTCCTGCCACCGCCCCTCGTTGCTGTTTCCTGCCCAGAGCTCGCCACTGGTGGGTTCTCCGATACTCGAGGTGCCGCCTTGGCCGTATTGGTTAGCGCCCGAAAGGAAATCGATAAATTCGCGTTCGATGGAGCCGAGGACCCACTGGTTGTTGCGAAATTGATCGGCGTTCGCAACGCCAGGTGTAGAAACTAGCAATGCAAGGGATGTAATTAACGCACCGATAAGTGACATTCTTCGAGCGACAATTTAGTTTCGCGTCCGATGCTGCCTGAAGCGGACATTGATCAATGGGCTTGGATCGCCAATATGCGACTTGAGAGGTAACCTGCTCGGTTTCATGGAGCTCCCACAGTGAAGGGCATCAAGGACGAACCGAACAGTACGGTCAGTTTGCCCACCGTTGGAGAGGCACGCGAACACGAGTTTGGTCACAATTCGGTCACCGTGACCGCCGCCAACTCGACGGCGGCTAGACTTCGAACGCATGAGCAATACAGGTTCTCGGTGGCTACGGCCAGCTGTCCTGCTGGTTCTAGTCGGCGTCTTGCTCGTTGGTGTTGCTTTTGGGGCGACCAGCCAGATTGGGCTCGGTCGCTCGGCCTCAGAGATTTGCGAGAATGCTTATCCGGGGGCTGTCGACGTCGAGTCCAGTCGTCCCCTTCTACCGCTGGTCGTCGTGCGTTGCGCTGCACAGGATTTTGACACGCGTGTGGAGACTCATGAATTTGACCCGCTGTCAACGCTTGTCCTCATGGCTGGGATCGCAAGCATTGTCGTTGGTGTATCTGCCGTCCGACGTCAAAAGCTGAACGAGTCATCTCAAAAAGGACAGCGGTGAACATACTCGGTGGTCTGGTCTGATTCGCTGTGTGAGAACTCGAATCAATTCTGGTCAGAGGATACTTCCTCCCCGACGCCAGTATCTTGCAGCTTTATCGAGGCTTAGCGGTCCTGCCGGCCACACGCGCCCACGACAGCGTCCGCGGAGTTCGAGCGTGACTGCAGGGAGATCACCCCTGACGTTGTTTCCAGTTCTTTCCGTAGGGCGTGGTTGTCGAGTGTTAGCCGCTGGATGACGGCCAGTGCGAGGGTGAGGTCTTGAGTCAGCGCCGCGTTGTCTCGTTGCACGCGCTTGTTGGAGGCAAGGAGTTCGGTCCGGTCGTCATGCCGTGTGGCGACGGGAGCTGCGACGGAAGCGGCTCTGAGTTCGGCAGCGATAGCGGGGTAGTGCCGCCAGAAGGTTGCGTTGGACAGACCCAGTCGACGGGCAAGGCCGATGACAGTGGCGCGGCCGCCGGCCGATGCTGCGTCTTCGAGGTGCTCTGTCATCACTCGACGGACGTCCTGCTCGCTCGGGAGGTCGATGCGTTTACTCATCGGATTGAGTTCGGATCGTGTCGGTCGACGAACTGATTTATCTGCTCACTCCGTTGCCGTAGTCGATGCTGCAGCAACGGAGGCAGCGACGGTGTTCGTTCGAGCTCGCGCTCGATATCGGAGCTCTCCGAACGCAACTCGTCGAGGTTGCCTGAGGTGAGCGCGACGTTGCGGCATTCGAGCGGTCGACAATCACCGAGCGTCGGCGCGTTCTGGCCCGAAAGGTTCTGTGCGCGTGTGCACAGTGCCTTGTCCGGATCGTAGACGCAGGTGGCGTATCGGCCTGGATAGATTGCTGGGTCGAATCGGCGTATCAAGCGGTCGTGCCGACGCCGGTCGGTGACGACCTGTCCTTGGTATCGGATATTCGACTCGAGCTCGCTCAGACGTCGGCGGGCTTCGTCGGCGGCGGGTCCAACGAGATCGGTGTGTTCATGGGTATCGATCATTGCCATCAGACCCTCCCCTCGGGCAAGGGCCACCTCTGACTCGACTTCGGCGCGGAAACCGCTATCCGATGTGCCGGCGTAGCCCTCGAACATCTGGACAGCTTGGTGGCGATATTGAATTGCTCCGGCAATGGATCCGCCGGGTTGGCGTGCGATGAACCAGGCGAGCGTTCGTCTGAACTGGCGGGTTGTCAGCCGCCAGGTTTGGGCATTCACAGCCGGTATGTTCTCTGCGAGACCATGTGCGCGACAATAGCCGTCGATCCAGGACACCAGATTGTTGATGTGGTCGTTCGTGGTCTTGGTCAAATTGACGTGGGCGGCGGTTTTGCCGATCCGCACTGCGGTGCCATGAGTTGAGGGTGCGAACAGCCGGGTTTCGTTACCGGGTTGGAGGAGTTCGAGGACCGCCACGGCGCGGGCGGCCGGAGCGCCGACAACCCAGGTCACTTGCACTCCGGTGGGGTCGCGTTCACCTTTGAACGCGAGGCTGGTCATCATCCACCGGTAGGGCCTGCCGTGAGGGTCACGTTTGACGCTGATGCAGCCCCGCTGCAGATGCTTGATCTCGCTGTCACGCATGCCGGACAGGAACGCAATAATGACGTAGCAGGCTGCGCTCAGCGCCGACAGCAGGTGCAAGATCCCGGCTTGACGATCACGTCGATTGAACAGGATGCGGTCGATCCAGGGGGACCCGTTGATCCGTCCGTTGATCACCACGTCACACGAGACGTCGTTGTCGACCCCGACCAGTCGAGCTGTGTCTTCGATGAGGTGGCGGTAGGTCCGCAAGGTCGTGCGATCGCATCCAAGCATGCGGGACAGGTGGCGAATGCTCGGTTGTCCGTTATGCCCCGGTAGTGGGCGGTCCGCGGCACGGTATTCAGCTATGAGTTGGTCCAGCTCCTCCTTGACCCATCGTCTCGTCTTGGGCGGAATTGACCCTTGTCCCAATCGAACTCGTCGCCACTCGCGGTCTGCCGCGAGAATGTCCGATGCAAACTCATCGACGAATCGCAGACTCCATGTGAGTAGGGGTCCGAGCACCGCCTCCGGAATTCTGGCGGTCGCGTTGTCTGGTCCGCTCCTGTCGCCGGACTCGCTCCAACCATCGATGTGGTACGGGTCGAAAGTCAGCTGATCGGTAACCATGAGTCCGCGGTAGCGATAGAGCGACCGAACCGAACTGCGATAGCGATCACGAACCGTGAGAGTGGGTTGCGTCGCGAGCAAATGCAGTTGGTACGCAATCAAATCGGAAGGTTGCAACTCCGATAGCAGCGGCTGGCGCAGGTTGGGTCGCGAGGCGAGCCAGGAGAAGAAGTGGCGTAGCGTGGGCAACATCGAGGCAATCGTTGCTACCTTCGGTAAGCCGCGTCCTCTGGCGGGTGCAGGCCCGCCCAGTAGCCCGATGAAAAGTTCTTTGGCCACGGTGCGATAGACAGATGGCACGGATGTGAAGTCGAGGATCAGAGCAACATGATGTTGCTGAAAGAAAGCTGGACTGAGATCCCAGACGTCGTCTACGAATCGGGAAGCTCGGCTGAGTTCTGTCTCCGGGCGCACCGGCCGCCCGTTCAATACGCATCGTTCGTCGAACGGATGCGACGTCGACGGTTGAGGGTGGGCGTTGGTCATGTTTGCTCCCATGGTGATTCGACGAGATCGAGAAGTGCATCGGTGGGTTTGATCTCCGTTGCCGCCAGGATCTCGGACCGATTGAACTTCGAGAGAACGTCATGGCGGATGGCCGCCCACGTCGGTCCGTATCGGACCCACCAATCGGCCTCCGACAGCTGATCGCGGCGGGCCGCCAGCGCATCGAGCAATCCGAGCAGTCCAGGAAGGTGATCCGGTGTGACCACGCAGTTTCCGCAGTGAAAGCAGTCGAGAAACGATGCGCGACAGCTTCTCCCGGTGGCGGGATGGTGTTCGTGATCCCGGCACGCTGACCAGGCGGTATCGGCTGCGTCTGCATGCGTCGACGGGGTTTCACCATCGGGATCGGTGGTGGAGCGTTCCGGCTGCACGTTCAGTGTGCCTCCGGCAACGTGCAGCGCTCGTCTGTGTGCTGCCAGAGCGCTCGATTCGGCGTCGCTGACGGCAGCCGCGACAACGGTGTGTGCCCATTCCTGTGTTGTCGGGTCTCCGCGTAGATAGTTCCGGAACAGAACCGGGATGGTGTTGCTCCGGGCAGCGGACGGGAGGTGACCGCCGATCTGTTTGGTACGGCGCACGTCTGCCGTGGTCTTGATCCGGTTGCCGGTGACCGCAAGCGGAGCCGGGGGCGTTCCGTCGACGACGTCAGCGTGGAGGCAATGCCGGGTGCGCCATCCGGCAAGGTTGATTGCTGTCGCGGTCAGTTCGCGAGCGAATGGGTCGAAATGTTCTTCGATACCGCGAAGGCCGGTGTTGTGGCCGCTACGCCAGATCGACCAAACGGATGCGCTGCCAGAAGTGTTCCTGCTGCGAGTGGTCAGTTCGTGTAGCAGTAGGTAAAGACCGCCGGGATAGTGCAGTTCGCGACCCGGTGGCCCGATCTCCCACGTCGCGGTCTCGAACCATCGGTGATTGCCGCGGCGGCGTTTGATGACACGAACTTCGACGGCGCGTGTCTCCAGGATTCGGTGTTCCCAGGGGAGCTCTTTGATGGTTTCGATATTGCGGCCGGTCAGCGCCACCATCAACACGAGCATTGGCGCGAGGTCCCGGATCGTCATATAGAGCCGGCTCGCAAGCTCCAGTCTGACGACGTGCGCGCTGAAGCTCCGGCTCGGGGGTACGACTCCTGATTCCGCAATCGCGACGAGCTCTTTGTCGCCCTCCAAGCCTTCCTGTTCACCCGTTTGTCCTATTGCAGCTTCCGAGAGTCGAATTCGATCGCGCAATGCGGTGATGTCTGACCGAGCGGCTGAGAGAATACGATCGAACTCTCCGTCCGAGTAGCCAGGTTGGCCAATCCGGGTCTGCCCGATTTGGCGGCAGGTGTAGTCGATCACTGATGAATTCACCGTATCGACCAGCGGTGGCAACGTCAGGAACTGTCCGAAAAGTGCGATGCCTCGCCAGGCGTAGACGTCCTTCTGCGTGATTCTGCGCTGGTTGTAGACAGATTGGAGGTGGGCGGTCTCCAGCAACGGTGGTCCGGTCGGTGGATCCGGCAGTTCCGAGAGGGATCGCAGCATGGATCGCACCCTCGTAACCAGTCCCTTCGCTGAGCTGAGCGTCCTGCTGCGTCCCGTCGCCCCGAGGGCAAGGGCCAGAGCCTCTGCAACTGCCGTGTGCCAACCGGGCAGCGCCATCTTCGCGACGTCCACCAGCAGAGTCCGGCCGTCTTCACCATCGAATCGGACCGTGAGGCCGGAGGCGATGGCGTGTTCGCCTTCGGTCGGTGTGTACGGGCCAGATGGGAGCATCGCGCGGCGCCCGGTGCCGGTACTGCCGCGACCGTTCACTGTGTTTTGTTCTCAGTGGCGACGTCGAAGACGTCGAGTGGAGTGTCGCGGGGATCTTCCCATGTGTTGGGCACCAACATCATTCGCGTTTCCATTTCCAATTCCGACAGCGCGTGTAAGTAGATCTGTGTTGTCACCACGGAGCGGTGTCCGAGGCGACGTCGCACCCAGTCCAGAGGGTCACCGAAGATCTGTGTCCATTGCCCTCGCTGTTCGGCAGTCATTTCGGTCATCGCGCTGATATGTCCGCGCTGTAGCTGTTCCAGAGTCACCACCGCGAACGTGTGCCGCAGGCGGTGAGCATGTGCAGTCAGAGGAACTCCTGCTCGACGACACCGTGTGTTGGCGACTGCGAACATGTCTTTCCAGGTCGAGACCGCGATGGGGGTGCCGAACTCCGACAGCCAGAACGCGGCCGGCGTCAAGCCATCGGGCCCGTCGATGAGCAAGCGGCGTCGTTCGTCGGCATCGAGGTTGGAAACTTTCACGGTCGATCGCAGACCGGACCGAGTCTGTACGACGACCGGCGAATGCGGATCAGGGATCACGAGCGGGCGGCGAACCTGTTCGTACCGTCCGCAGGCGCGTGCGCGGGCGATGACCTCCGCGCGATCGAGTGTCGCGTACCCGATCAGGTCGGCGATCACGGATTCAGGAACGTAGACTCGGCGGGCCGAACGACCTTTGGCGATGGCCGTCGGCAGCCAAAAACGTTGATAGCCCCCGAGACCGCGAGCTGTTGGCACATCGAATACCGTCAGCGCCGCTTGCTCGGACAACCGCATGCCGGTGCGCACCATCAAGTCGCAGAATGATGCATTGCGCGCCGCCCAGCGACCGCGAAACCCGGTGTCGTGGACACCGTCGGCGCGATATCCGCGAATCCCGACATCGCGCCATAAACGGTAGGACTGGGGTGGGAGCCACTCGATACGATCCGTCGCGGCATCGTGCGAGTAGGTTGCCGGTGTTGTGGTCGAAGAGTCATGACGGACGAGGCCCGCGCCGAACGGCATTGGTCGTCGAACTCTCTGCGGCACAGGGTTGTTCAATATATGGCCCGCGCGGACCTGCCATCGATAGAACTTGTCGACTGCGGCAACCTCTCGGTCCCATGTCGCACCTTGTATGTGCGGCCCTTGAGAGTCGATCCTGCGCCAGCGCCAGTACGCCAGATGGTCAGCCTCGTTGACGTCGCACCAACGAGCTCTGTCTCGTGAGACAGCAACGAAGTTCAAAAACGCGGCTAGATCGCGGGCGTAGCCCACCTGGGTGTGGCGCGCCTTCGCCTGCATATCGACTGATCTGAAGAAGGCATTCAACTCGATGTCATACTCAAATGATGGGTCAATGAGGAACGGCGTGCCGGCCACCAACTCTGGCCGCGCGAACCCAGGCCACTCCAAATTTGTGTCCGGCACCGCTGGCCGCGGCACCAACTCGTGTGGAGTGATACAAACACGCCAACCAGGTCTCGGCATGGTGGGCAACAGTACGTGGACATCTGTCCATCCGTGCACAAAACGTGGCGCTCACCGTGGCAGGCTCGTCCGGAGGCTCCTTCCGCGACGGGACACCTCTCAAAGTCCGCTCCGAAGGTCTCTAGCCAGTGAACTGTTGTTGTTGCAATCGATTTGACTGATTCTGGGCTGCGGGCGTGGTGCTTGCCAAAGGCTTGTTCTTCTCATATTGCGTTGTAATGCAACGGCTTTCGGCGAGCCCTCTTGAGTGGAGTGCGCACCTGCGTGGTGCGGCGGTCATTTTCGGAACAATGCGCGATCTGGTTCTGGCAGCCATAGGGAACTCGTTTCGTTGCTGCGGTAGCTGCCGGCGACGAAGTCGATCAACGAGTTGAGCGCAGGATGCGAGCTTGCTGTCTCTCGCCACAGCAGTGCCATGGGGTAGGCGGGCGTGGGGTTCACTATGGGTACACGACGAATATTGGGATGCCACGGCGTTGTGGTTCCTTCGCCGCCGAAAGTGACCAACGCCTGCGAGTCCGCGATGCGGTCGAGAATGTTGGTGAAACCTATCCCGCCGGGGTGCCGCTCGGAGTTGATTGTGACGCCGCAACTGTCGCTCAGCTGGCGGTAGAAGTCGCCCACTTCGGAGTCGAATCCAGCTCCGGGCACCCATGCGGTGAGGTCTGCGAGGTCGTCGAACTCGATGTGGTCGCGTTGCGCGAGCGGATGGCCGCTACCGACCAACAGATGCAGAGCGTCGAGGTAGGCCGGCGCAGCATTGACATAGGTCGGCAAACGATGAGCACTCCAATTATGGCGGGCGAATGCAACATCCACTCGGCCGGCGACCACCGCGTCTCGCGATGTCTTCAACGGTCCCATCATGATGAGCTCGATCTGGGCGTCCGGGTGCCTCTCCAAGTAAAACCTCATCAGGTTTCCGTCGACGATCTGGGCACCATGCACCGCCACACGGAGTACCTGCAGTTCTCGCACCGCTGCGATTGCTGTGTCGGCCGATGTGAGGACTGTGCGCGCGTGCGGCAGAAAGCGAGCACCGTGAACGGTCAGCGCGACGTTGCCGGTCTGCCGCTCGAACAAACGAGTGCCGAGTTGGCCCTCAAGCTTGGCGATTCGCTTGGACACCGCCTGCTGACTTACACCCAACAGAGACGCAGCCAGACTGAACTGACCCTCATCGGCAATAGCGACCATCGCGCGTAGCGCGGACAGATCCAGATCCAACTTCGCCACCTGCTCTACATCTAACAGTTGTTCGACTACGCGTGTCGATTGTTCGACTCAGTGTGACCCTAGCTGGTCATATGGCTGCTAGGGACGAGGTGATCCCGACAACCAGTAGGCGTTCTTAGCTGATCGGGGTGACCATGAGTCGAACGTCGTTCGTGCATTTGCACAACCACACCGAATATTCGATGCTCGACGGTGCCGCCAAGATCGGGGCGATGTTCGCCGAGGCGGCGCGGTTGGAGATGACGGCGGTCGGGATGACCGACCACGGCAACATGTACGGAGCCAGCGAGTTCTACAACGAGGCCAAGAAGGCCGGTATCAAACCGATCATCGGCATCGAGGCCTACATCGCCCC